>NZ_JAGQBA010000005.1 GCF_024345395.1 Cyanobium sp. Tous-M-B4 | reverse complement strand
GCAGATGCTGCGGCCACAGGAGCGCTGTAGGCAACGCAGATCCAGGGGCGCATGCCCAAGCGGTAGGAAAGCTCCCACTCGCGGCCCATGTAGGCGTAGATGCCGATCAGGAAGTGGAAGACCACCAGCTGGAAAGGACCACCGTTGTAGAGCCACTCATCGAGGCTGGCTGCTTCCCAGATGGGATAGAAGTGCAGGCCGATGGCGTTGCTGGAAGGAACAACAGCACCGGAGATGATGTTGTTGCCGTACATCAGGGAGCCAGCTACGGGCTCACGGATGCCGTCGATGTCGACAGGGGGTGCGGCGATGAAGGCCACGATGAAGCAGATGGTGGCAGCCAGAAGGCAGGGGATCATCAGCACACCGAACCAGCCCACATAGAGGCGGTTGTTGGTGGAGGTGACCCAGTCGCAAAACTGGTTCCACGCAGAAACGCCTTGGCGCTGCTGAATAGTGGTTGTCATGAGAACGGTTTGGGGAAGGGCTTAGCTGACGAAAGCCGGAAGGCTTTGCAGGTAAGCAGTAAGTAGATGCGGGGCGGGAAACCGCTCGCTCATCTGAACGTAACACCAATTCATATTTGCCACCCAACCCAAATGCACAATGGGGCGACAGCAGGGCTGATGACACCGATAAGCCTGGCTAATCACGAACTGTCCGGTGGTCAATGCAAGGGTCCATCGCCCCAATCGACCATCGACATCCCCAAGCTGGTTCTGCTGCTGGCTGGTGATCCTGGGGCCTTCACGCCTCTGGGCACCCTGGCCCTGGCAGGCACGATGGCCACGGCGGCCTATCAGTACATCTTCACGGCTGGCCTGAACATCTACGTGCTGGAACTGGTGGTACCCCACCTGGGAGGAAGCCTTGCCCTGCTCTTCAACGGGCTGGGTCGCTTTTCCTTCGATGCAGGCACGGGGAATGAGCTCATCTCCGGACTGGATCAAGGCGGTGGCGCCCCTGAAACGGATCAACCCGGTGGCTTCTGGGCCCTCACTCCGGCAGCCATCTCAGCGAAGGCCTTCCGCCAGGTTGATTGAGCGGCAAGAGAAGGGCTGCCGCCCATGGATTCGCAGCCCTCAGCCGCGACAGCGCCCAAACCAGTCACATTGCGTTACAGTTATCGTAACAAACCGCAACAGTCATGACTGAGCCCCCGCCCCGCTTCGGTTTCGTTGCCTTCGCTGAAACCTGGAATGGCCGTCTGGCCATGCTCGGCTTCGTTATCGGCCTTGGCACCGAGCTGCTCACCGGCCAGAGCATCCTCGGCCAACTGGGCCTGGGCTGATCCCATGAGCACCGATTACACCGCTGCCATTGCAACCGTCATCGCACTTGTCGTTGTGCTCGGTGGCATGACGACGTACGTACTCAGCCGCCCTAGTGACCTGACCCCAAGGACTCGATGATCGCAACTCTCACCGTGGCGCTTTTTGGTGCCTGGTTGATCAGCGCCCTATTGCTGCAGCCAAATATCGCCGATTGATGCAAGCGCGCTTCCGCTTCGTTTGACACCACCCAAGACATTTCCATGACCAACACTCCCGCCAGCAAACAGCTGCTCAACAACAGCCCCGAACAGCTGACCCTCGTGGCCCAGCTCAAGCGAGCTGAACTGTTTAACGGCCGTGCCGCCATGCTCGGCATCGTCATAGGCATCGTGGTGGAAGGCCTCACGGGCTTTGGTATCGCCCACCAAATTGGTCTCGGTGCACTAGTTGATGGTTATGCCGCCTGCCGCACCCAGTTTTTACCGTTCTGCTTCTAATTCAACTTTACAGCTGCATTGCTGAGGTTCCTTTAGTCTTGCACTATCGTTTCTAAGCAATATTTTACCTACCCAATAATTGATTGCAGATTAGCTATTGCTAGCTCCAAGTTGATGCGGTTACCATGCCCAAGCCAACCAAGGACGACGTAGAAAGATTAAGCCGTGGTAAACCGACTCGATCAAGGATAGGAAGTCGTCAAGTACCCCATAGACTAACGCAAAAGGAGCGCATTCTTTTTGAAGCAGCGCAACGTCAAGGATTTTTGAAAGTTCCTGTGGCGGGCATTCGCCCGAATGTTCTTAATGTTTATAAATTGTGGTGTGACGCCGAAGGCAAAGATTGTATTGTCGTAGATAGCAGCAAATCATAGGGTTAAGATTATTCATTAGAATTGCATGCCAACATCGCGGGCCATGCCTGATTTGTTGGTGCGCGATGTCGATGACGACCTAGTCCAGGTGCCCAAGAAGCAGGCTGGTGCCAATGGCCGCAGCCCGATACAACACCTCGCTTTTTCTAGCGGCGTTCACAATCGGTGAGCTGCGCCGAGGGGTTGAGTTGGTATGTCAGCGGGGGGATCAACCGCAAGCTCAACTGCTGGAGCAGCGAGCAATCAGAAGCCTGGCTCGATCGCATGGGCCTCTGGGAAGAGGACTCTTTGCAACTAAGCCTCAGCAAGGGCTAAACCCCCTTGAGCCAGTAGTTGCAAGCATCAGCCCTAGGCTACGACCTGAGGCTTTTTGATGCAGGCCACCCACCCAGGTGCGCCGGTGCCCTGACCCGTGGCTAAGACAAAGGCAACTGCCTACGACCCCATGGGCCTGTTGTACGTCCTGCTTGTCGACACCGAAGACGGCACCACCACCGTCCAAATGGAAGCAAACAGCAAAGAAGAGGCTCTGGAGAGCGGCCAGGAGCTCTATCCCGGTTGCCGACTGGCGCTCGTGAACCCAGCACCGGGTGAGCAATAGGGCTAACCGAAAGCCTCAGACAACCATCACCCCCGAGCAGCGCCCGAGGATGATGAATCAGTGAACATTCCAATAGCAGTGAAAAAGAAGCTGCTGACGTTGGCACCTGGGGCCATGTATTCCAGGTGTGGGGCGGATGATCCTCCTGAGGGCACCTACGGCGGTGCGGCTGGAGTGTCGATCAGTTAGGCGCACAAGGTGAGCTGCACTGGGGAATGCTGCTCTCTTGCCCGGCTGAACGACCCGCTCACGAATAGATAAAGACTGTTGGAGCACGGGCCTGTAGTCAGCGTGCTTTTGGAACCTGGCGGGGTGGCGTGTCGTCCATGTTGGGCGCCTCCTGGGTTGATGAACACAGCATCGCTGCGCCAGCGGCTCAGCACAATCAGCTTTTAAACGCATTGCTTCTGGCTGCAGATCGGAGCAAGGTGGGATTGCTTTGTGGCATGCAACAGCTCAGGCCCTGCGCAGTGGTGGCGGCGTCCACTGCGGCGTGCAGACCCGCCAGCCGGCTCTGCGCTTCTGGGCCCAGAGCTTGATCGCCTCATCTCGCATCAGCTCCCTGCGGCGTTTGAGCATCGGTGGCTCCCCGCTGGGCATCACCTCTCCAAAAGTCACCTCCAGCTTCTGGCTCCAGCGGTCGTAACGGCAGGGCTGGAAATGGGGCACTTGGCGGCCATCGCTGAGCCAGCTCTCCTGGGGGGAGAGCGGCGGCCGCTACCGGTGACAGAGCTGGAGTGCATGGGCGGTTCAGGCCACCTCCGGCGCCCAGCCCTGCTGACTCACCATTTCTTCGGTCCAGCCCTGGCAGCACCACCTCATCGAGGTAGGGCCACTCCTCGATAGGGGTATCAAGCCGGGCGGCCAGGGCCGCAGGCCGGGGAGAAGGGATACCCATGAACAACCTCTGATGCGCACACCCGTACTAGCGCGGTTCCATTGGTCGGTTCGCCTTGGCGCTTGGGGGTGACCAGGGGCTGGTTGCGCAGACGGCTTACGCCAGGCGCTCTTCTGAGAGCTGGCGGAAGGCATCGTTCAGCAACACCACCTCGGAGAACGACTGCTCCAGGGCCGAGAAGCGCTGGGGATCGAACAGCTGATCGAAATCGAAGTTGAGGATCGGCCGGATCTCCTCCGGCACGCTGAGGAAGTCGTGCAGCTTGCGCAGCATCTCGCCGGCGTTGCGATTCGCCTGCCGCAGCTTCTCTCTTTCCCCATTGAAGGCGTCCAAGCCCTGCTGTAGCTGGGGGATGGCTCCTTCCAGTAGTTCGTTGCCTTTGGCCTTAGCCAGGGTGTCGATCAGCGAGGTGCGCAGCCCATCGATCTTGCCCAGGGCCTTATTGGTCCACGACCGCTCCCGCAGGCACTCCATCGCAGCCTTAACGGCCTTGCACTCAACGGAGAGATCCGCCAGCTGGGCGATGCCACCGCCGCGCAGCCAGTTGGCTACACCACTGGCAGAGCGGAGTTGCATCCTCTCGCCCGGTGGGCTGAGGCTGATACACACTTCCTCGGTGCCCAATGTCTTGCCGTTGGCGGTGAGCGTGCAGCAGCGCACCTCAACCCGCAGGGCCTGCAGGTCGCCGGCCAACTTGAGCGACTGGATCACGCCAAAGCTCTCCTTGACCTGACAGGGGGCCTGGCGGATGCGCAGGTCCGCGTCGTCCACCAAGGCCTGGAGTTGCCGGTGGTTCTGCTGCAGCAGTGCATAGACCACGGCAACGATGGCCAGGATCAAGAGCCCCGCGATCAGAAAGACCTGCCAGTAGGCGAGCACAAAGCCCAGGGCCGCCAGGCCCAGCAAGGTGCCGCAGCCGGTGGCGCATCCGTTGTTCTGCTGGGCCATCGACAAGCAACGTTGAGTTGGCGTTTCCGCCACTACTTACAGCATCAGTCCTGCACCTTGCCAACGCCACTACTAAAGGAGCCAACTATGCGGAACTCGCATGAATAGCTGTTTTGACGTTGCTTGCTGACCCTCCCGTAGCTTTTGCTGGAGTCTCCTACCCAGCCGCCATGAATCCGCCAGAGGTTTTGGATGATCTCCCGGCGAGCTCTGACTCGGCCCTGGTGGCAGCTGCGCCGGAGTGCAAGGGAATCCGTGCCACCAGCGATTTTCCTCGCGATCTCAGTGGCCTGTCCCCGGAGCAGATCGCGCACACCTATAGCGCGATGCGCAACAGCCATGCCTCACTGACCCGTGCCCGCGGCCAGCTGCAGCGCCGCTCCCGTGAGTTGCGCGAGGCCCGTGATCGCTTCCTGGCCACCCTCCATGGTTATGAGGGGCGACTGGTGGCCATCGGCAAGGAAAAAGCCGAGGCCCTATCCATGGCGCAGGAGCTGCATCGGGAGCTGGAGCTCTTTGAAGGCAAGCAAAAAGCCTTGGATCGTTTGCTTAGCGACCTTGATGAGGCCAAGGAGCAGGCAGGCTTCTGGAGCATCCTGCGCATCACCGAACTGATCTCCAAGATGCGCGCGCTACTGCGCGGAGGGGCCTCCAGCAATGGCTGAACTGAGCGAGCGCTTTGCCGAGCTGATGGCCCGGCTGTCCAAAAGCGACGCCGAGCTGTTCCGCACCCTGGGCGAGCAAAACGCCAGCGTGCGCCAGATGGTTGAGGACCTGACCGGCCCTGCGGCCGCTGCTGCTGGCATGAATCAGCCACTCACCCCCGCACTCGCACCCCAGGCCCTGCTTGCCCCAGAGGCGTGCTCCCTCCCCGCCCTGAAAGCGCGGTTCCGTCGGGTGGCCGATGCCCAGGCCTGGGCAGAAGAGCGTCTGGGCCCTGCCCCCAAGAAGCCCAACTGGGCTGAGCTGGAGCAGACCTTTCGCACCGGCGCCTGGCCTGTGAAGGCCGGCAAGCGTGGTGCCAGTGGAGCGGGACTCCAGGCCGCGCAACTCGAGCAACGGCTGCTGCAGCGGATGGACCTGATGGAGCAGCGCTGCTTGCGGCGGATCGAGGGCCTTGAGCAGCTGATCCGGTCGCTACTGGTGCGTGGATGACAGAGGGAGGTTCTTTCCGAATGGAGCAGCTGGGCCGCTTTCTGCTGCGGGGCCTGCGCATCGGCGCCAGCACGGTGTCGATCGTGGAGCTGCTGCGCAACGACTGGACCGCTTGCATCAGCGCTGGCGTGGCCTGGCTGGTGTTCCTGCAGGTGGAGCGGCGGCTGCCGGCCCTCAGCCCGGAAACCGAGGATTGATTCGCAGTTCGGCGTAACCGGTACCCGTATCCAGCTCGCGCCGAAACTGCCACTCCGGCAGCAGGCCAACCATCAACTCGGCGGTGGTACGGACAAGGGAGCCGGTGCAAAGATGTCCGCCGATCACGGCGCCGCTGCTGTCAGCGATGGCGATGTGGAGGTGGGCGCCATCAGCTGAAAGAGTGCCGGAGAGGCTGAGGATCTCCATCTCGCTGTGGATAGTTGTGGCCGCCGCCGCTGCCGCGAAGCGCAGCTGGACCACCGAGAGGCTGCCGATACCGCTGATCACACAGCCTGCCTGCTCCTCCTGCTCGACCATCCACGTTTCTAACGCCTGACGGAGATCGTCTCCGGGCTGCAGCGGCAGCGGCACCACCTTCACGGGGTTGGCCCCTCCACGAGCCCCTGGAACATCACCAGGGCATCGACGTAGCCCAACTGCCTGTGGCGAAACGCTCCCGGCAGAGTGCAAACGACCTGAAAGCCGTTGCGCTGCCAGCAGCGGATGCCGGGGGTATTGGTGCTCACCACTAAGTTGAACTGCATCGCCCGGAACCCCAAACGCCGGGCGGCCTGCAGCGAGTGCTGGCAGAGGCGGCTGCCGATTCCCTGATGGCGGCAGTGCTGGGCCACCACGTAGCCGGCATTGGCCACATGGGCTCCCAGCGCGAGGGAGTTGGGCTTGAGGTAGTAGGTGCCAACCACAGTCCCGGCCGGATCCATAGCCACCATCACTGCCTGGTTCTGTTCCACCCATGCCAGCTGGGCTTCTGACTCGCTGATGGCCGGGTCGTGGGGAAAGGTTTCACCGGCGCGGAACACCGGCTCCAGCAGCGCCCACACCCCTGGCCAGTCGGCCGGCTCGTAGGGGCGGATCTGCAGGGGCGATCGGGAAGTTGTCAGAGATATGAACGTTGCTCTGGTGATTGTCACCCAAATAGGAAGGCGCCCCGTAGGGGGCGCCTTAGCACCAGTTGCGGCAGTTACCTCCTCACACCAAGGTTTGCCGGTCGGGTGTCTGTGGGTTCACGCATGACCTGTCTGGGCCTGGCAGGAAAGGAAGGGAGATCACGTTTGGGAGAAGAGATGCTCGGGGCTTGACCTTCTCGGTTGTGATCTCGACCCGGGTTATGCAGCCCGGGGGTCAGCACGCGGTAATCAGAAGTGGCATATGGCTCTCTGCGGCTACGGGCTGACGTTCACGCAGCGCCAGCGAGTTCACTGGAGTTGGCTTGTCCAATCGCACCTCCTTCTATGCGCACCGGCTCGGGTGATCCCTGGCCGGACTCTGTTGGAGGGTGAGGGTCGGGTTGGCTACCGGGCCTCCTCTCAACTTCAAAGTAAGCCTTCTGGACGGTGGTGGATGGTGGCGGAGGTTCCTGTTCCCGTACCTATGACACTAGGCTTTATTCGGTGAGGGGGAAGCATCGAAGAGAATCCAGAGTATGAGTATGGATATCAAGGCACTGAAGTAGCACCAGACCGAACTGAAAGCCTGCAGAAAGGCGACCTGCGCCACTACAAAGGCGACGGCCAGTGCCACCCCCAGGAGGCTCAGCCTCCGGTAGGGATGCAATAACAAAGGAAGACATATTATCAGGGCATAGATCAGTGAGATGGGCAGATGTCCCATCGGGTCTGTCCAGGGTGGGTGCGCCTGGTAGTCGATCGAACCTTGGCGCACAGTCGGGTTGATCAGTCCTGGATCGAGCAGCAGCGGAATCCAGAGTCCGGCACCAAGCAGCGCACCAAAACACCACAGCAATCGAAAGAGGCGCTGTTGCTCTGGTGTCAGTAAATCTCTACCCGATCGCAGAGCAGTCCACGGTATCCAGGCAGGCCAGAGCGCGAATGCAAAGCCTAAATACGCCAGCGCTACCATCCTCAGCCCAGCAACAGGGCTAGGAGAAGCCAGGCCCAGCCACACGAATCCCTCAAGTGCCTGCTGAATTGCGAACAGGATCGGCGTCAACGCCAGGGGCTGCCACCGCTCGGGGTCGAGATGATGGGCCATAGCCAGACTCACAATCCCGACAGGTGCGAGCCCGATGGCAGTGACGAAGCTGGCCGTCGCCGAAAAACACATGGCCCATTACCTTAATTCAGGGACGATTAGGTGATGGATAGGCCCTACTGCGTAAACCATGGCATTAATGCCTCGGTGATGACGTAGAGGGCGAACGCTCTGACTCGCTCTCCTAGGGGTCGCTGCTATGGCCTGCACCGCCAAAATGTGGCGTCAATGTTCAACTTCTACCTGCTTACGGGACCCATTCTTATTGTCCTGAGCTTTATTATTTGTGCATCGCTTTAGGACTGCAGCACGCACCAACTCTGTGCCACTGAGGCCCAACTTGGCACCGATGGTCTTGCGATATGTTTCCACTGTTTTGACCCTAATGCCAAGGGAAGCTGCGATCTCTTTATTCTGCATTCCTTTGCCAAGACAATGAAAAACTTCAAGCTCTCTTGGGGTCAGCCTTTGAAGCTGAAGTAGGGCTGCAGCTTGACGCCTCAGGATTGGCGAAGGATGGCTTTGTTGCCAGCTGGCGACAAGGCCAATCAGGTTGTCCCACGAACAAGACTTCTCGATTACCCCAAGTAACATGGGTCTGATTACATCGGGTGGAGAAAATTCATCATCCTGATCCTTCAGCATAATCAGTCGACCATCTGGGCTCAGTCTTTGTAGTGTGTCAATGACTTTGTGCCAGTCCCCTCCGTCTGCGGCAACATCAAGTACAAGTAAATCCGCAGGTATTTCATTCTCCAGCAACTCAAGAGCCTCGCGAACTGATTGGCACACAGCTAGAAGCTCTAACCCACATTGTTCGCTGAGAAGGCCTCCCAATGCTTGGCCGCTTAAACGGTCGTTGGTCACAACCAAGCAGGTACATGGCAGGCTCTCCGCTTTTGAATCGCTGGACATGAGTTAAGACCATCCGCACATCCACTTATCTTTATACCCAGAATCAGGACCCCTGAGCTGGGTAGGTACAAGATGGATCTTTTCAGAGCCTGATCTGTAGCAAAATACTGGAATAGTCGGCAACTCACAGCTCTATGGACTCATCTCGCACCATCACCGCACCGTTGTTCCGCAAGCCACGTCGGATCAGCATCACTGTTCCTCACCACACCTTTTGTGTTATGCAGGAACTCAGCGATCTGGAGGGCCGCTCCCTCAGCAACCTGGCGGCCTACCTACTGGAGCTATCGCTTACTCCGCAACGCGAATCGAGCCCGATATATGCCCCTTGTCAGCCTTCTCAATACCGAGGGTAAGCACCAAGGCTGAGCCGATCAACGCCCTGTATTGACCTATGCGGAGATATTCAGCTGAGGAGCAGCCGCCAAAGCCAGGGGGTGTCCAAGCACAGAATGAGGGGGCAAGCAGCGTTGACCACAGGCCAACCTGAGTGTTCTCCGACCCATTGGCCCGTTCGTTGGCCGATCCGCTGCTCCTTAGGTCAGGGCCTCACTCGCGAGGTGAGCCATTGACGAGTGGTGGCGGCGATCTCCTGACGGGTCGCCGCTGGCAGGGGTTGATGGCAGCCGCCCCCCCGTCGGGCCAGTTCGGCGGCCAGTCCAGATGGGTGATGGCCGGTGCTGGTGTCGATCACCAGGAGGTCGATGCCCAACCCCGTGAGGGCGCCAGCGATCTCCAGCACCTCCCGGCGGATCTCCGCCAGCACAACCTGTTGCGGGATCTCTTCGCTGGAGGATGCCAGCGAGTGGCGCAGCGACACATTGGCCTTGCCGTCGCTGATCAACACGATCAGGATTTCGCCGACTTCTTTTGAGCGGCGTGCGTTCTCACCAACGCGCACCGCCAGTGCCAGGCCGTGGGCCAGCGATGATCCGCCGCCGCAGGGGAGCCGTGCCAACCGGCGGCTGGCTGCGGTGATCGAGCGGGTGGGTGCAAGCTGCACCTCGGCTCGCCTGCCGCGAAAGGTGATCAGAGCCACCTGGTCGCGACTGCGGTACACCTCACCCAGTAACTGCAGCGCAGCCCCTTTGGCGGCCTGCATGCGGTTGAGGGCCATCGACCCCGAGGCATCCACCACGAAGATCACCAGTGCTCCGGCCTTGCGGAGCAGCTGTTTGACGCGCAGATCGTCCTCCCGCAGCAGCAGCTTTGGGCCCTGCCGGCGCCCCAAACCCCTTCGCCGCGACCGCTGATGCGGTGCTGCGGCCCGCAGGGTGGCATCGATGGCAATGTGATGGATGGGGCCATGGGGCAGCAGCGGTTTCACGTAGCGGCCCCGATCGGGAGAGGGCACAAGCCCGCCCCCGCCGTCCTTGCCGTGGCGCCGCTTGAGGCGCGCAGCCTGGGCCAGCAGGTGTGGATCCAGCAGCACGCCTTCCGGGGAAAACAGGAAGCTGTCGGGGATGGCCTGGCTGGCTGGCTGCTCCGTTGTGGCGTCCGAGGCCGGTGGTTCCTCCTCCGACTCTGATGGCCCGGCCGGCTTGCCCTGGGGCTCCGCGGGCGGTGACGGGTCCGCTTCATGGTCGGGAGGCAGAGCCAGAGCCGCGGAACGCGGCAGGATCACCAGCTCCAAGGCGAGACGCAGATCTGCGGCCTCAACATGGCGGCGACCCTGCAGAGCCGCTTGAGCTCTGGCGACACGCACGGCGTACAGATCACCGCGGTGGCCCTCCACCCCGGCACGGATCGCCTCGTCCACCAGGTAGTGCAACTGCGGCAGCGTCAGACACACCTGGTGCAGTAACCGGCGGGCCTTGGCGATACGGTGCTGCAGTTCCAGCAGGCCCGGGAAATAGCGCTGCCAGAAAGCATTCGGATCGGCAGCGTGCTGCAGCACCCGCTCCACCGCCTCCACTCTCTGCTCCAGGCTCAAGGGGGTGTCGGCCGAGAGCACCATGGCCAGTCGATCGATCAGATGGGCCCGTAGTTCTCCCTCGGCAGGGTTGTAGGTGGCGATCAGCAGCGGCCGGCAGGGATGCTGAAAACTGATGCCTTCCCGTTCCACGCGGTTGATGCCACCATCCACCACCGTGAACAGCAGATTGGCGAGACCGGGATCGAGCAGGTTGAGTTCATCGATATAGAGCACACCCCGGTGCGCTTCCGCCAGCAGCCCTGGCTGGAACACCGCCCGGCCCCGCCTGATCGAAGCCGTCACGTCGACGGAGCCCAGCAAGCGATCTTCACTGACCCCGAGCGGCACCTGCACGAATGGCGAGGGTTTCAGGGCGCTGACGGGGTTGCGACTGATCGTGGCGCGATGGGCCCGGGTGGCGTCGTCCCAGTCGCCCGGATCGGCTGGATCGGCATTGCAGCAGGAACGGCGGATCACCCGGATCGGCGGCAGCAGGGCGTGCAAGGCGCGGGCCAGCACCGACTTGGCGGTTCCCCGGCGGCCGGCGATCACAATCCCGCCGAGGCCGGGATCCACCGCCAGCAGCAGCAGGGCTTGGCGGATGGCGTCCTGTCCCACCACGGCATTGATGGGAAAGGCTGTTGTTGAACCGGCCGTCGCTGGAGAACAGCTGGGCGTAACGGCCACTACGGCTCTGCCGCCACCGTCACGCCCTCCAATTCGGCGTCGGTGAGGTCGTAGAGGTTGCGGAGCTTGTCGATTTTTTCAGTCGGGGCATTCCACAGTCCCCGATTGTTGGCCTCAAGCATGCGACCCACCACGTTGCGGAACGCTTCGGGATTGGCATCGCGCAGCCGCTGGGCCATCGCCGCGTCAAAGGCGTAGGTGTCAGCGGCCTGGTCGTAAACCCAGGAATCCCGGAATCCGGTGGTGCCGCCCCAGCCGATCAGGGCCGTCATCCTCTGCGAGATCTCATAGGCCCCACCCGATCCCATCGCGGCCATCGCCTGGGCCCAGCGGGGGTTGAGCAGCTTGGTGCGGTACTCCAGCCGCAGCAGCTCCTCCAGATCCCGCGGTGTGGTGTCGCGCGAGAACGACTCGACGAAGCTGGCCGCCACCCGGCTCCCGGGCCGACTGGCCTGCTGGGCCACTTCGGCGGCACGTTTCAGACCACCCGTATTGGCGTAGTACTCCTGAATATCGGTGAGGCCGTATTCGACCGAATCGATCTGCTGCACCACCCGGTCGGTGCTACGCAGCAGGGCGGCCAGCACCTGGGGCCGGGCTTCCCCTTTGTCGGCGCGGCCATAGCTGAACCCATTGCGGCCCTGCCAGGTGTTCGCCAGCTCCTCCCCGCTCTCCCAGTTGGCGTCGGTGACCCGGTCATTGACCAGCGAGCCGAAGTCGCCGGCGGGATTGGAGAACAGGCGGGCGCTGGGGTTCTCGATCCCCTCGGCCGCCAGCTGCAGCGCGTGGCGGCGGATCGCGTTGCGCTCCGGCGGTTCGTCGGCTTCGGCAGCGCGGCGGAACAGGTCGTCGAGCAACTCGACGATGTTCACGAAGCTGTCGCGGAAGATGCCAGAGAGGTTCACCAGCACGTCGATGCGGGGATGCCCCAGGCTCTCCAGCGGCCGTAGCGCATAGCGCATGATCCGCCCGGTGCTCTCCTTCACCGGCTCGGCTCCCACCAGCTCGAGCAGGATCGCCAGGGATTCACCCCGGGTCTTGATCGCATCGAGACCCCAGAGCATCAGCGCCACGGTTTCAGGCCAGACACCGTCGTTGTTGGCTTGGTGTTGTTCCAGGATCCGCAGCGCGATCTGGCGGCCCCGCACCAGCGCGCCCGCGGAGGGCATGCGGTAGGGATCGAGGGCATGGATGTTGCGGCCGGTGGGCAGCACGCCGGGGCCGTCGCGCAGCAGGTCGCCGCCGGGGGCTGGGGGGATGTACTGGCCGCCCAGGCCATCGAGCAGATGGTCGATTTCCTCGGTGCTGCGCTCCAGCAGCTGGCAGATGCGCAGAGCCTCCAGCAGTTGCCTTGGGCGATCAGCCCCTGCCACTTCGCCTGCGCCGATGCTGCCGCGATGGAGCTGCTCCAGCTCTGCCGCCTGGGCGTGCAGGCCGGCCTCATCGGTGGCCGGGGGCAGTCGGCTGATGGCCTCGAGCAGTGCCTCAGGCAGTGCTGGGCCCACGTAGGCCTTCAGATAGGCCAGGCGCTGCTCCGGATCCGGCGGCTGGCCGAGGGTGTGCAGACCGCTGGAGAACAGCCGACTTTCCAGCAATTGCAGATAGGCACCCAGTCGCACGATCCAGGCATCGAACGCGACCCGGTCGGTGTGGGCGTTCTCCGGTGCCGGACAGTCGGTATCGAGGCCGCTGTCGCCCACCTGCTTAAGGATGCCGTCGGATAACGCGGCATTGCGCTCGGGATCCTCCCGGTATTCGGCGATCAGATCGCGCAGGGCGATCAGCTCCCGGTAGAGCCCGGCACGGCCATAGGGGGGCACGTTGTGGGACACGATCACGCCATAGCCGCGCCGTTTGGCGAGCATCGACTCGGAGGGGTTGTTCGCCGCGTAGACATAAAGATGGGGCAGGTTGTCCAGCAACAGGTCGGACCAGGAGTAGCCCGTGTTCCCCAGGGGTGAGCCCGGGAGCCACTCCACCGTGCCGTGCATCCCGAAGTGCACCACCACATCGGCCTGGAAGCTGTGCTGCAGCCAGCCGTAGAAGGCGGCGTACTGGGGATGGGGGGTGAGATCCCGTTCGTACATCAAACGCATCGGGTCGCCCGCCACACCCAGCGGCGGCTGCACACCGATCCAGATGTTCCCCAACTGCACGCCACCTAGCAGGAAGCGTCCCGCCAGGGTGCGGACGACGGTATCGCCCAGCGGCCCCCACTGCTTCTCGATGCGCCTGGCGTGTAGCGGCCCGAGCCACTGCCGCAGGGTCTCCACCGTCACGCTGGCGCCGGTCCAATCTTCGAAGCGCTCTCCCTCCGGGATGCGGCTGATCCAGGTGTCATCGGCCTCCTTCACCTGCCGAATCAACGCCTCACCACTCGCCGGCAGGGGCCCGACCCTGTAGCCCTGGCGGATCAGTGCCCTGAGCAGCGCCATCAGGGAGTCGGGCACGTTGAGCAGGGCGGCGGTGCCGGTGGCGCCATAGCCCGGAGGAAAGCCGTAGAGCACGATGGCCACGCGCCGCTCAGCAGCGGGTTTGCGGCGCAGAGCGATCCAGGAGTTCAGGCGTCCGGTGAGGCGCCTCAGCCGTTCGGGGATCAAATAGATGCGATCGCCCACCAGTCCCCCGAGGGGAACGGGATCGATGGCGCCATCGAGCTCTGGCAGGGCGAACAGCACGACGCTCTGCAGTCCACCGATGCCATGGCGGGTCCAGGAGTGCAGGTCCTGGATCAGCAGCGGTGCTGACACCACGTAGGGAACGTTCTTGGCACGCAGGATGCGCTGGGCCACCTGCTCGCGGCGGCCGGCCTCCATCGACCCGGCCGGTCCACCGACCAGGGGGAAGCCAATCGTGGAAACGATCGCATCCACGGCCACAGCCTGGCGACGGGCGCCGCCGAGTTCACCAGGTAAGGCCCGCTCGCTGGCACTGGTCATCCAGTCGCGCACGGCCATGTGGCCTTCCACCCCGTTGATGAACACCGGCAGCGGCACCAGCTGGGCGGCCTCGAAGGCGCGGATCAACTGGGAGATATAGGGCTGGCAGGTGATCACATGCTTGCGGTAGAGCAGCAGCCCCACCACAGGCCAATTGTCCTGGGTCGGTGTGCTCTGGGGACGGGTGCGGTGGAACCAGCTCAGGTAGTCACGCGGATACGGAAAGTAGCCCTCGTGGTCGGGGTGGCACAGGCCGAGATCGGGCGACTCCCGCAGGGGCGGGATCGCCTGGGGCTTTAGCCCCAGGCCATGGCGGGCCAGGTACAGAAACAGGGCGATGACGTTGTCGAGGCCACCCGCATTCCAGTAGCGGTAGAGAATCAACCAGTGGCGCAGATCCTGGGCCCGGCGTGAGGGAAGGAATCGCAATAGCTTCGGCCCCACCTTGAGAAAGCCGAAATAGGCAGCCAGCTTGTCTTCTTCGCGGCCGCTGCCGAATTTGGCGAGCAGGGCCTGAATCGGGCGGGGAATGCCGGCGCTGCTGCCGCCGATCGTGAAGTGACCGAAACAGGTCAACTGCATCAGCTCGACGGCTGATTCGAAAACCAACCGGATCGGTACCTTGGCTGCATGTTGGCGCAACCATTCCACCTGATCGAAATCGAATATTAAGCTGGCGAAGAAGGCATCAGCATTGGCCAATGCGTCATCCACGGCATCATTCGACATGACCAGATCATGGTCACTGAATATAGTAACTTCGAGATCCGTGCATTGCACCATCGCTCGCTCTGCAGCCTTGCGGTAGAGATCGGCATTGAAGGCTTCAAAGCCAGCTAGCAGCACAATACGCTTCATGACTGCCTATGCGAATGTGATGAAAGACTGGCCAGATAAATCGCGTAGATACTGCCTTAAGCAGTGTCTTGATTGAGCCTGATTTAGGGCATTTAAATAGTGGTCATGTCACCGATGAAATCGCTTTGCTCATGGCCTAGCTTTAAAGGCGTGCCGGCCCGCAGGAACAATGAAAGCCGCCTAAGCCGAGTTTCACTAGATTTCCATTTCACACGCTTGCAGAGAATGAATCCTGGCCACTTGCTGTACGCAAGCTCCGGGAGCTGTCGACGCCGGCGTACATAGATGAGACAACACGCGGATGTATAATTTTGAAATCATGGCCTAATACCTAATGTTGAAACTCCATTAGAAGCTCGCAACAGAATCCAACCGAGCCTTCCGCCGCCACCAAGCGCTGCTCAAGTGCGAAGAGCTTATTACGGTGTTATTTTTAGATTACCATGATCAACAATTAATCAACTACGGTTTCAGGATAGAAGATCAAGAGTGCCCTGTCGTGCGAACCTTGGAGGCGAATCAGCGGCTGATTTGCTGCAGTTGATTTGCGGTATGATTTAAGTTGATTGTTAATTCGGCACCTCAGATGAATGCGCCGAAGCGAGCTGGCGCATTGCGGGCTGCAGTTGAGCCTGAAGTGCGGCTTCGATGGCTCGACGCTCAGGCGCTACAGCCTGGAGAAGACTTGGCTCCGCCCACACCTCCGATGCGCTCAGGTCGCGCATGGTGACTTCAACTGGATTCGGAGGCTCCATTGATGGAAGATATCTCCCCCTGAGTACAATCCAGCGCGCTGACGATCCGGCCCCTGCTCCAAGAGCAGTACCGCCAGCGGCGACAGGTGCTGGCCATTGGCTCTGGCTACGAGGCCCTGCGCCAACACAACGTAAACCAATGAATGTTTGGGACAGCTTGATCATCAATGCCAGGCGAATCGCCCTGAAAAAGCATGGGCGTAGCTGGATCGCCCTGCTGCTGGCCTGCGCCCTGTTCTGCGAGACGGCGTGGGGCCGGACTGCCACGGAATTGCGTGTGTTTGTGAGCCAGAGCTGCCCCCACTGCGCTGCCTTCAGGGCCTACGTGCCGGAGTTGCAGCGGCGCCGCCCGGATCTGCGCATCACCCTGATCTCGGTGGATACCGATCCCGCCGCCCAGAGGGATCTGGTGGCTATCAGCCGCCAGGCCAAGATCTGGCCTCCAGGGGTGCCCACCTTCGCCGTTGGGGACAGGGTGCTGGTGGGGTTTGGCGAACCCACCAGCAGCGGGCCTGAACTGCTGGCCTTTCTCGATGGGAGTGCCGCCGCCGGGCCCGCAGGACGCACAGCGGTTGAGGCAGGTCCCTTGGGCCGCTTGAGTGTGCGGCGGCTGGGCCTTCCCCTGTTCACCCTGGCTCTGGGGCTTCTGGATGGCTTCAACCCCTGCGCGATGTGGGTGCTGTTGTTTCTGTTGTCGCTGCTGGTTCATTTGCGCAGTCGCCGCCGCATGGCTCTGGTGGCCGGCACCTTCGTGCTGGTAAGCGGAGGTGTCTACTTCCTGTTTCTGGCAGCTTGGCTGAATGTGTTTTTAGCCGTTGGCTTCGCCACACCGATCCGGGTCTCGCTGGCGCTGCTGGCGTTGCTGATTGGGGCAATCAACCTGCGCGACAGCACTACAAAAGAAGCCAATTACCACATCTCGATACCGGCTCGCGCCAAACCTGGGATCTATAGCCGCATTCGCGCCGTGCTCCAGAGCCGCTCAATCACTGGCTCATTGTTTGGGGTGGCGGCCCTGGCGGTGGTGGTCAATCTGGTGGAGCTGCTCTGCACCGCTGGCCTGCCGGCCATTTTCACCGCCGTTCTCGCTCAGCAAGATCTTCCTCCCCTTGTGCATTACGGCTACTTGGGCCTCTACATCCTTGGCTACATCGCTGATGACACGCTCATGGTGATTGTGGCGGTCAGCGCTCTCAGCAGCCGCAAGCTCAGTGAGAAAGGCGGCCGCCTTCTCAAGCAGGTCAGCGGCGTGGTGATGCTTGGGCTGGGCTTGGTGCTCTTGGTTCATCCATCCTGGCTTTTTTCCTGAGCAACAAGTGGGCGAAGGAGGCACTTGAAGTGTTGTAGCCCGGAGCGAATCAGTCGTCAGCCGAGGAATTGTTGAGCGCCTCCAGTATCACTTTCACGCTCTGCCCCACTCCAAGACTCTGGGCAAGCGCTTTGGGCTTTGGTGTAGGCAGGCGACCGATCGAAGTCTTTCAGTCACAACACAGCTCCTAACTTGCGGGGATCTGGAACGTAATGGCAGGCCTCGCTCCATGGCCCAAGGCAGCAGCAAGGCGGGAGGTTGCGGCTGCGGCTCTGACCAAGCGGCATCGCTGCAGCGCCGCACTCTCTGAGTGGTGCTGCTGATCAACGCCACTTCCGCGGCCTGTAGTCAGCGTGCTTCTGGAACCTGGCGGGGTGGCGTGTCGTCCATGTTGGGCACCTCCTTGGTTGATGAACACAGCATCGCTGCGCTAGCTGCTCAGCACAATCAGCCATTACAGGCATTGCCTCCAGCTGGAGATGGGAGCAGGTTGGAGTGTTGGCGTGCTGCTCACTAGAGGCCTAACAGCAGCATGGCGGCCGCCTCCGGCAAGCGCCAGTTCGCGGCCAGGCGATCCCTGGAAAGCTGACCTGATCCCACTGATCGTGCTGGCCCTGGCTGCCGTCAGCACCAGCTGCCGCTGCGCTGAATAACTTGAGAGTGACCAAGGTCCGTCATGCTGACGGGAGGAAGTCTCTCTCCATTTCCATGGTTGCCCGTTTGCGCCTGCTAACTCTGCCTGCCCTGTTGGTATCTCTGCTGACACTGGTCTGGGCCCCGGCCGCATGGGCGGAACAGCCCTCTGCTCCCTCCAGCCGTTGCAACAACGCCACCCTGAAGGGCACTTACCTCTACAGCTCGGTCGGCATGCTTGATGGCAAGCCCTACGCCGAAGCCGGTCGTGAGGTGTACGACGGCAAAGGTGGCGTCGAACTCACCTACCGCGGGACCGGTGGCGCCACCGGCACGATGCGCACTACCTACAACGTGAGTCCCGACTGCATCGGCAAGGCTGTCTATCCCTACGGTCAGACCCTGGTGAGCTTCATCAGCCCCGACGGCAGCCGCTTCGCATACACGATCACCCGCGGCCCTGGAGATCGGCCCACCGTGCTCTCAGGCTGGGAGATCCGCGTCGATCCGTAAGGACCCGTCATTGCTGGTCCACCCCGAGCGGTTTGTGGTGGTTCCCCACCTTCCACCAACTCAGAAGTGACTGCCAAGAGCCTTCCCGCCTTGGGGGTGTTCTCACCCGCTGCGACGGCGTGTTCGGCACCAAAGCCGCGTCTCGCCTCTGATCCCTGGGGTGCCACAGCCTCGGGGCTTTTGGGTGGGGCCCTTGGGTTCCGCTGTGGCTCCAATTTTCCTGCGGCGCGCCCATGGCTTTGATCCAGCTGATCAGTGTGGGGTCGCGAGGCGATCTAGAGCCTTATCTGGCCTTGCTGCTTGAGCTGCAGCGCCTCGGCCACAGCGTCACGTTGATCGGCAGCACCAATTTCGCCGATGCGGCCCGGAAGGCCGCGATTGCCTTTGCCCCCTTGCCCGGTAATTTCCGCGACCTGCTGGGCTCCCCTGCCGGACTGGAGCTGATGCAGGGCAAGCCGGTGCGACTGGTGAACGATGCCCTGCTGCTGCAGTGGCTGAGCACCGCCCGAGAGGCCATCCGAGGGTGCGATCTGCTGCTGGTACCACCGCTGGCGCTTTGGGCTTATCACCTCGCCGAAGCCGAGGGATGTCGTTTCGCCGTGCTCAGCCCCATCCCGGTGGTGGCGACCGGGGCTTTTCCCTTTTTGAAGTTCCCTGCCCGCCAGCACTCCACCAGCTGGTTGAAGCGTCAGCTGAACCGCCTCAGTTACCGAGCCTTCCGTCTGATCAAATGGCGCCAGGAATCCAGATTGATCCAGGACTTCCGCAGCCGGCAGCTGGGATTGCCGCGGTTGCCATGGACCGGTGCTGGGGAGCGGCGCGATGCCCCGCATCAGTTGAAATCGCCACCGATTCTCCATCTGTTCAGCTGCCGTGTGCTGGAGCGTCCGGCGGATTGGCCCGCCCATGCCCAGATCACCGGCTATTGCTTCAACCCCACGTCGACATCGGAGAGCTACAGCCCGCCTCTGGATCTGCAGCGCTTCCTCGAGGCCGGGCCACCTCCTTTTTATGCCGGTTTCGGCAGCATGATTCCGCACCATCCCGCGTCGTTGGGCGCGGTGCTGGTGGAAGCCGCTCGGCTGGCGGGGCAGCGCCTGATTCTCTCGCCGGGCTGGGGCCGGGTGGTGCCCTCTGACGACCTTCCCCCCACGGTGTTTCTATTGGAGGAGTGCCCCCACGACTGGCTGTTTCCGCAACTGCGTGGCGCCGTGCATCACGGCGGGGCCGGCACCACGGCCGCCACCCTGCGCAGTGGGATTCCCTCCACGGTGGTGGCTTTCTTCGCAGATCAGCCTGCCTGGGGCCGAACCCTGGAGGAACTCGGCGTCAGCCCGGCCACCCATCACCACACCACGCTCACGGCCCCAGCCTTGGCGGAGTGCCTGCGGTCGATGGCGGAGATCCCCAGCTACCGCTGCAGGGCCGAGCAGCTCCGCGATCAGCTCGCTGCGGAGAACGGCCTCGCCACAGCTGTAGCGGCCTTGGAGACGCTTTTGGAACCCCAGCCTTCGGCCCAAGAGACCTAGGCCACTCGAGCCAGCCCCATGCAGGCGGACACCCTAATTGCCGAAATGCTCGTAAAAGCCTCGTGCCCGTTCACTCTTGGGATGGACAGCCAGCGCGCTGATGCCGGCGATTTCTGCAGCCGCCAGGGTGTGGAACCCCTTACCCCATCAGCCGCCAGCACCACGTAGGTGCGGTTGATCACACAGCCGGCTTGCTCCTCCTGCTCGCCCATCCAGGTTTCCAGCGCCGGACGGAGATCGTCGTTCCCGTACCAGCAGAACCTCAGCCAGCAGCCGAAGGCCTTAGAAGATCATCCTGGCCTCAAGTCGGCCTTCCTTGATCGCCTGCATGAATTGCCGGTAGTCACGTTCGGCTTGATCGGCGTAGTGCAGGCCAAAGGCCTCCAGAGCCTGGTCAAACACCTTGCCGGCGGCCAGCCAGGCCGCGATCGCTTGGCGATCCCCCGAACGCGCGTGGGCCTTAGCCAGAGCTCGACCACACAATTCGCCGTAGAGCTCCAGACCCTTGGCATCCAGTTTGGCCAGGTCCACCGACCCTTTCCAGTCGCACAGCAGGCGCCAGTAATAACGGCGATCCCGCTGCAGACCGCTTGTCCAGCCAAGAAACTGGTCGCTCACGGTCTGCATCAGCCGCTGCCCTTCGATCACCCTCTGGCCGTGATGCTGGGGTGATGGGCTTGTGGCGTAGGGCTCAAACACCGACGCTCCTGCCTGCTTGCTCTGGAGGATCAAGAGGTCTTCAGGGTGGGGCCCACAAACAGACTGATGGCGCAGCGGGTGCCCACCGAACCCACGCCCACAGCCTTCATCGCCGCATCCACCAGCCGGTAGTGCTGAAGCCTGTGGCGTACCTCGGCAGGGACGGAGCACAGGTATGAATCCAGCATCTTCTGGCTCAGATCGCGCCAGTCGATGTCGGAGGTCCACCTGCGATCCAGCACGACATGGCGCCAGAACAGAGGGGGGTCATGGCGCAGTTGGAATTGCCCATCAGCTCCCCGTTCGCAGAGTTTGCCAGCCGCTTCTATGCAGGTGCGGGCCCTGGCCTTACCGCTCACCTTGAGCACGTGCTGCCGTAGCGGTGGGTGCTCCAGCTCGTTGATGTAAGCGTTGACATCGATGCGCTGCGCCTTGCCACGCGGCCCTGCTGATCGCTGGTGGCTGGTGGCTGATCAGAGCCAGGTTTCGCCCAGCGAGTACAGCGCTGACCACCAGCCGTTTGAGGTCCCACTCAAAAGGTCCGCGTACGGTCTCGTCGAAATCATTGAGGTCAAAGACCAGCCTCCACTCAGGCGAGGCGTAGAAGCCAAAGTTCGCCAGGTGGCAGTCGCCGCAGAGCTGCACCTCCAGGCCACTGCTTGATGCATTGCCTAAGTCATGGGCCATCACCGCCGGGGTGCCGCGATAGAACGCAAAGGCGTCGTGAGCCATGCGGCTGTGGCGCACGGGCACGAGCCAAGGCAGGCGATCGGCCTACTGTTCCTGCAAGACCGCAATCGGGTTGCGCCGGTCTGCAGCAGGGGCCCATCGGCTCAGGTCTTGAACCTTGAGCGGAGGAGCTGGTATTCGCACCATGTTCCACAAACTAATCCTGCTGCTGAACGACCCACCTCGCAGCCGCTGGCCAGGCCAGAGCAGTGAAGAGGGACGGTTCCCCGTATCCCCAAAGGGACCAATCAACGGTGAACCCGACCCAGCCTGAACCAAGAACGACTGCGATAGGCGATGCAGGAAGTCCGACTCCACCCGCTCACGGAGCGGCCGGGGCACCTGGAGGCTCAATCTGATAAGCCGGCTCTGCACCATGGCTCTGCCCACGGTGCCTACCGGGTGCGGGTGCAACGACGCCATAGCCCTGCAGCGCTCTGCTGCTGATGGCAGGCGAGAGTTCGCCCATAGACCTGCCGCAGCTGCTCGATCGCATTGAGCACCAGCTGCTGCCGCAGCTCCAGATTCACAGCCCGGATCCCTGCGATCCAGTGCTGGTGAAGGATCTGCCTAAGCCATGGCGCACCCTTGGCTGCGGTAACTACGCGGCGGTATTGCACCATCCCCACCACCCTTTACTGGCGGTGAAGGTTTACGGCCCGGAGCGTCCAGGCCTGGAGCAAGAGGCGGAGGTGTACCGCAGGATTGGCCATCACCCCGCCTTCTCACAGTGCTTCCACGTGGGGGCGGGGTATCTGGTGTTGAGGCGATTGCAGGGCACCACGTTGTACGACTGTCTGCGCCAGGGCATCCCCATCCCCGCGCAGGTGATCGACGACGTGGATGCAGCGCTGGCCTATGCGATGGCCCGCGGCCTGCATGGACATGACGTGCATGGGCGCAACTTGATGCTGCACCGGGGCCGGGGGCTGATTGTGGACATCTCCGACTTCCTCAACCCTCAGCCATGCCGGGCCTGGCAAGACCTGCGCTGGGCCTACCGCACGTTTTACCGGCCGCTGATCGGCCACCTTGGACTGCGGGTGCCGGGGAGTGTCCTCGATTGGGTACGCCGCGGTTATCGCCTGGTGCGGCGAATCAGGGCGCAGGTCCCTGGGCCATGAACTCCCCTTCATGAACTCCAATATCCTCCCGTGAAGACCGGTGTCGATCGTCCAATTGCCCTTGCCAGCCCATGCCGGCAGCTCCAACCACAACTAGAAACTCTCTGATCTGAAAACGATCAGGCTGTCATCGAGCACCAAACTCGCGCAGCTGCGCCCGACCCCCTTGGGCACTACCCCCTGGGACTAAACGACGGCTGAGCAGGCAAATTCCCGGGGTCAACGCGCCGGGCTTTGTTGTGTCTCAAGTCTGCTGAGTGAGCACGTGCTGCATCACCTCCAGCAATCCATCGGCCAGGGGGCGATGGCTGCCCAGACGGCAACTCCAGATGGCTCCAACCAACAGCTCCTCAGTGCTGACCAGGGCCAAGTCCTGGCCTTCCAGCAGCTGCAGCTGCTCTAGCGGCACCGACAGTTCGGCCCGGAACACATGGGCCGTGCGCCGGTGGATGTGATGCACCATCACCAGCTCCGTCGCTTCGGGCTGCCAGCTGATCTCCTCCAGCAGCTCCCGTCGCAGGGCCTGCTCCGGCGTCTCGCCGGGATCGAGGTGCCCGCCAAAAAGTCCCCAGCAGCCAGGCGCGACGATCGAGGGGATCTCGTCACGCAGTTGCATCAGCCAGCGGCCATCCCGCTGCAGCATCGCCAAGGCGACTTCAACGGCCATGGCGCGTCCTCAAGCTGCTGCCGGCCGCTAACACCAAGCCACCGCTGATGGCGAGAAACACCAGCGTCTGCAGAAGCAATAGAAAGATTCCGATGGCCGAACCGGCCAGGATCTGCACCCTTGCCTTGATCAGCAGGGTGAGCAATAGCAGCACGGTGACCTTGAGGCTCAGCACCTTGGCCGTGCTGAGCGGGCAGAACGGGTTAAGAAGCACGGGGTGATCACGGGTATCACCATGCTGACGGGCCGATCCGCCAACGGCGGTTTCATTTAAGTCCTGGCAGCGTCAGGTGAGCACCGGGATGCAGACCCTGCGGTCCATCGCCGAGCTCATGGGTGATGCGGCCAACGCTATGGACGGGGAAGGCCCCCCCCTCGCTACGAGGTGGAGCGCCGCATTGCTGAGGCCCAGCTTTGGATTTCACAACGCCGCCCATGACGACCTGATGGATGCCTTCCTCCAGGGGGTGATCTGGTTGCAAGACCAGCACTGGCGAGGCAGCGGCAGCACTGCTGGCAACTACGCCCGCCGCACCGGCCATCCCAAAGAAGACCTCGAGCAGCTTGCTGCAATTGAGTTAATCAAGGCCTCATGCAGCCATGACTGCAAGTGGGTGAACCGCAGCAGCTCCAACTTCATCGCCTACGCCAGACCATTCGTTAACAGCGAGATCACCCACTAACTGCGCGAGCTCACGCTCGTCTTGATCGAGTGAGTCGTTTCTAGGAGCAAGGGGGCTGTGCATCGTCATGGCTGGACCGTTGTGGCTCCCTGCGAGGGAGCAATTTGGCTTGGTGATCTAACCCTGCTCAATGGTGCAGGTGGTGCAGGTGATGCAGGTGTCGATCCCTATGCCCAGTACACCTTGTTCACGGTGCTGGAGTTTGGTGCTAGCCACGGATCAGGCGGCATCGGTGGCCAGATCAGGCCACAGCCCGGCTACGGTGAAACTCAGGCAGGTGCGCGGTGCACCCTGGGCTGATCTCGCCCATGGACCGACCATCCTTCCCTGCACGGGTCATAGCACCGGCAGCGCTGTTGGGCACGACAAACCCAGTCCTCAGGGGCTTTCTCCCCCCCAAAAAAAAGAGTTGACAGCCAACGACGCCTCAGCTCTGCCGAGAAGACCCTGGATCCATGCACTCACTCAATAGGTCGAGGGGACTTCATTCGCCACCTCAGCTCTACCAGTGGAACCTATGCTGGGCAATTGGGGCTTCAATAGAGTGAATAAGGAAGAAATCTTGCATGACTACAAGCAAAAGCCTGGTGCATTTATCCCTGAATTCGTCGCCTTGGATGATCTCGCGGAGATTTATCTAAACAACCCTGGCTTCCATTCAAGCTTCGAGGACTTTATGGATGAATGGCAAGAAGAGGACAATGCTGTAGAATGCGAATTCTAAACAAGAATTTATTACATTTTGGATATCCCTCCTCAAGAACTTAATCCAAAGTGGTTCAAAAGTCACCTGCTTGACCGCTCAGTTGAGCTTCAAGATCTTTATGAGTTGCCTCAAGGGGAGCTAGACCTAGTAATGGCAGAGGCTGCCGAGGTCAGGACTGATATAGTCAATCGCGACCGCAACCATGGCAAGTGGTGCACCGCCGGCTATTTTCTAGAATTGGCGAAGATTATTAGTGAACGGCGATTCGATCAGCTTGATCGCAAGTAAGGCTGCACGGCAGAAGTATAAGACAACACAGACTTTTTGACTAAAGACGTCATCGAATTGACATTCGTGCGCGTGGCCTGAATCGTCGACAGCGCTGGCAGCATCACTAATGAGCAAAGGCTCTGCGTCGTTCGCCAGCTGAGCCGCCTCGGCAACACGGATTAGGTCGCACCGTGAGGTGCGCTAAATGACACCCCACCGAGAGGTGCGCCATATGAGACCCCACCGAGAGGTGCGTTGCCCCTGCTGCGAGGAGAGCATGCGGCAAACCGCCATAGACCAGCCCCTTCACATGCCGTTACAATTGCCGTAACAATCTGAAACACGCATGACTGACTCCGCTGCCCGCTTTGGCTTTGTCGCCTTCGCTGAAACCTGGAACGGCCGTCTGGCCATGCTCGGCTTCGTGATCGGCCTAGGAACCGAGCTGCTCACCGGCCAGGGCATCCTTTCCCAAATCGGGCTCGGTTGACCGCTATGAGCACCGACTACTCAACTGCCATCACCCTGCTGCTCTTCGGTGCCTGGTTAATCAGCGCCCTGGTGCTACAGCCAAATATCGCCGACTGACGCCAACGCTTCCTTCTCGTTTCACCCAACCCAGAGATCCCCATGACCAACACCCCCGCCAAAGACCAGCTGCTCGATACCAGCGCCGAACAGCTGACCCTCATGGAGCAGCTCAAGCGAGTGGAATTATTTAACGGCCGCGCCGCCATGCTCGGCAT
The DNA here is from genome assembly GCF_024345395.1 of Cyanobium sp. Tous-M-B4. Classification (NCBI taxonomy): domain Bacteria; kingdom Bacillati; phylum Cyanobacteriota; class Cyanophyceae; order Synechococcales; family Prochlorococcaceae; genus Cyanobium; species Cyanobium sp. Tous-M-B4. The sequence continues at coordinate 271,331 of NZ_JAGQBA010000005.1, read as the reverse complement.
TGTGATCGGCATCGTGGTGGAAGGCCTTACCGGCTTTGGCATCGCCCATCAGATCGGCCTCGGTGCCTTGGTTGATGGCTACGCCGCCTGCCGCACCCAGTTCCTGCCCTTCTGCTTCTGAGTCCCGGCTACGCACCGGAGGGCGGTCTGCGGGCCGACTCGATCAGCAGGTTCTGGAGTAGCTCGCTGCTGCTGATCAGCAGGTGGGCCAGCCAGGTGCCCGTCAATCGGGGTTCAGCGATCCGATCGCCCCTGCAATGGCTGATGGCCTGCTCGATCTCGGCCACCTCACGAGCGATGTTGCGCACCATCGCTTCCGTGGTCTCGCGAGGGCTGGGCCGGTGAGGAATTTGCATTGGCTCCACTCTGCCCCGTCCTCTCAACCAAAGCGGTAGTGCTTGCGCACTGGGACATGCACCTCCCAAGTGCAGCTCAGCCCGGTGTCAAACACCACCAGATCACCGGCCCCGAATCGCACCGGCTCCCCACCAGCGGGGGTGACGCTGACATCGCCCTCCAGCAGCAGGCAGGTTTCCTGTTCGTCGTAGGTCCAGGGAAAGCTGCTCACGCCCAGGCTCTGTAGCTGCGCTGGATCCGGGTTGGAGGTGACCGTGATGCAGCTGGCCATGGCTGCATGATTGAGAATCAACGGCCAATACTCCAACCGCCCCCGGGCAGGGGTGAAGAGGAACGTCTCGGCATCGATGGGGTGGCATTCAGCGGCGCACCGGCACCACTTGCATGCCGACCGGGGCCAGTGCGATCAGCGCCAGCTTGATGTGTTGGATCCCGAAGGGAATGCCGATGATCGTGACGAAGCAGGCCACTGCAGAGGTGAGGTGGCCGATCGCTAGCCACCAGCCCGCCACCAGAAACCAGATCACGTTGCCGATCAGCCCCAGCGGTCCGGTGCCGAAATCCATCCGTCCGGTGAGCTCACGCCTGCTCACGGCCTCATTTCCAAACGGCCAGAAGGAGTAGTTGCCGATCACAAAGCAGGCCCGCGCCCAGGGGAGGCCAACGATCGTGATCGCCGCTACAAGACCGGCCAGCCACCAACCGAGGCCCATCACCACCCCGCCGAGCACGAACCAGAGCACGTTGAGTAGAAAGCGCAGCATCGGATCCCCCTCGATGCTCCCAGTCTGGCAACAGGGGAACGGTCGTTCCCCTGGCTGCTGCAGGGCTACCGGTTGCATGCTTCGCAGTCAGCTGTCAGTCGAGCCTGGAGGCAGCTGCCGAACCGAAGCCAGCGAAATCAATAAAAAAAGAACAATCAATCTGTGTTTAAAAAGGGGTTGTGTAGGGTGAAATCGCTAAAATGCAGTCAACGTGCTTCTGAAATCTCCCAAATCCTGGAGATTGAATTGTTCGTCTAAGCACAGCCCTGCTGCTGCAGTCACGGCATCCGTAGCGCCTCACCCATCACTCTTTGAGTAACTTGCAGAAGATGAGCCGACTTTCGTAGTAGCCATGCCAGACGAGACCACTCCAGACGAGAGCATGCCCGGCGGAAGACCATCCCATGTAGTCGTCGTCGGAGCCGGGTGGGCTGGTTGGGGCGCAGCCAAGGCACTCTGTGAAGCCGGTATTCGTGTCACCTTGATTGATGGGATGGCCGATCCAACAGGCAGTCAACCAATCACAACCAAAAGCGGCAAACCTTTCGAGGCAGGAACCAGAGGGTTTTGGAAAGACTATCCCAACATCAATGCCCTAACCGATGAACTCGGCGTTGGCGATATCTTCACTGAATTCACAACCAGTGCCTTCTGGTCTCCCGATGGGTTGGAAGCAACAGCGCCTGTCTTTGGAGAGGCACCCCAATGGCCAAGTCCCCTTGGTCAGATGGTGGCGACAATCACAAACTTCACACGACTGCCCATTCAAGACCGCCTCAGTATCGCAGGGCTTCTCTATGCGATGCTTGACCTATATCGCAGCAACAAGACATTCCAGCAGTACGACGATCTTGATGCGCAATCACTATTTATCAAGCTTGGCATCAGCGATCGGCTCATCAATGATTTCTTGCGCCCCACCTTGCTGGTTGGCTTGTTCAAGCCGCCCGAAGAGCTTTCGGCCGCGGTCACCATGGAGCTCCTCTATTACTACGCCCTGGCCCACCAAGACTCATTTGATGTCTGCTGGATCAAGTCGAAAAGTATCGCCGAACATCTGTTTGCACCTCTGAGTCGCAGGCTGATCTCCCGCCATCATCTGCAGGTCCTTGGGGGAACGTTGGTGAGACAGGTGAATGTGTCGCCCGACTCGCAGCGCATCAGCTCGGTTGAGGTTAAGAACGTAGCAACTAATACAGTTCAGGTGATTGACGATGTGGATGCTGTGGTCTTGGCCATTGGTGCAAAAGGTCTCAAGTCTCTGATGGCTCAATCTCCAGAACTCAGCAAGGCAGCACCAGAGCTTGTTAGTGCTGCTTCGCTTGATTCCATCGATGTAGTGTCAGCACGTCTATGGCTGGATCGTTATGTTCCAATCGCTTACCCAGTCAACGTGTTCTCCCGCTTCGAATCACTGAAGGGCTCTGGGGGCACTTTTTTCATGCTGGATCAGCTGCACAAGGATGCTCAGCAGGCTCTTTGGGGTGATGAGCATCCCCAGGGCTCTGTGGTCGCCAGCGACTTTTACAACGCATCGGCTATTGCAGCGATGAGTGATCAAGAGATTATCGATCTGCTCACGCGCGACCTACTCCCCATCGCTCATCCAGAATTCACCAATGCCAGGGTGGTTGATGCCGAGGTGCGGCGCTATCCAAGCTCGGTGTCGCTCTTTTCTCCGGGAAGTTTCAGAAAACGGCCACCCTTGGAAACCTCAGTGCAGTCGATCGTCTGCGCTGGCGACTGGGTGCGGATGGGCGACAAAGAACATGGAGCCAAGGGTCTGTGTCAGGAACGAGCCTATGTGTGCGGGCTGGAGGCAGGGAACTCCCTAATCAGACGCAAGATTGTCAGCGGAGCCGATCACTCCCATCCCGTTCTCCCTATTCGGGCAGACGAGCCACAAGTCGTTCTAGGCCGTGCTCTCAACAAGCTCGTGATGGATCCAATCGAAGCACTTGGTCTGAAACTGCCGTGGTTCAACTCCTAACGAGTGCTGAACTGATGACCAAGCTCATTTATTGCCCTCTCGCTGGGGGTGCCCTGCAGCTTGCGGGCAAAGGCAAAAGCCTTCTCGGCAAGGATCAGCCGCATCTTTTTGACGGGCTGATAGCCGTGAAACACAAGCAGCTTAGATTCGTCTCAAGCGCGGCTTGTTGAGGTGATGCACTGCATGCACCACCACGCCAAATAGCCCTGAGCGATCAAATACCTCCAGGTCCAAAGGAATTGCTGCCTCGCCTGGCCTCACCGGTTCAAGCAACCACTGCTCCCACTGAAGCAGCAGCGGCCGCATCAGGAAGCTGCCCTGATAGGCAACGACGACAACATGGCCGGATCAGGTTAAACATTGCGGTCGACCGCCATCAGGTCGCCATCCTTACCATTTTTGTAACTATTTTATAAAGAGCGCCATCGCAGGAGCAAAGAATTGCTGCGCCAAGTCATCCGAAATTTACTCTACAAAGACAAAGGTGTGCTGGTAAGTGCCAGCTTTATTTTGCTTGCTTGTCACCGTGCCTTGCACGCCGACATACTCACCGGTTCCACCTACGATGACTGCTGTGCCTGACTCGCTATTACTGGCGAAGCCTGGTGCTTTGGACGCAATGTATTCCGAGGCGCCCAGTGCCAGTATCTGGCCCTTGCTCATATTGAAGGCAAGCTCGCGGAAGCGATCAACTTCTGCGGTTTTGTTAATGGTGACATCAAAAGTGGTGAGCTGACCAATGACCTCTCCAATATTTTTACTATCTGCATTTCTCAAAACACCAGCGAAAAATAGACGTTCACCGGCTCTAGTCGATGTAATTTTTTCATTTGTGTCATTCACAATCACCGGCGCATCTTGAAATACGACGAGCGTTTTAGTCTTAGTTTCTGCTGTGCACCCTGAAAGAGTTGCAGCCATGAATGAAAGTGCAATCATCCCTCCTGTAAATTTCTTAAACATTATGAATCTCTTTTATTGGATGAGTAATTGTGGTTCATCATATATCTTTTCTCAAGGAGTCCCTGATCGCCAAGATTGAGGGCACCCAGCCTCTTCGCCGTCGCAAGCTTGACGCCCTAAAGGGCAGATCACGGCGCAGCAGGAGGGGATCTTCTTCTGGCCGGCAGAACTCGGGCTGGGCGGGATAGGTGGCCATGGGATTCGGCGCCAGGTGTGGCGCAGCGATGGGACCGATCCCAGAGGCGTACTGACGCAGAAAGGAAGCACAATGGAGAGGACCCGGAGTAAGCCCCACCGGAAGCCCACTCAGCCAGGGCGAGTCTTCTGCGCAGCTCAGGACAGATCCGGGTTCTCTCAGCTGCCTGCTTCTAGCCAGGGAACCAGCTTCCCCCACCTTGTTCCAGGTTTTGCATTTGGGATCAGCCAGCCGTTAGGTGGCGTTGCCGTCTGGCCCGTTCTTGGTGACGACCAGGACCGGTGCACCAGGCCAGCCAATCCGCCAAAGCTGCTCACCACCTGCCAACACAATCAAATCGCCGGTGGCAGGGTGCTTGAGGTCTGGGGCCATCGCTGCACCGTAGAAAGCCACAGGCGATTGGCTGCCAAGCCGCTGCTCCCTCCGGCGCGAGCGGAACAAGGACAACCGCAGGTGGATTGCTCGATGGATCGCCTGCTGGGTGGCTCAGTTTTCGATGTCGCCTGAAAGCCGGTGTCGCACCTCACGGTGCGACACCGGCATGGCGCTGATCTCGAGCTGCTAAGCAGCAGCGCGGACTGACATGCATTCTCGGAGCTTGAACTGGTGCTTTTGATGGCCGCGGTTGTGCCATTGGTTGCGCGGCCCTGTCGCTTTCTGCGCTGGCGGAGCGGGCCGGCCCGATCAGGCTGGCGGGCAGCACTTTCAGCTAACGCCATGCTCCGCATCCACGGCGACCGCAACAGCCTGCTGGCGGCCCTTTCTGCCCACTGGGTCGACCAGCAACTGCAGATCCCGCCGCCGCACAAGCCGCAGGTGCGGCCGATTCGCCGCCTACCAGTGCTGCTGCGCTGAACGGCCCTGGCAGCAATAGATGGACAGGGCCTCACTCCACCCCGCTCAGCTGCTGGCGCAGCGACGAGACCGATCCCAGCGGAGGTCCGGCGTCAGGAGGGCCTCAAACTGGAGAGGACCGGAGCAAGCCTTCCCCGCGTAACCGATCAATCTGCTGCAAGCCATCCGCCAACGGAGGTGCCAACCTGGATGCCATCAGTCCTTCAGTTGGAGAGCGCCAGTGGGAATCGCGATCGAGCTCAATGACCAACAGGCCCAGGCCTTGAGCGAAACAGCACGCCGGCTCCACGTCAGTGAGGCCGATCTCGCTTCTGCTGCAGTGCGGGATCTGGTTGCTCGGCAATCGGTTGATTTCCAGACCGCTGCAGATCGGGTGCTTAAGAAGAACCAGGAGCTCTATCGCCGGCTGGCCTGATGCGCTGGCTGAGCCTGGCGGAGGTGCTGGAGCTGCATCGTCGCTTGATCGAGCAAAGCGGTGGCATGCCCGGTCTGCGGGACCTGGGCCTGCTGGAGTCATCCCTCTCCCAGCCCCACCAGAGTTTTGGCGGTGTTGATCTCTACCCAGGACTGAATGCCAAAGCCGCAGCTCTGGGGTTCTCCCTGATCCAGAACCATCCCTTCGTGGATGGCAACAAGCGGATCGGCCATGCCGCCATGGAAACGACCCTCGTGCTGAACGGCGTCGAGTTGACCGCCACAATCGATGCTGCCGAGGCCGTTGTGTTGGCAGTGGCCAGCGGCGAGCTTGATCGCGAGGCCTTCTCGCGCTGGGTCGCAGATAACCAGCAGACGACCGAACCGTTCTGATCCGTATCAGCAACCTGCGGTTCAGTTCCTGCATGCCCTGGGCCTGGCAATCGGCATCGCATTGGTGTTAGCGATCCAGCCGCGTCAGCACTGCTCCACCCAGCAGCCCCAGCAGCAGGTTGAGAGTGGAATCAATGCCGGCCGGCTTGAGGCGTGATGTCTGGCATTTGCATCGCTCCTGTCTGATCCCCAACGCACAACGGCCCATGCAGCAACCTCAGCGCGACGGCAGCGCCACCATGGGCAAGTTGGCCATCGCGACGTCGCTGCTGTGCTCCTCGCCACCGGCTGCAGGCTGGAAATCCGCTGCCCGGTGGCCACGCCCCTGCTGGCCCTGGTGCACCCCCACACCAGCCTGCTGCCAGAGCTGCGCAGTCCTGAACAGGTGCGGCTAAGCCCCGATCGCATCTATGAGCTGCTCAGCGATAGCGCCGGTAACCGCTGGAGTCGCCTGATCGCCTCCGCCGGTGTCACCACATTCACCTATGAGGCCAGGATCGAGCTGCCCGACAGCTGCGATCCCGTGGTTCCCGCCGCCACGGCCTGCGCGGTGCAGGCACTGCCGGTGGACACCTATCCCTTGCTCAACCCCAGCCCCTACTGCGACACCGCCGCGCTGATGACGTTTGCCTGGGACACATTCACCGCGGTGCCCCCCGGCTGGGGGCAGGTGCAGGCGATCTGCGACTGGGTGCACGAGCACATCCGTTTCGACTACGACGCGGTGAGCCCGGAGAAGAGCGCCAGCGACACCCTGCGCGATCGCGCCGGCGTCTGCCGCGATTTCGCCCATCTCGCCATCACCTGCTGCCGCTGCCTCAACATCCCCGCCCGCTACTGCACCGGCTACCTCGGTTACACCGGCATCCCCCTGGGCGAGGCGCCCGTGGATTTCTCCGCCTGGTTTGAGGTGTTTCTCGAAAACCGCTGGCATGTATTTGATGCACGGCACAACATCCCGCGCTGCGGCCGGGTGCTGATTGCCCGCGGCCGCGATGCCGCCGATGTGCCCTTTCTGCGCTCCTTCGGGGCGCACGAGCTGGTGGGGTTTGCAGTGACAACTGAGCTAGCGGCCGTCGACTCCGAGACAGGAGAGGTTGCCAAAGAAGAGCCCGCCGCCAGACCGCTGCTGGCCTGAGCCCGGGTGTGCTGCGCTAGCTGCGCTGGCGCGGAGGGCAGTGATGGTAAGCGGTGCAGCCATCTGGGGACGGCAGAGAGAACCCAACGCCCAAACTGTCCCGCTACGGATGAAAGGTCACAGCCCCCCGGACCTGCCTGCAAGACATGTGGTGAGCGACCTGCTGACCCTGCCTCTGGCGCAATGGCTGGATAACTTCCCGACAGGCGGCGACCCCGGTCCCGATGTCGAGGAGGCGCTCAGCGGCAGCTGAGGAACTCCTCCACCGACATGCCGATGTCTTTGGCGATTTGGCGTAGCAGCGGCGGTGCAATGTCGCGCCCTTTATAAGCCGGGACCGTCGTGCAGCGGCCTTTGGCATCACGGAACTGCTGGTGGGAGCCGCGCTGGCGAACCGCCTCAAACCCCAGCTTCTTGAGGATATCTGCAACCTCCGATGGCTTGAGAACGGGCGTTGACCCCACCCTTTAAGCCGCCACGGAAATTTGCTGCAGACCTACGAAATCACTTTCCAGAGTCGGTTCGCCATCCTCCAAGAGCATGGAAATCACCTCCTCAAGGTTGGCCTGTAGCTCATCAAGGCTTTCACCCTGGCTATGAGCCCCGGGGAAGCCGGGGACGTAGCCCACCAAGAGCCCGGTCTCAGGGCAGCGCTCAATCACCGCTGAAAACGTGTGCATGGTGGTGGACTCCGTCTTGCCATTCTGCTGCGGACAGCCCAGGCCCGAGAAAAAGGGGCAATAGAGCAGAAGCAGTTGCTGCTGGCGCAGTGGCGATGGGATGAATCCGAACCGTGAGTAGAAGCCGGCCTGCTCGGCGAGCAGCAACGTCCGCCGGATCGCGTCCTGCAGCAAGGCTGGCAAGGATGAGCACAGGGAGCTGGAAGCGCCCATGCCCTGCGCCTGGCGAGTGAACAGATCTTGCAGAGCTTGATTGACCTGTTCAGGACGCCCCAGTAAATCCATCAGAGCCTGGCCTTGGGAGCCCTAGACCATGAACAGGCGCTGATCATGGAGTGTTTGCTCGGCAGGGAGGCAGGCACTGTTGAGGGTGAAGTCTGTGAGCGATTTGTGGCTCACTTCGGCGGCACGGCGTGGCGCGCAAGCCGAGACGGGCAGCGGATCCGCCAGGTCGATAGTGCTGGGGTTGGCGGCGTTCTTGGCAGGGCCCGGGGGCTGCTGGAGAACGAGCTGGCGCTCTGCACCGTCGATGCCTATCCCGCGTCGTCGTTGGGCAGACGGTGTTTCATGCGCACTGGCATCTGATTCCCATGCGAACAGGTGATGACAAATCCCTCCGCGGAGGGGTTCGAGGGGGTATTAAGGGCAAACAGCAGTACTGAGCCGTGGCCACCAAGACGCCAGCGCGCAAGAAGCTCGATCGGTCAGCGGTCTTAGCAAGGATCGAAGAGATCCTCTCGGCTGGGGCTCCGGATGCCGACAGCCTGTTGGCATTCGCAGAGTTCATCAACGGAAAGCCGTTCCCTGAACCCGTTCTCACGCTGATAGAGCTCAAAGAATCAGTGTGCAAGGTGTTTGGCAGCAAGAACGCCACTGAGCTGCGCAAATCAAGTGAGTTTAACCTCGCGATGGCGGGCCGAACATTTGATCTGAAAACAAAGGCAGATTGGCTCAAGCTCTACCGGGAGTGGGTTGGAGTTCCCCATAGCGAGCGCGCCAAAACGGGCAAAACATCCATTAACGGCATCGATGTCTTAGAAAATTTCAGGCCGTGGCATGTGTTCTCACTCGATCCTTCAACAGCCAGTGCCGATGACATCAAAGATGCCTTCCGCAGGCTTGCCAAGGAACACCATCCCGATGTTGGCGGCGATCCGCGAGTGATGGAGCGGCTCCAAAAAATGCGTGACTCCCTTCTTGCCTTCCTGTAAACAAGCTGATGACGACGACATCCAACCGATCACGTGATGCCTTCTCCTTTCAGGAGACAGCAAGAATCCTTGGCATCAGCGCGAAGAAGCTCAGTGGTATTTGCCAGTTCTTTGATGCCCATGCTGATGATGAATGGGAGCTAATTGAAGGGGAGTTCTTTGAATACGAACCTGGCCAAGCTCGCAGCCGCCGCTTTTACGAAGAAGGCGTGATGGCCCTGGCGAAGTACCTGGAGGAGAAAGAAGGTGGAAGCATCCTGGCCAAGATTTATGAGTTCTTCACCCAGCATCGTGCGCGGGTGACACGCACACTCGTCAAACGGCGCATCATTCAAGTTACCCAAGATCGAAGCTCCATCCAAATCCGAGGTGATCTGGTTTTTCTTGAACAGCGCTCTTTTGTAAGGGTGCTGGGCACCAACGGCAAAGGGATGGCTGGCACCATTACAAGAATTCAAGAAGAAAGTTCTGGACTAGAAGGTGCTGAGGGATTAGAGATCGGTGTGCATTTTGATAGCTTTGAGGGCAAAGACCAACGTCATTGGAGCCAGCGCGGCATTGTGCGTTTGGCAAAGACGATGAGGGATAAAGGCAGGATCACCAAGGCGCGAAAGGCTTGGGTAAAAGCTGTTGCCGATGTGGCCGAGGAATGCTTTGAGGTCCAGCGAAAGCTGCTCGAAAGCCATGAAGCCAGGGTTAAGGAAGCAAAGGACAAGGTTCGTCAGAGGGCACTACGAAAAGATGGATCTGGCTGTGCCATCTCCGGTTACAAACCATCTGAATCCGATCAGTATTCAGTTGAACTTGAGGCGCATCATCTGTTCGATGCCAGCTCACGCCCCGATTTGGCAGCCTATGAAGAAAACCTAATCGCCATCAGCAGCAGTATTCATCGAAACTTCCACAAGTGGATGGGAGCCAAGCCTTGCGAGCCCAAAGACTTTGTTGACTATCTCTTGGGCAATGAGATGAGCCATTTTGATGGGTCACCTAGTGTCAAAAAGAGGAAGGAGCAGAAGCTCCAAAAGCTGATGAATCGGCTTGAGCTGCTACAGGCCAGATTTGAAGGAAATCATTTGCTTTACTAACTCTTTATTGGACGGTTCCGTGAACCGAGGCGTGCACGCCCCGTGCCTTTCCGATAACCAAAGACGACTCGGGTCGTTAATTCTCTGAGACTTTTTGACCTGCATAGGGTCTTTCAAAACCACACCCCAAGATAGCCGTGGTTCACGGGTCCGCGAACCAACTGTTCCGATGGCTACAGAGCGTCTGCGGGACTGCGTACACCGTGGGGCCCTCGATTTAAGACGTGGGTATAGATCATGGTGGTACTGACGTCCTTGTGACCGAGCAGCTCCTGGATCGTGCGTATGTCCTGGCCCCTCTCCAGTAGGTGAGTGGCAAAAGAGTGACGGAAGGTGTGACAGCTGGCCGCCTTGGTCACACCGGCTTCAAGTAGTGCCCGCTTCACAGCCTTCTGTACCACGCTCGGATCGATGTGGTGTCGCCCCTGAGCACCAGATTCTTTGTCGCACCATCGCTTTTGCTGGGGGAACACCCACTGCCACGCCCATTCACGGTCCGCATTCGGATACTTGCGGGCCAAGGCATATGGCATCAACACGCGGCCCCAACCCGCCGCCAAATCACTCAGATGCAGCTGGCGCACTTGCTCCAGATGCTCCTGGAGCCCAGGCACCAAGCTCTGGGGCACCATCGTCATCCGATCTTTGCCGCCTTTCCCATCGCGCACTGCGAGCTCTCGCCGCTGGAAATCCAGATCCTTCACCCGCAGCCTCAGTGCCTCCATTAGCCGGAGACCACTGCCGTACAACAGCCCAACCACTAGCGCAGGCTCACCCTCCAGCCGTTCCCGTACCGCCCTCACATCGCCTTCACTGAGCACCACCGGCACCCGCTGTCGCGTCCGCGCACGCACCACCCCATCGAGCTCCAGCTCGCACTCCAGCAGATCTCGGTAGAGAAAAAGCAACGCCGCCAGAGCCTGGTTCTGGGTGGAGGCGCTTACCTGCTCTTCCACAGCTAGGTGGCTCAGAAAGGCATTCACCTCGTGGCTCCCCATCTCCCGGGGGTGGCGCAGGTGATGAAAACGCAGAAACCGCCGCAGCCACTGCTCGTAGGTCTTCACCGTGCGGCGCGCGTAGTGGCGTGTCTGAAGTAATTCCCGATAACGCTGAATCAGTCCAGGAGGTTTGACTACAGGGGCCATGGTTGTTGGTAGTTGGTAGTTGGTTCTCTACAGAGTTCCCCTACGCGACCATCAAGCGGCTCGTTCCCTTTCCCACCAACTTGCAGCCTGCTACCACTGGGGGGATCCCCTGCTTCGGGTAACCAATCCATGCACGACTTGCTGGAATCCCTGGTCGCCACCGACGGCCTTGATCCCCAGGAAGCCCATGCCAGTTTTATGGGGTACAACAGGTCAATACCCAGCCAGGATCAATGCCCTCCTACTGGTGGGTGAACCACAAACAGACCTACCGGCAGGAGACTGACGGCGGCTACATCTGGTCGCCGAAGGCCAATGCCAACGGCGCCCGCAATGTGAGCTACGACAACCTCACCCGCTGCCAGCGGGGGGATGTGATGTTCAGCTATGCGAATGGGCGCATTAGCCAGTTGGGCCTGGTGGAAACGGCGGCGGTCACGGCCACTAAGCCCCCAGAGTTCGGCTTAGCAGGGGAGAACTGGAGCCAGGAGGGCTGGCTGGTGCGGGTGAACTGGCAGCCGCTGCGCCAGGCCCTGGTGCCGCAGACATTCTTTGAGTTGCTGCAGCCGCTGCTGCCGGAACGCCACAGCCCGATCAGCACCAGCACAGGCCGAGGCAATCAGGGGGTGTACCTGGCGGGGCTGAGCGAAACCCTGGGGCTGTTGCTGCTGAAGCTGATCGAAGACCACGCAGATGCAGCGGTGCGGGTGCACCTGGTGGTGCTGGCGGAGGAGGGCGCCTACACCGAGGCCCTGCTCGATGACATGCAGCGGTTGCGGGAGGTGCCGAGCAGCACCGAGCGCGATGCGCTCACCAAGGCGCGTCTGGGGCAGGGGTTGTTTCGCCATCGGGTGGCGGATCTGGAGCCGGCCTGCCGGGTTACGGGCCTGGCGCGGCAGGAGTTCCTGGTGGCGAGCCACATCAAACCCTGGCGATCATGCGACAACAGCGAACGGCTGAGCGGATCCAATGGCCTGCTGCTCTCCCCCCATGTGGACAAGCTGTTTGATCGCCATTGGATCAGCTTCGATTCAGGCGGCGAGCTGATCTGGCAGCACGAGGCGGCAGGCGAGGCCTTGCGCTGCTGGGGCATCGAAGGTGCGAATTTGATTAGACCGTTTAGCCGGGAGCAGGAGGCGTTCTTGAGTGCCCACCGGGAAGCCTTGAGGGACTGAGGCCCATGGGGTCAAGATGCTTGGGTTGGTTTGGCCTTAAAGGTTGATCTGGCTGGCAGCTACCGGCCCAGGCAGGCTCCAGATCACGGATGACAAACCACCAGTCCATTTGCCAGATGATCGTTGATGATCCGGGCCCTGCACCAGCACTCTCCTTGGTTCTCTGATTTCCCTGGCGCGATACACCGTTAATGGCCTGGCCTTAGTTGCCCGCGTCAGCGATTTCGCCCCTCAACCAAAATCCTTCAGAGCGCGGGGCTTCGTCACCGAGCTTTTTCGTGCAACCCAGAGCTATGGCTGACCTCTCCCAGATTCACCAGGCCCTGGTTGAGGACTACCGCGAGTCCTTTGTGATTGCAGCCGGCCAGCTGCTCGCCCAGCCCAGCTGGAACCTGGAGGCCACCATTGTGCTGATGCACCTAAACAGCGGCGGGGTCACGATCGGGCCGGTACGCAGCCTTCCCCTATGGCTGGAGCACCTCCCGCCTGAGCTCGATGCCTTCGTGCGGCTACAGGAGCAGGGGGTGAACTTTGAGGAGGCCTATGCCCAGTGCCTGGCCGAGCAGGGTCAGGAGTTTGTCGATGCTTGCGAAACTGCCAAACAGAACAAGCCCCTGGTCACCCACGACAACCTCGCCGAGCTCACGGCTCTCTCCCAGAAAGGCTTTGCCCGGGAGCCCCGCGAGCTGCTGGCACTAGCCCAATGGTCCGACCATGTCAGCGGCTTTCTGGTGTCCTGCGAGCCTTACCGCTGAGTAGAAGGAGAAGTCCTCCAGCTATCAGGCTCACTCCTCTTCTGGGCTGCCCAAAGGAATCAGCTTGATCTCGAACTCATCGCCGGGCTTGAGTTTGAGACGTCACGGGGGATGGCGTTTAAAATTGGCTGATTGTTCCATGCAGTCAGCGCTGGGCGCTGCCGCCATGAACCCTGCCGATTACGCCACTGAACAGCCCGAGGCTCCCTTCTCCGTGCGCCGCAGGCAGCGGGGGGGACGACGGATCGTGCAGGTGAGCAGCTCGCTCAGCGCTATGGATGCTCTGCGGGCACGGATCCGTTCCCAGAGCAAAGCGGTGGCAGAGCACATCGCCACCGATGCGGAGGCCAGTGCCTTCATTGCCGACTGGGCCTCGCCTGAACCCCTCAACCGCTGAAGACAGGCGTGGACTTGCGGGCTGGGCAGATCATCACCGTTGATTGGCGCAAAGATCCAAAAGACCCTGGGCTGGACCCTCAGCCTCCGGAGCACAACAAGCTCCGGCCGCTGTCGTCGTGCAGGACTGCGAGCTGTTTGACCCTGCCTATCAAACAGTGCTGGTGGTGCCGATGACTGGCGACCCCTCGCTGGCGATGGCCGATCTGACTGTCGTGCTCCAACCCAACAGCACCAACGGCTGCAGGAAGGTGAGCTATCTGCTGCCACCGAATGCTGCGTGACTACCACCGAGCTGCAGCAACTCCGCTAGCTGGTTGTGTTGGTGATCGGTGGCTTCTCTTGAAGAGCCGCAAGCAGCTCAACCGAGGAGCAGCTCACTCCTCTTCTGTGCTGCCCAGGGGAATCAATTTGATCTGCTTACGGCCCAGCTTAATCTCGAACTCATCGCCTGGCTTGAAGTCTAGCACGGCTGTGTAGGCCTTGCCCACCATGAGATTGCCGTTGAACTGGATCTTGGTGGTGTAGCTCCATCGTTGGTTTCTGCCATAAGTGCTATTCCTCCGGCTGCGTTGTGGATGGTCTTCTGGCTCAGGTGATCACCGCCGCCAGAGCCCCAGCCACTCGTTGTCGCGCTCTGGGGCTGAGCCCTGCGCTGGCTCCCAGAGTTCCTGGCGGAATCCGGCTGCCGCCAGCTGCTGCGCCAACAGCGCCGAGTCGCTTCCCCAAGGGGGACCATCCGGGCGCTGGTGGCACCAGAACAGACCCAGCAACCAGCCCCCGGGGACTAGCAACCGCGCCACGGTGTCGAGATAGGCCTCGCGCTGGGCGGGATCAATCGCGCAGAAGCAGGTGTGCTCCAGCACGCCCTGCAGGCTGCCGGTGCTGATGCCGGCTGCCGCCAGTGCCGCTCCATCGAAGAGATCAGCCTGCAGCCAGCGCAAGGCAGCGCGATCGGAACCATGCACCGCTTGGGCGCGCTCAATGGCCTCACCGCTGAAGTCCAGCCCGATCACCTCGTAGCCGAGATCGGCGAGCAAGGCCGCCTCATGGCCCCGGCCGCAGCCGGGCACCAACACCCGACCCGGTGGTTGAGGTGCTCGGCTGTCAGTGCGCAGATAGGTATCCAGAGGCGGCGCGGGCTTGCCCAGCTCCCAGCGATCACTGCCCTCGCGGTAGCGCTGGTCCCAGTTCGATGCGGCCATGGTGCGGATCTCAGCAGCACAGCATTCAAAAGGCGACCCGTGGGGGGCGCCTTAGCACCGGTTGCGGCGGTTACCTCCTCACACAAGGTTTGCCGCTCGGGTGTCTGTTGGTTCACGCATCACCTGTCTGGAGCCTGACAGGAAAGGAATAGGGATCACGTTTGGGAGAAGAGATGCTCAGGGCTTGACCTTCTCGGTTGTGATCCAGACCCGGGTTATGCAGCCCGGGGATGTAATGGGCGGGAAACAAAACTGGCGTATCGCTCTCTGCGGTTGCGGGATGGCATTCGCGCCATGCCATCGCGTTCACTCTGATGAAACATTCGCACCTCCGTTGCGTGCACCGGCTCGGGTTGGCTTCCGGGCCTCCCCTCAACTTCAAAGTACGCCGCTTTTCAAGCGGTGGTGGCTGTCAGGAGTACCTGTTCCCGTACTCCCGGTCCCACAGTCAGCGCAGGGATTCGCAGGCTTCTCCATCCCCGTTTCCATCTAGATAGCTGTGTCCCTGGCGTAGCAGCTCCTGGGCTTTGGCATAGGAGCTGATCTCGCTGCAGCGGTAACGGCGGCCGCCTGGGGTTGTGCCATCAGGAATTACGGCTGAGCGGCGACCTCGCCGGAAATCCCAGGGCCGAGTAATGCCGCCGGGCACCTGCCATACCCCTAGGCGTGCACGACTGGCCCGATCTTCTGCTTCTAGATAAGCCTTGGCATCACAGCCGCTCAGGTACTGGCGGTAGGCAAAGGCCTGGCTGTCTTCCACCAGCGCCAGGTTTATGTTCACGCCGCTGAACACCTCGGCCACCGAGCGGCCATAGCGATCGGTGGTTTTGATGTTGAGGCCTATCTCCCTGCCAATGGGTAGGCGCTGCTGCAAATAAGTGCGGGCCTGCTGGCCGTATGGGCTTTGGGCCGTCTCGGGGGCATCAATGCAAGCCAGCCGCACGGTGAGCGCCTTACCCGCCTGGCGCACCCGGATGGTGTCGCCGTCACCGATGGAGAGCACGGTGGCCTTGACGCCCTGAGCGACTACCTCGCTTGGCCAGGCCAAGGCCGCCAACGCAACCACACCCAGCAGAAACCTTCTAGCCATTGCCGGAGTTTGCACCGGCAGCCTTTTCATGCGGTTCCTGCATGACTTGGTTGCAGCTGGCTGATCTGCGCCAATCTGTATCTATGCCTCAAAAGACGCTGGGCCGCAATCAGCTGCTTCTTGCCTGCGCGATTGCAACTTTGGCGGCAGGAAGTGCCCTAGCCCAGCAGCCGGTGCAACCCCTGCCCAAGGTGGGGGGCTGCCCGCTTGGCTACTACAGCTCTGGCGGCTACTGCGTGCCCAGCTCCGGGGGCAACACCCGCGGCGCCATCGAGAAAAGCGGCGCGGCCTGCCCGCTGGGTTTCTATTCCTCTGGCAACTACTGCCTCAGTAGCCGCAGTAACGAACGGGAAGCGAATCAGAAAACCGGCAAGTCCTGCCCGCTGGGTTGGTATTCCTCTGGCAGCTACTGCGTCAAGAGCCGCTGAAGCCTGTCCTGCTGGCAGTTCTATGTTGCAGAACCTGCTGAGCTGCCGTGCCCCAGAGCGAGCTACTGCGGTTTCTGGCGCAGGTGAAGGCTGATCCAGCCCTGCGGCAAATGATGGCTGATGCCCTCACCGCTGATGAGGTGTCGCTGCTGGCCCAAGAGCGGGGCTTTCTGGTCTCTGGCAGCGACATCCTGCGCTTCCATGGCCAGTCGGCTTCTGGGATCCGCATCAGCCGGATCGACCACCCTGGCGAATATCCCGGCCGCTACTACTGAGTGCGCTTTAGCCCGCGATCACAACAAACAAAAAAACCCCCAAGGTTTGCCCCGGGGGGCGTCGTGTCCTCACACGCTGAAGTGTGGAATGGGCTAGCGAAGCTGCTGACGTTGGCACCTGGGGCCTTGCATTCCAGGTGTGGGGCGGATGATCCTCCTGAGGGCACCTGTGGCGGTGCGGCTGGAGTGTCGATAAGTCAGGCGCACAAGGTGTGAACTGCACTGGGGAATGCTGCTCTCTTGCCCGGCTGAACGACCCGCTCACGAATAGATAAAGACTTTTGGAGCAGGGGCCTGGCGTCAGCGTGCTCTTTGAACCTGGCGGGGTGGCGTGTCGTCCATGTTGGGCGCCTCCTTGGTTGATAAACACAGCATCGCTGCGCTAGCTGCTCAGCACAATCAGCTTTTAAACGCATTGCTTCTGGCTGCAGATCGGAGCAAGGTGGGATTGCTTTGTGGCCTGCAGCAGCTCAGGCACTGCGTAATGGTGGCGGCGTCCACTGCGGCGTGCAGACCTGCCAGCCGGATCTGCGCTTCTGGGCCCAGAGCTTGATCGCCTCATCTCGCATCAGCTCCCTGCGATGTTTGAGCAGCGGTGGCTCTCCACTGGGCATCACTTCCCCCAGCGTCACCTCCAGCTTCTGGCTCCAGCGGTCGTAGCGGCAGGGCTGGAAATGGAGC
Source organism: Cyanobium sp. Tous-M-B4 (assembly GCF_024345395.1). NCBI lineage: Bacteria > Bacillati > Cyanobacteriota > Cyanophyceae > Synechococcales > Prochlorococcaceae > Cyanobium > Cyanobium sp. Tous-M-B4. The sequence continues at coordinate 254,132 of NZ_JAGQBA010000005.1, read as the reverse complement.
AACTGACGGCCATCGCTTAGCCAGCCCTCTTGCGGAGACAGCGGCGGCCGGCCGGGACTATTCGTGACGTTCATCGAGAGCTGCTCAGGCCACCTCCGGCGCCCAGCCCTTTTGGCGCACCATGTCGTCAGTCCAGCCCTGGCAGCTGCTGGTGAGGTGCTCGCCATGGGCGATTAGCCCCTGGTGCAGCTGAAAGGTGAGCACCGGGATGCAGTTCACCCCGGCGTGGTGCCCTGATCGAGGTAGGGCCACTCCTCGATAGGGGTATCAATCCGGGCGGGAAGGGCCGCAGGCCGGGGAGAAGGGATACCCATGAGCCACTACAGATGCATACAAATGTACTGGCGCCCAGCCGTTCGGCTCGTCTACAATGTGTACACATCCCTCTGGGTCTGCTGTGGCTATCCGTGTTGGCATCCGTGAGCTTCGGGCGCGCCTGGCCTCTCACCTGGAAACGGTCACCCCGATCGAGGTCACGCGACATGGGCGAACCGTTGGGCTCTATGTGCCCCTGCCCCAGGAGTCGGATCTCAGTGAGCATGAGCGGCTGATTGAAGCGGGCCGGCTGATGCAAGCCGAGCTGCAGCGGCTGGGGCTTACAGAAGAGGAGCTGGCTGCTGACTTCAAGGACTGGAGGCAAGCCCAGCAGCAACAGGCCCACGCCTGATGGCAGAACGCAAACGGTTGGTGCTGGACGCCAACATCCTCATCCGCGCCTGTCTGGGTGTCAGGGTGCGCGCCCTGATCGCCGACTTCACTAACGAGGTTGACTTCTATGTCGCAGAGGCCAATGCAGCAGAAGCTGCTGGATACATCGGCGAACTGGCGACACGTCGAGGACTCGATCCACACATCTGCCACGAGGCCTTCCTCAGCCTGATGGATGTGGTGCAGGGGGTCGACACCCCCTTGATTGAAGGCGCCAAGGACGAGGCGCTGAAACGCATCCGGGACCCAGCCGACTGGCCTGCCCTGGCCTTGGCTTTACAGCTGGAGTGCGCGATCTGGACTGAGGACCAGGATTTCTTTGGCACCGGCGTGGCCACCTGGACCACCGCAACGGTGCAGCGTTACTTCGAGAACTGAGCCTTCAAGCAGGCAGGTGGTGTTGAGAGGCAAAGGCTGTGAAATTCCCAAAACCCAGTCAACGCAGGGCGACGGCAGAAATTGGCAGCCAAAACCAAGAGGACAGCGCTGAGAGTCTCTGCAGCGCAGTGGATCCGAGGAACTGCCGTCAAACTGCCGTCAAAACCTGCCGTCAGGTTGACCTAGGTCGCAAGCCAAGAAACGCAAAATCCTTGTGCTGCAACTGATTTGAATAATCGGGGCGACAGGATTCGAACCTGCGACCTAGTGCTCCCAAAGCTCGTGAAATGGGGTCCTTCGGACCGGTTGCAATAACTGGATTTACTGGCTCAAAACCATTGTTGTCACTGGCTTTTGCCCTGCCAGCCGATGGCGGGCAGTGGCGGAGCGTGCCAAGCTTAAAAGGTGATTCTCTTGCAGATTCTCTTGCAAGGGGTGTCGTGCGTGCCTGATTTCCTAGAGCCGTGCCAAAAGCCACCACTGCCTCTCGCCCAGCACGGGCAGCCAAAGACCGTGGCTGGGTAGCAGCGCTGCGCTTGTCGCTCACCTCGGATCTGGGACCTCGCAGTGGCTGGACTGTTTCTGAGATGCGTGGGCGGGTTCTGCTGAACGTCTCAGCTTCTGCCGCAGGTGGTGCACGCCAGCAGCGGGTTTTGCTATTTGATTGGGCCGCTTCTGAGCGGCAGGCCATTCATGCAGCCATTCTTGCTATTCATGCCGATTACAGAGATGGCGTACCCCTTGATCTAGCCATCGAGACTCACGCGCGAATTCCTACCGAGGAATCGAGCCATGTCGGAATGACGGTTAGCGAAGCAATCAACTGGCCTCAATTAATTCAAGGATTCAAAGATCACAAACTCAGCAGTGGGGCAATCAAGCAGAGCACATGGGATCAGCTCTATTGGCGGCGAATGGGTGTGATCCTCGAGGCCGTTGGCGGAAAGCGTCGACCCATTTCACCTAAACAATTACTGGAGGGCGTGATTGAGTCCTGGAAGGACAGGCCAGGATCGCGTGGCCGTCAGTTACAGGTTCAATTCACGGCAGCACTTTTACGTTGGGGCGTCGATTCAGAACGCTTGCCTTCATCCTGGGCACCGCCGCTTGATCTCTCTATCTATGTGGGCCGCAAGCGAGAAGAACGGGGGATTACAACACCCATTGAGGCCAGCCATGTGCTGGATTTGGCAGAGGCCATACCTGATCCGCGCTGGCGATTGGCGTTTCAGTTAATGGCTGCCTACGGTCTGCGGCCGGAAGAATTGCAACACCTGGAGATCCAGAAAGGGCAGCTCTGGACCACCTACCAGAAGGTTTCCAGTCGAGGTCGCACCCGATCAAGGGTTTTGCGACTGCTGCCATGTGACGAATGGGCCAAGCCCTGGCAGCTCGAGAAAGCATTTCGAGCTGACCGCATGCCGCCGATGCGACCAGGTCATGGCGCTGAGGACCTTGGCACCTATATGCGGCGGCGTCCTCTCTGGCAACAGCTACGGCGCGAGTATGAAGAAAAGGGCGAAAAGCTGGTTCTCTATTCCTGCCGCCACGGTTATGCCCACCGCGCTCACGTTATTTGCGAGCTACCGCCCAAGGTGGTTGCAGCAGCCATGGGCCACTCAGTGGAAACCCATCTTGCTGCTTACAGCCGTTGGTGCGGAGATGACGTGGTTGATGATGCCTTTGCGAAAGCAGCGCGCCGCTTAAGCGATGAAGCACTTTGACGCAGGCTGAGATGGGCAGGATCCTTGCATTGACCTAGAGGCCTAAAGCTTTTTGCCTGAGCCGGTTGTATTCCTGCTCATCAATTAGACCCTTCTCTCGCAGCTTCATGAGCTCGTTAAGCCTTTCTTCCACTGATTGTATAGCTGAATCAACCATGCGTGGCGGTTCGATTTCATCATTTCGGTTGAGCACCGCGACTAGCAGCTTCCGAGAATCATCCCCAACCCTGTAATTGCGATACTTATCCCATGTCGTCTTAATAGTGACAGGGATACCATCACTAGCCACCATCGCCTGCCTTAGCGCAAGTGGCAAATAATATCGATACCGGCTCTCGTCGGTCATTGCCACATCAAACTCTTGGCTCCCGACGCTGATCTTTATACGAGAGTCAGGCTTTGGGAAGGTGATTGTATTGCAGCCGCCAGCCAGTGCAAAACATGTGCTCTCGTACGGCTGTAGCTCCAAGTAATAACTACTCCACTTTGAAGTGTAGCCGTCATAGAAATGACAAGAGATGAAGCAAAGCCTGCCCCTGTATGCCTGATCAAACAGCACCTTTTCGATGCCACCTTGACCCCCCGAGAGTACTTTTGAAAAAGGTAGCGCCTTTGCCTTGTAGTCCCTGATGTTCAAATCAAGGTAGTTGACAACTTCATTGCTGCTGGAAGGCCTGTTCTCGACCGCTATCACAGGCAGTGCAATGTGAAAGCAGGCGAGAGTTGCTATCAAGGCACTTTTTCTTGTTTTCATCGGAGGGCCTAGCGCAACCCACTCCTAGCCGCTGCCGACACGAGGGGATTCATTACAGGCATGAATCTTTGCCTAGAGAAACTCGGATCTGCGCCGGCCATTCGCTCAACACGATCTCTCCTGTGGTTGCAACTTCATGGCTTGAGCCTGCAAGACAAGCCACTCTTCGGTAGGAGCGTGAGCCTCTGTTGAGGCTGCGCTTTCTGGCCATCGGGCTACGTGAGGGCGGACATTAGGCCCAGTGTCTGTGCCGCTTGCTGCATCCGAATATCGAAGCTGGCCAGCTGGGTGCAGCGGCTGTGCAGCGCCACCGCCAAATGCAAGGCGTCACCAGCCCGCAGGCCGAGGGCCGGATCCTGGAGCAGCTCGGCCGCCTGACGGAAGCGGCCGCGATCGAGCGAGCGCAGTTCAACTCCGCCCTGCAGCAGGCGCTCGAATTGGTCCCCAGCGGCCAGGCGTGCCTCCGCACTGAGGCCGTGAAGGCGCTGCTTCATACCCAGGGCGCTGTGGGTTTCGGTGATCAGCCAGTCGCTGCTGATTAAGGGTTCGCGGGACTGCGCAAACCAGTCGAGGGCGCGCGAGCTGCTCTCTTCCGGGGTCAGCAGAGCCACCACGACGCTGGTGTCGAGATAGATCATCGATGGGTCAGCGTCACCAGCGTTCACCGCTACGGCATTCCTCAATCACCGAAGGGGTGAGAGCCATGGTGGCCTGCAGTTGACGCAAATCACTGGCCAGAGCAGAGCGATCCAGCCTGCGCAGAGGCTCCAGGCTCAGGCGGCCGTCTGGTCCAATGACAATGTCGATCTCATCGCCTTCTTGCAGCCCGGCCTGACGCAGGCAATCGGCCGGGAGCCTTACCGCCAGGCTGTTCCCCCAGCGGCGGATCGCCTGCGGGAAGTGCTGGCTGGCGTCAGCTGAACGACCTTGAGCCTTGGACTGTGTCAAGGAGCGCCCTGGGCCGTTCCCGGCCACCCGTAGAGACATGACTCTACGTCCGGTTGGTGGTTTTCAGTGCTGCAGATGCCGCCGGCTCCAGCCAGTGATGGTCGCCTCCACGTTTTCTAGGTGCCACTGCAGCGGCCCCCGACCCTGGGTGCAGCCCCAGCGGCGGTAGTGCTTCCCGGGGGTGAGCACCCCTCGCAACCGCAGCTGGCGGAGGGTTTCGCGGCTCATCCCCAGGGCAGTGCAGGCCTCTGCCGTTGTCACCCAGACCCGCTGGCGAGTGGTCGTTACCTGGGTGTCCATCAGCCTCCGGCCAGTTGATCGCGGAAGCGCTTGAGCGTGTCGACCAACCAGGAGCGGCGGTAGCTCTTGACCTGACGCGGGGCCCCGTCAACGAACTGCTGGCGAAGCGGCGGCTCCTGGCCGAAGTCTGTCCGGTAGGCCTCGGCCACCAGCATCCCTGCAGAGCGGTACTTGGCGCGCGGCAGCGCCTCCTGGAACACTTCCAGCCAGGCATCGCTGAGGGTCAGCTCGTCGTCGACAGGAGCGCCGGGTAGTACCCCTGAGCTGGCAGTGAGAATGTTGCTGCGGACGATGTCCTTGAACAGGAGCTGGTCGCGCTGGTCGAGTCCACCCAGCCGCTCGAACAGCCCGATGCTGCGCTCCACCAGGGCGATCACATCGACCTCCCGCAGCCGCGGTGGGCTCGTCTCTGCCGGTGCCCTTTGCGCCTGCTGGACGCTCTCCAGAAACCAGCCATCCATCCACACCGCAAACGGTGCGCTGATCCAGCGGGCCAGGTCGACTGCGACCTGGGGATGGACCCAGGTGCCGCCGCCCTGGCCTTGGCGGGACTCGATCAGGTCAAACATCCGAATTACGGAGGTTTCAGCGAGGGCATCCAGATAGGTCTGGCAGCGGTCGCTTTCCCGGTACTTCGACCACTGCTTGTTGTTGGCTTTGCACATGGCCGTGGCATTCACGTAGCCATCACTGGTGCGGCGGGAGATCGGCGTGCCTTTCCAGGAACGGGAGACCAGAGCGGGGTGATTCATCGAGACGAGAGGTGCAGCGGGATGGAACGGCGTCGTTGTGGTGTTCATTGGTCTGAGAGCGGTGTGACGGCGGGAACTTCGCCGGCGTCAGCGCTGGCATCGGAGTGGAAGACGGTGTTGGTGCTGGCCAGCGGCCGCGGTGGCACGGGCCCGGCGAGCACCAGCAGCAGGGTGCTGAGCTGAAATGCCAGGCCCAGCAGCGCCAGAGCGCGCAAGCCAGCCAGGCTGGAAACCGTGACCATGACGGTGGGCCGGCGGGTGCGGCAGAAGGCCGGCAGCTGGGGGCGGGGCCCGAAGGCCCCATTACTGCGGACGTGCGGTGTGCCCATCAGAAGGGGGCCTCGTCGTCGTCCTCAACAGCCCAACCGGATCCGTTGCCCGCACCCGTGGTGTATCCCTCGACCTCCTCAAAGCCGTCGGTGGGATCGACCTGCTCGTAGGGCACGAACTCGACGACCTGAACAGCACGGGGCTGGAAGGTCATGCCGCAGCCGTTCTCCCCGTCCCAGTCGTAGATGTCAAAGGCGACGACCACCTTGGAGCCGTTGCCTATGGCGGCCCCATCCCAGGGCTGCTTTTTGGCATCGACGATGCGGGGCCCCTCAGAAAGAGAGCCGTCACGGCGCTGGAACTGCGGCACCTTGAAGCGCACCACGGTGATCTCGCTGGGCTTCTCCTTGTCGGGCTTCCAGGGGAAGCCTTTCTCGGCGCGGCGCTTGCGGCTGCCGTGCAGGGCGATGAACTGGTCCTCCATCGCCAGTAGGAAGGACTGGGCTTTCTCATCGCTGTTGGCCAGCAGCAGATCGGCGGTCCAGGCCTTGGGCTTGCTCTTGTCGAGCTGGTGCCGAGGGCTGATCAGGTGCGCCCAACGCACTTCGGCGAGGGGGGTACGAAAGATGTCCTTAGCCATGGGTTGAAACGGGGTGAACGGTGGAAATGGGCTGTTGATCGAAAGGAGGCAGGGGCGGCAGACCAAAGCGTTCGCGCAGCAGGTGATGCACTGCCCCGCTGGCCGAGAGGTTGTGGCGCACCATCACCTCGCGGACTCGCAGGTACACATCTGTGCGCACCTGGGTCTGGATGAAGTGGCGGCCGGCGGCCGAGCGTGGCTGCTCGCCGTAGCGACGAAGGCCTTTCACGGCTCCACCGGCGTCGCGGCGTCATCGAGGCCGTGCCCCTCGTACTCCTCAAGGAAGTGGTCGACGAAGGCGGCGTGCTGGTGCTGCGTGATGCGATCACCGATGGAGCGGGCATTGCGCGGCACTTGGAAGTGCTCGCGGAACGCCTTGGTCAGCTCCTGGCGTGCTGCCTGGGGCAGGGCGAGGATCCGCTGGTGGGTGGCCTCGATCTCCTGGGGCGTGAGCGGCTCCAGAGCGACATCGAGGTCAACCACTGGGACAGCCTCTTTCTCTCTGCTGGGTTCAGGCCCAGCAGGAGCACCAGGAATCCCGACAGATGCGAGGCTCTTTGCCCCTTTATTCTCAGGCTCTACAGGCTGAGCCTGTTTGGCCAAAGGGATGCCCAGCAGCATGGCCAGCATCCACCCGGAGGCCCGCAGCAGGTCGTCGACCTCGTCGGCCCACTCCTCACTGGTGACTTCAGCTCCACCGGAGTGCATCACGGTGACCCGCAACTTGTTGCGGCCGCGGATGTCGACCAGCTGGGCGCTGAAGGCAATGCCCGAGGCAAAGGCTGGTCTGGCTGCTTCGACCACAGCAGCTAGATCAAGGGAAGGAACGGCCTGCACCTGCTCCTGGAACGAGGCTAGGGCGGCTGTAAGGGCGCGCTCGGCGCTGCCTTTTTCGTCGAGCAACGCGAGGGCGCCGGTTGGCACGCCTGCGCGTGCGGGGGTTTGGGTCATGACATCAGAGAGCCGGGCTTGTGCCCGCTGGCCTGAGCTTAGCGGCTTGCTAACGCTAGGCGCAACCCCAGACTTTGCTTGCAATCGTCCAGGTCGGCCCTGGTTGCGTCCGCCAGAGCGGTCCGATCAGGCACCCAGCGCTTTCTGCTCCCAGGCGCCGATCCACTGCTCGGGAAGGAACTCCTCGCCATCCACCCAGAGCTGAGCCAGCTCAACCGAGCTGTAGTCGTCGATGGCCAGCACCTCTGAGAAACGCTTCTGGTGCTCCTTCTGTGCACCCTTGACCAGCTGCTCCAGTGCTTGGGTGACGTCGAGACCGCCTTCCTTGATCACGCGGCGCACGTGCTGGCGCCATTTCTGACAGATCTCCTCGGCACGCTTCGAGGTGAGGGTCGGCGCGGGCGCTGCTTGAAAGGCCTTGGGCACCGGCACATAGCCGATGTAGCAGCTCCAGAAGTCCACGGCATCCCAGAGCTTGTCGTCATCGCCGTGCAGGGGCTCCGCATCCTTCAACTGGTCCTTCAACCGCTGGGACTTGACCGGTCCCCAGTCCTTCTCCGCCAGGCGACGGTTGAGCTCCTCGAGCTGAAAGAAGGCCTTCTGGCGCAGCTCGCCGGCCTTGCCCTGCTCGATCACCGAGAGATTCCCGTAGGAAATCACCTCAAACTCGGCTTCTGTGCCCCATTCGCAGGCGGTGTACTGGGTCCAGCCGTTACGGCGCCGCCAGTTGAGCAGCATCTTCCCAAAGGCTTTTCGGGACTCGTCCTGCCAGTCAAGGACGGCCTGGTAGGTGCGCTTGACGGGCTTCTTTGCTTGTGCCATAGCCCGATCCTAAGCGCTGCTTGGCACTGCTAGCCATAGCTTGTTACAGCTTGGCAGGCTGGTCTCGGTTATTTCCTGGCTCGGCCAAGAGCTGTTTGACCTGTTGAACGGTGAGAACCCGGCCCGTCTGGCCCTGGAAGCGGAGGACCAGCGTGTATGGGTGGATGCCGGGATAGCGACGGGCCAAGGCCTGCAGCTGCTTGCGGAGTTCGGGCCTGTTCATTGGACCGACCCGGCCATGGGATCCAGGTCCAGGACCGCTTGGGCCTCTGCAATCGAGCGGCAGATCCCGCCCAAGCCGCCCAGCTGCTGCACCAGCTGCAGAAAGGCCCGCTGCTCGGGGCTGACGGTTCCGGAACCCGTCTTGATCTCCAGGGCAACGAACTGGGCAATGCGCTGACCGACCAGCTCGGGCGTGATCTCCAGTGAGCGCAAGCCGATCAGGTCGCTGCTGCCCTTACAAAGCCCGAAGCGCACGAAGCGCCCCTGCTGGTCGACCAGGGCACCGGTGTTGTTGCGCCAGAGCCGTACCCGCCCGCGGCCGCAGGCCAGGCGGATGCGCTGCTGGATTTCGTGTTCGCTGGGGGAGGAGGCCATGCCTCCTGTTGCCGGGCCATCAGCCCGCCCTAGAGTTGGTCATCCAGATGGTCAACGGCCATGGTGCAGGTGACGGTGGCGGAAGCCAAGACCCAGCTCTCCAGCCTGTTGGATGCTGTGGAGGCTGGGCAGGCGGTGGTGATCACGCGTCGCGGCAAAGCCATCGCCGAGCTGGTGCCGCGCTGCAGCGTGCGTGATCTGCTGCCCCAGCTCGCAACCCTGCGTGGCTCGTTGCCCGAGCAGCCGACCAGCGGCGTGGAGACCATGCGGGCGTTGCGGGATGAGTCCGGCGCCTGATGCTCTACATCGACACCTGCGTGTTGCTGGCGGTGCTGACGCCGGAAGCGCACTCCGCCACGGCAACGGCGTTTCTCACTGAAGCCAGTGCACCGCTGGCGATCAGCTCCTGGAGTGTCACCGAGCTCCATTCCGCCCTCGGCCTGAAGGTGCGCACCAAGGCACTGAGCCAGGCGCAAGCCGAGACGGTGCTGCAGGGGTTTGAGCGCAGCCTGGCGCCAGGCCTGCTGATGCTGGAACTGGAGCCGCAGGACTTCCGCAACGCCAACGCCTGCTTGCGCGGCTGGAGCACGTCCCTGCGAGCGGCCGATGCCCTGCACCTAGCAATCGCCAGCGGCCGTGGCGCCACCCTCTGCAGCCTGGATGCCCCGTTTGTCGCGGCGGCCCAACAGCTGGGCCTGGAGGCTGAACTCCTGGGAGCAGGCGGCAAGCCAGTCAGGCATTAAGCGCTGCGCTGCCTGGCAGCCCAGACATACCTGGCCCAGCCCTGCTTGTAGCCCCGCTCTTGCTCCCGCTCCAGCAGCTGCTCGAAGGTCCGGCAGCCAGCTGCCGGGTGCGTGCGCCGGGGCCTCTGCTGCTGGTTGGGCTTGGGTTTGGGCCGGTGGCGGGCTGCGCCCTTGACTTCAACTAGTTCGCCCTCCAGCTGCTGCAGACCGCGGCGCCGCTCATCGCGTTCTTCGACCAGAAACAGGTAGCCGCAGTCAGGGCAGACCTTTACCGGGCTGGGGCAGCTGCAGAAGCAGTGCGGGCAGTCCTTGATCGGAATCGAGACACCCTCACGCCGGCGGCGGCCGGCCAGGTCCCACTGGCGCTCATCGGTGGGCAGGCCGTGGCGATGGGCATTGCCGACGTGATCGAGGATCACGGCCTCCTGTTTTCCCGGTGCGGGCCGCAGGGCCCGGCCGACCATCTGCAAGTAAAGGGAAAGGCTGGCGGTGGGGCGCATCAGGATCGCGCCACCCACTGAAGGGATGTCGGTGCCCTCGGAAATGATCATGCAGCTGCTGAGCACTTCCACCTCGCCGGTGCCGAGTCCTGCGATCAGGCGTTTGCGCTGATCAGCTGGGGTGGCGCCGCTCACCGATGCGGCCCGTATTCCCGCAGCGCGGAAGGCACCGGCCAGCTGCTCGGCATGCTCGATCGTGCAGCAAAAACAGATGGCGGTGCCCGGGTGCAGGCGGCGGCGATAGTGCGACACCGCATCGCCAATGGCGGCCCGATCCCCAAAGGCGCGTGCCGCCTGCTCCAGGTCGAACTCGCCCATATACCGGCGCCGCAGTTTGCTGTTGCGCGCCCCTGGCCAGGAGAACACCTTGGGCCGGGCCAGCCAGCCCTGTTCGACCAGCCAGGCCGCTGAGGGCCCGAGCACTAGGGCCTCGAAGTAGCCGCCGGCCTCTACGCCCAACCCTTTGCCGTCGAGGCGTTCGGGGGTGGCGGTCTTTCCGATCAGATGGGCGCCTGGCCAGGCCTCGATGATCCGGCCCCAGACGTTGCCTGCCACCAGGTGGTGGGCCTCGTCCTGAATGATCAGATCTGGCGCCGGCAGCAGTTCAAGCCGCCGGACCACGGTCTGCACCGAGCCCACGGCGACCTGCCGGCCCTGCAGCGTGCGGCCAGGGGCGATTACATCGGGCTCAAGCCCCCAGGCCCGCACGGTGCCGGTGAGCTGCTCGATCAGCTCAGCCCTGTGGGCCAGCACCAGCACCCGCCGGCCCTTGCCGGCCGCGCCGCGGGCGATCGCGCCGATGGTCTGGCCCTTGCCCGCACCGGTGGGCATGACCGCACAGACCCGGCGGTGGACCTTGAGGGCGGCGCGGAGATCGGCCAGCAGTTGCTGCTGGTAGTCGCGCAAGACGATCGGGGCCACTGGGATTACAGGCGATCAGGATAGTGACTAGCCTCTATCCTTCTTTGGCTCAGCCTAGCGAGAGCTGGCCTAAAGCATTAGGCTGTAGTTCACGAGCGGAGATCCCATGTCTGACTACGCCCTGCCGGTGAGTGTCTCGATCACCCAAGAGCAACTGGCCTGGCTTGATGCGCGGCGTCGGCACGGCTCCCTGAGTCGCTCAGCCGCCCTGCGCCAGGTGCTCGACGCTGTGATCCACCGTGAGTCCCTGGTTCCCGCGCCCGATCGCGGCTCTACGGGTAACCAGGCGCTTGCCAGCCAGGGCTGGTGAGCGACATCCCATGGCCGATGCCATTGCTGCGGCTCGGGGCCGCTGGCCGGAGATCCTTGCGGCACTAGCAGGGCTGAGCGACGCGGAGCTGAGCGATCGCCATCAGCCCTGCCCACTCTGCGGCGGCACGGATCGCTACCGCTTTGACGACAAAGACGGCAGCGGCTCCTGGTTCTGCAATCAGTGCGGCGGCAAGGACCAGCGCGGTGGTGCCGGCTCCGGCATCGACCTGCTCATGCGTCGGCAGGGCTGGAGTTTTGTGGAGGCCGCCCGGCAGGTGGAGGCCTTCCTTGGTCTGGTGCCTGGCGACAAGGTCAGCATCCCCAGCCAGAGCTGCAATCGCAACGGCAAGCCCTGGCGCATGCCCGAGAAGCCCCCTGCCGATGCGCCGCTGCCGCCGTTGAACCGCGGCGCCACCGCCCAATGGGCCTACCGCAACGGTGCCGGGGAGGTGCTGTTCTGGATCCAGCGGATCCGGCTGCGCAGCGGCGGCAAGGCCTTCCTGCATCGCGTCTGGCTGGATAGCGATTGGCACCGCCCCAGCCGCCGCGATCCATTCACTTGCGACTGGCCCACCCCCAGACCGCTGTACGGCCTGCCGGATCTGTTGCAGCGCCCCGAGGCACTGGTGCTGGTGGTGGAAGGGGAGGGCACTGCTGACGCGGCCGCCCGCCTCTTCCCGCAGCACGTGGTGCTCACCTGGGCCAATGGCGCCAAAGCCCTTGCCAAGGCCGACTGGACGCCACTGGCCGGCCGCTCGGTGACGCTCTGGCCCGATGCTGATGCTGCCGGCCTAGCGGCCATGCAGAGCCTGGCCGCCCTGCTGCACCCGCTCGACTGCCAGCTGCAACTGGTGGCCCTGCCGGCGGACTTGCCCCAAGGCTGGGACCTGGCCGATGCCGACTGGACACCCCGGCAGGCCGGCCGACAGCTGGCGAAAGCAGCCCAGCCATGGAGCTCCGCTGACGCGGGTGCTGCTGGCGATGACGCTGGTGCTCCGCCAGAGACAGCGCCTGCTGCACCCCCAAGCCCGGCCACACCGTTTCAGTGCCTTGGCTACGACGCGGACGCGAACTTCTATCAACCCGGCAGCACCGGTCAGGTGATCCGCCTGCCCCGGGGTTGCCACACCGCCACCCACCTGGTGGCCCTGGCACCACTGGAGTACTGGGAGAGCCTCTACCCCAGCCGGACCGGTGTGAACTGGCCGGCAGCAGCCAGTGATCTGCACAAGAGCTCGGCCGCGATGGGGATCTTTGCGGTGGAGCGCATCCGCGGCCGCGGGGCCTGGTGGGATGAGGGCCGCACCGTGCTGCACCTCGGCGATCGCCTGATCACTCCTGAGGGTGAGCACCCGATCACCAGGCCCTTTCGCTCACGGTTCATTTATCAGCGGCTCAAGCGCCTGGAGGGCCCCTGCGGAGTGGAGCCCCTGAGCGTGGCGGAGGCCGGAATGATCGTGGGCATCGCCAACCGCTTCCGCTGGGAGGTGCCGGCCTCAGGCACCCTCCTGCTCGGCTGGGTGGTGCTGGCTCCGATCTGCGGCGCCCTGCGCTGGCGTCCCCATATCTGGCTCACTGCCGGCGCCGGCTCGGGCAAGAGCCAGATCCTCGATCGCTTCGTGGCACCGCTGCTCGGCGACCTGAGCCTGGTGGTAGTGGGCGCCACGACCGAGGCGGGCCTGCGTCAGACCATCTGCTCGGATGCCGTGCCGGTGGTCTTTGATGAGGCCGAGAGCAACGAGAAGGGCGACCAGCAGCGGATGCAGGCGATCCTTTCGCTGGCACGGGTTGCCAGCAGCGAGAGCAGCGCCGAGATGCTCAAGGGCTCACCCAGTGGGGATGTCAGCCGCTTCCGGGTGCGCTCGATGTTTCTGATGTCATCGATCGCCACCGCCCTCAAGCAGGGGGCGGACAAGAGCCGCTTCGCGCAGCTGACCCTGCGCAGCCCCAACGAGATGGGCAAGGAGGAACGAGAAGCCCATTGGCAGAATCTCGATCGCGATCTCGAGCACCACGTCACCCCTGAGCTGGCGCGGCGGCTGATCGCTCGCACCGTGTCGCTGATCCCGGTGATCCGCCAATCGGTGGTGGTCTTCTCCTCTGCCGCCGCACGCCACTTCGACTCCCAGCGCCTGGGTGATCAATACGGCACCTTGATGGCCGGCGCCTGGTCGCTGCTCAGTGATTTCGTCCCCACCCAGGAGGAGGCCGAGCACTGCATTGCCTGCCACGACTGGGAGAGCTACAGCCAGAGCACCGAAGTGCCAGACGAGGCCCGCTGCATCCAGACGATCCTGCAGCGCCAGGTGCGGGTGGAGACCGACGACAAGCCCGTCACCCGCACGATCGGTGAACTGGTGGAGCTGGCCGCCCGCCACAGCACCTGCCTCGATGTCAGCGCGGGCTTGGCCACCCAGACCCTGGGGCGCCATGGACTGCGGGTGGATCAGGACCGCCTGCTGGTGAGTAACACCGCCAAGGCAATTGAGCAGTTTCTTGCTGATTCCGCCTGGCAGAACAGCTGGCCTGTGGTGCTGTTGCGCTTGGGCGGTGCGCAACGGGCCGGACCGGTGCGCTTCTGTGGCGCCGGCATGATCAGCCGTGCAGTCGCCATTCCCCTGAGCGTGCTGTAACCAGCAGCCGTTACAAAACGGCCAGACATAACAGCAGCGGTAACGCCCAGATCCCATGCACCGCAAGCAATCTGGGTATCCGTAACGATGTAACGCTTCAGGGAGCACATAGAGCCCCCTATGAATTCAAAGACAAATTCACACCTTCTCAACTAGACGCTGCTGCTTGCTAATGCCTCTATATCTGAAAAAGGGTTACATCGTTACAGGCACCCCAAAAAGCCACTGCAGGCCGCCCATCTCGGCTGTTACGCCCACCGTCACACCGCGTCACAACTGAAACGGCCATGACCACCACCACCTCCACCTCCACCTGGCTTGACCCCATCCCCGGCCTTTGGCGGGATGAGGCAGCGCACCGGTACTGGCTGGGCGAGCACCTATTTCCGGTGTCGATCACCGGCGTGCTGGCCCATGGCCTGAGCGACTACGCCAAGCGCTCGATCGAGGCCAAGCGGTCGATCTGGGAGCCGCGCGGCACCACCGTGCACGCAGCCCTTGAGCACTACAGCCAGGCCCGCTTCTTGGCGGGCAAGAGCACCAGAGAAGCTCTGCTGGACGCCGAGACCCTCTGCGGGCACCACCAGTACCGGGACTGGATCCTGCCGCTGCTGCAGCTGCCGCTTTGGGATGAAGTGGAGGTGATCGCCAGCGAACGGCTCAGCTGCTGTCTGACCCGCAACGTGGCGGGGGCCTTTGACGGCGCCTACGTCTCACGGGCCCTGAGTGAGCGCCGGGGCCACGAGGTGCGGGTGCTTTACGACCTCAAGACCCTCTCGGCCCACGGCCGGCCCTATTCCACCGCCGCCCAGCTCGGCGGCTACATGGTGCTGGAAGCAGCCCAGGGGAACCACTACGAGCTTGGTCAGACGATCTGGAGCAAGCCCGGCGAGGCCTTTTGCAGCACCTTCTACAGCCGTGAGAAGTGCCTGAGCGCCTGGGCCGCCGCCTGGAGCTGCTATTGCTCCGCCCGCAGGCCCTTCTGAGAGCCAGGATCAATGTGAGCTAACTCAGTAAACTGACTTGTAGGTGCTGGCCGCTAGACTCAGCAGGCTCGGAATCATCCGGGCAACTGTTCTGATGTTCCTCGATGGCGGACCTCCTGCTTGCTGCTGCTCCCCCAGCCCCAGTCGCCGATGCGGTAACTGGGGCTGATCTCGATGATCTGCTGGACGCGGTCACCGCGATCAAGGCGCAACAGAAGGAGCTGGAGCAGCAGCTCGAGCCGCTCCTGGAGGCCCTCAACACGGCGATGGCCAGCGGCCAGCTGGATCCCTCCTTCTCCCACAAAGACTGGGCCTTTGCCCACAGCACCGGGCGCCTGAGCTACGAGTTCCCACCGGTGGTGCAGCAGATCGAGCAGCAGCTCAAGGCCTCCAAGGAAGCGGCGATCCAGCAGGGCAGCGCCACGGAGAAGCGCGGCAAGCCCTTCTGGACCATCCGCCCCCCGAAGACCCAGCCCCTGCCGTTCTGAGCTGATGCCGCCGCGCGCCCACAACTTCAGCGCTGCTGATCCGGTGGAGGAGCTGCGCGCTGCCGCCAGCACGGAGGACGACAACGGCCAGCCCATCTACGAGCCCACCGATCCCGCCCGACCGATTGGGCACGCCAACCCACCGCGTCGCACCAAGGGACATGCGGCCCAGCCACCGCCCCGGCCGTCACGACTGGAGGTGGAGCGCCGCGTGGCTGAGGGGCAGTTGTGGATCGCCCAGCGCATTCCTCTGGCGCTGATCTACGAAAAAGCTCGTGAAAGCTGGGGGGTGACCAACAGCCAGACGATCAATCGCTACCTCAACCTCGCCCGCGAGCGGATGGTCGAGGAGCTGATCTCCGATCGCCGCCGGCACCAGGCCGAGCAGATCTTTGCCCTCAATGACTGCGCTCGCCGGGCCATGGATGCTGAGCAGTTTTCAGCAGCTGTTGGAGCCTTCCGGGTCATCGCCGAGATCGGCGGCTTGCTGCGCGCTCCCCTCAAGGCACCAGACGGGCAGGCGGCAGGGAGCAGAAGCTGATGGCCGGCCTGCTGCTGGATCCGGCCACCGACCGTTGGGCTGACTGGGGCCTGCTGAATTTTCCTGATCCAAACCGCAGCCAAACCCAGCAGGAGGGCCAGCAGAGCTTTCGTGACTTCATCGTGGCCGCCTATCCCGGCTACGCCTTCCACACCTGGGCTGAGCGCCTGATCGCCCTGCTGCAGCGCATTGCTGATGGCCAGCTCAATCGCCTGATCGTCTGCTGTCCTCCAAGGCTGGGGAAATCGCTCCTGGTTTCCAAGCTGTTTCCCGCCTACTGGGTGAGCCGCTACCCAACACGCTTCTGCGCCATTGCTTCCTATTCAGCCGAGCTGGCCTATGCCCATAGCCGAGAAGCTCGCCACTACTACCGCGCGGTTGGTCATCCCCTCTCAAAAGACTCCACCGCGGTGGGCAACTGGCTAACCCCCGAGCGCGGCGGCTGCATCGCTGCCGGTGTGCGAGGACCTTTCACGGGTAAGGGCTATGCCCTGGGGATCATCGATGACCCCTACAAGGGCCCAGAAGATGCCAACTCCGCAGCTCAACGCCAAAAGCTGATCGAGTGGTTCCAGTCCGTCTGGCTAACTAGATCGGAACCAGGCGTAAATGGCGCCGCCCAGGTGGTGGTGCTCACCCGCTGGCATCAGGACGACCTGATCGGCTGGCTACTTAGCCAAGAAAGCGGCGCCGCACCGCAGCACTGGCAAGTGCTCAACCTGCCCGCCATTGCTGAACATCCGGTGCAGCAACTGCGCTTTCCAGATACCTGCAGCCTTGAGCCTGATTGGCGCCAGCCCGGTCAACCTCTATGCCCAGAGCGGTTTCCTGCTGCGGAGCTTGAGCAGATCCGCATCCGTGCGGGCAGCTACTGGTGGAACGCCCTCTACCAGCAGCGGCCATCACCAGCTGAGGGCCTTTTGTTTCAGCGGCATTGGCTGCTGCAGATACCGCTAAGGGAGCAGCCCCAAAGGGGCCCGGTCCATAGGGGCCAGCCCCAGAAAGGCCAGCAGAAGCCCTTCTCCCCCTTGGTACTCAGCTGTGACCTGAGCTTTAAGGGCGGCGAGGGCAACGACTACTGCGCTTTTGTCCTGCTCGGTCTCCTTGCAGAGCAGCGAGCGATTCACCCTGCAATTGAGGCCCATGGCCAGGGCCTGCAGCTGCATCGCACCGCTGCTGCTACGCGCAGTGGAGAAGTTGCACCGGTAAGTGCACTCGGCAGATCAGCAGCACCGAGTCACCGCATTGAGGTGCTCTGGAGTCAGCACCACCACCTGGATCTGCCGGGTGTTGTCAAATTCCTTGGCCAGTGCCTGGCCACGCTTAAAGCGCAGGGGCTAGGCCCCGATGCGGTGTTGATAGAAGACGCCGCCAATGGCCCGGCGGTATGTCAGCTGCTCCAGCGCCAGATCCCTGGACTGATCGCAGTGCGGCCAGCAGGCAGCAAGGTGAGCCGCGCCCATGCCGTTGCGCCCTTGCTTGAGGCCGGCCAACTGGGCTTCTGCCCTGGCAACGACGACTTGATCACTGAGCTGCTGGGTTTTCCCAATGCCGCCCATGACGACCTGGTGGATGCCTTCTGTCAGGGGGTGATCTGGCTGCAAAACCAGCACTGGCGTGGCAGCGGCAGCACTGCCGCAAGACCGCTGCTCTTCTCCCGCTGATGGGGGCAAAGCCCCCTCCCCTCACTGCCACCCTGCCATGAGCCCTACCTCCCAAAAACACTGCCGGCAGCGACCCTGCCGTTCGCCCCACGGCGCTGCTGATGCCCTGGTGGTTGAGCATCTGCACTTTGCGGCCAAGGTGGCGGGCAACTACGCCCGCCGCACCGGCCACCCCAAAGAAGACCTCGAGCAGCTGGCTGCAATTGGGTTGATCAAGGCCTCACGCCGCTATGACTGCAAGCGGGTGAACCGCAGCAGTTCCAACTTCATCGCCTACGCCAGACCATTCGTTAATGGTGAGATCACCCACTACCTGCGCGATAAGGGGTTTCTGATCTCAGTGCCAGGCCGCTGGCGGGAGCTGTATGCCAGGGGGCAGAAGTTGCTGCGGCAGGGCATAACCGCAGATCAGATCCCCAAGCAGTTGGGGCTCACACCGGAGCGTTGGGCTGAGATTGCAGCCGCTTGCTCAGTGCGAGTGGTGGCGATGGCGCTAAGCCAAACGGATGAATCCTTGGAGTGATGGCCGCTGCCGAGGGGTGCATCAATCTCGATCAGTTAAAGCGGCGCCATAGATCTCAACAGGCTCGTCGTGTTAGCCCCAGCCGATGCCGGACGAAGACTGCACGACCTGAGCGAATCGATCAATGAAGGGCTGCTGCAGTTCTTGGAGAGGAAGCAGATGGTTTCAGCAGCTCGGCTGGCCATGGTGAGCAAAGCGTTGTAGAAGCCCGCATCAACATCGCCGTACTCCACCTCAAATACATTGCCCAGCTCCAGCAAGACGAGCATCAGATCTGCTTGGGCGATTGGCTTGGCAATTTCTTTGCAGAAATCGGCAACACCCTTATTTTTTGGGGACTTGCAGTGGACGATTGCGTCGCATATCTGGACGTAGACAATCACCAACAATAACCTTGCACTCTTCCAAAATGGCCTCTGCATCCGCAAAGCGGGCATGGAGAAAGGTCTGGTTCTGCTTAGAGAATCGATGGAGCTCGGCGACAAGATTCAGCAGCTCCCCTTGACTGAGCTGGACAACAGCAGAATTAACGGTTGACCACGTTCGCTTGGACATTTTGGATGCCGGACAGGCAGTTGGGAATTCTGATATTTACGATCAGGGTTCAGCCGCGTTGCGGAGCACGGCGGACAAACGTCGGCTGCAAGCCGTTGTTATACATACTTCCGAAAAATTTCAACACGCTTTTCCAGTTCTCCCAAATGTCGTCTGATGTCCGGCTCTGCCGAAAAATCGAAATGGTCATAGATGGATACGACTTCGGCATTGTCAAATACATTGGGATCAGGCACGGCTCTTGTTTTCATGAGATATAGAGACAAATACCTGCCACACTGCGATGCATACTTGTACGTAGCTGCATGCGCCTCATACTGGAACAACAGTAGACATTTCCACAATTTTCTCTCTTGTGACAAGTCTATAGTATAAGTCATTCGCCGATGAAGTTCTCGATTGACTGCCGCTGCGGCTTCTTGAAATAGATCTGATATAGCAACACCTGGATAGGGTTGATCTATCTTATATTCGCTCATTGCCCCAGCATTCCTGAGCAACCGTAACACTGCTTCCTTGAAGATAGCGTGAGCTAGTTTCTTGTCGGGGCGCTCGTCATAAGAGCTATAGCGGCCTGCCAAGAAATCCTTAACTGCCCGAACCGCCGTATCCTTACCCAAAGGATGTATGGTAATAAGGACGCCATCATCAGAGAAAACAATTCGAAACTCGAAGGCTTTACCGGCACGCACGTCGTTGATTGTGACATCAAACTGGTGGCGCAGGTCTTGTGTCCGATGCTCGTACCTATCCAAGACCACTGAACCAAGTGGAATACCCTTGTTATTGTGTACGGTGGTGCTTGCCTGTAGTACAGCTGGACTGAAATCCAAGCGGCTTATGATATGCCAAGGGAAAGACTTTCTCATGTTATAATCTCGGTGGCTGCGATTATGTGTTTTTAGCCATCGAGTATATGTCACTTTGAACAACATCACGAACCTCCTACGATAGTTTCAAGCCTGCGTAGACTATGGATATATTGGCCTATCTGGCCTGGTGGAAAGTAGTCATATACGCTGATTACAATCGTATTTTTAAAGGAACTCCTGAAGCGGACAGCACCGGAAGAGCAAAGGTAGAGCACGATCAGGCGGTCACACTGATGTGCATACAAGAATGTCTTCTTGTGGGCTTCGGATTCCCAAAGAGTTGCCTCAATCCATATGTTATCTGTCAGCGTGAAGTCGGGTAGGTAGTATTTACGCCTTGCCCTAAGTGGTCTTCCTGCCAAAAAAGCCGCCTCATGGAAGTCGGAACTAATTGTCTTTGGCAGGTGCCTTTCTTCGACTTTATTTTCAACGCCATTCTTGTCGAGAATTTGTTGCACTATTTCCTCGAATATTCTTCCCTCAAAACCAACGGGAAGGCGGCCCTCCATCGGCCATTCATTAAGCAGAAAAGCATCTATGATGTCGGCATATTTCAGTCTACGCGGTTTACCGCTATCAGTGTCTTCCATATTTCCTGCGCATGTCTAACTTGATATTCGGCTACTCCGAGAACCGCCTCGGCATGCTGATTGCTTTCCGATAACCAACATCAGGGTGTCAATCAAGGGGCCTCAGCCGTCTTTGAAGGTAGCGGCTGTGTATTTACTTTCGACAACATTAGCTGTGGTTCGTGGGTTTGAGAACCATCCAGCCGCAATTTCTTGGTCCAGACGCGCCATGCCTTCTTGCTCTGTACTGAGGGTTCAGCGCGGGGGCACCGGCAATAGCCAGCAGTGCTGCTTGCTGTGGTGTCGCCTATCTCCATTACTAATTTGTTGCCCTGGCCCCTGAATTCAACCCTGGCGGCACTGCTGCCGCGGCTGGATCTAGTGCAGGACTGCTGGCAGCTCCTCAATGGCCGTAAGGCCCATTACCTGCCCCGTGGAGAGCGCGAACCCGAGAGCGCCTACCGGCGGCGATTGGAAGCGGCCCTGCCCTCCGGGTTCTTCCGCGATGCGTTGCGCACCTTTGCTGGAATGCTGGCCTCCAGTCATTGGCGGGAGCTGCCAGCCACGCTGCAGGCGGTGATCAGCGATGTGGATGGCTGCGGCACCGACCTGGGCGTGTTTCTAGAAGCCGCTGATCTGCTGGTACTCAGAGATGGTGCTGCCCTTGTAGGGGTGATCCCGCCGGTCCACCTCTGGCCTAGTGAGGGTGATCGCCAACAGGCGTTGCGGAGTGGCGATCGGCTCTCCTTGCCGCGGCTGCTGCTTATCGAGCGGGGAGATGTTCTGCACTGGTACCTGCCAGGCAACCATGCCCTGCCAGATGCGATCACCTGGCGGGAGCGGTGCCCCAATGCACTAGCGCCCGCCAATCAGGCAGCACCACCGCCGGAGCCCCTGCCCCACCCCTGGCAGTACCTGACGGCTTCTCTTGTTGGTGATGGCCCCGGCGGGGCTGGCATGGACCTAAGCACCGAGACCCTGGTGGCCGATCCCCAGGCCCCCAGCGGCTGGCGCACGCAACGCCTTGATCAGCGTCACTACCGCGGCATCAACCAACTACCCGCCATTTGGTATGCCAGTCATGGCGCTGCTTTTGGCGAGGGGGAGTTGCCCCATCTGGGTCTGGCGCACCAGTACCTCAACCACTTCCGCTGCCAGAGCGACTACCAGGAGCTGCTGTACCGAACTGCACTGCCGGTGGGAGTACGCACCGGCGTGGCTGGCCCGATGGGCAGCAGCTCAGCCAGTGAGCCGGTGGTGCTGGGACCCAACAGCGTCATCGACCTGCCGGAAGGTGCCAGCTTCCAGTTTGTAGAAATCCAGGCCCGGTCTTTGGCGGAACACCGCGCCTGGCTGGAATCGCTGGATCAAGGCATGCGCCGTGATGCCCTCATCCCCGCTGCTGCCCAGGGGGCACCGCGCACGGCGATGGAGATCTCAATGGCCGCTTCCCAGGCCTATGCCCTGCTGCAGAGCCAGGCGATACAAAAGGCCTCGATGTTCTCTTCTCTGCTGCAGCACTGGTGCGCCATCACCGGTGAACCGCTGCCTGTGCAAGAAGGCCCTGCCTTGACCGTTGAGATCAGTCCGCTTGCACCAGCACCCAAGCCCCAGCCGACCGTGAGCGAGATGTTGCAGCTGCAGGAGCGGGGAATCATTAGCGAGCAGGCCCTGCGGCAATGGCTGGGGGATCTGGCCGGTATCGCCCCGGCATCTACCTAGGGCCTTTGCTCAGCCGAGAGAGATCCGGCAAAAGGGTTGCTGGCGGAAACGCCGGTAGACATCAAAGTCGCTGTCAAGCGTGAGGATCTCAGCGACATCAAGCCGCTCGGAGATGGACACCAAGGTGAGATCGGCGAAATCACCTGGCAGATCTGCGTAGCGCCCGTTGAGCTCGGCGACACGGGCATAGTCCTCTGGAAGCAGGTTGATGACCTCAATGCCACCGCGACTCACGGCGCTAAGCAGGTGGTTTTGAGCAGCCAGCACTCCGGGGTTACCTGGATTGCCAAGCAGCCAGAGCACCTCAGCGATGCAAATAGGTGAGGTGATGAGCAGAGCCGTGTTCTGGTCAAAGAAGTCGATAACCGCTTGATGGAGCGCCTCCTGTTGCTGGTAGTAGCTCAGCAGGATGCCGGAATCGACCAAGATCCGCTGCATCAGCTCCGCTCCGTTCGGCGCTTTTGTAGGTGCTGGCCAAGAAGCCGGCGCCGTTGCTGCCGCTCCGCGCTGCCTGCAGGCAGGGTGTCGAGGAAGGCCTCGGGATGGCCTCCCAATTGCTGGGTGATGGAGGGGCGTGGCTGCCCCTGCTGCCAGCGCTCACGGATTAGCTGGCGGATCAGAGAGCTTTTGTCCTGGCCGGTTTCCTCAAGCAGGTCATTGAGAAAGTGCTCGGTGTCGGAATCGAGCCTGACGGTGAGCGGCATGGCCCGCAGGGCTAACCCAGTACGACGAATGGACTAACTGTAATACAGGTTTTTGCATGGTCGGCAATGGCCCTCGATGCTGCGTAGTTGGCCCGTTGCTGAATTCAGGCTCCGCGGTGAGCTGGCAACCGCAGGATCAAGAAGCCATCCGCCAGGCGCTGGCCTTGCCGGCAACAGTTCCCTGCCTTGATGCCATCGGGCGGGCAATGGCGGACTTGGAGCGCCACCACCCAGCTGGGGTACTCAGCGCCCGCGCCCTGCTCGATGCGGTGGCCCTGATCGATCAGCAGCTGTTGGTGGGCGGAGCTGAGCAGGAGCAGGCAATCGAGAAGCGCTCCTCCTCCGGCCCGATCGCTGGATCGGTTGCAGCCGGCGGCGATGCCCCGCTGCAGAAAGCCGATGTGATCGCTTACGACACAGCACTACTGCGGCAGGAGAGCGAGACCGTCTATGCCAATCCCCGCTCCAGCGCAGCGGCCCTGCTTAGCCAGCGGCGCCGCTATGCCGACCAGCTGAGCCTGCTGCTGCCGGGCCTGGCCAGCTGGCTTCAGATCACAGCTACTGCCGCGGTGATGACTGGCAGCGTGGCCCTGCTGAGGGGTTGAGCGCTGGTAATGATCAGACCCCGCCAGTTCACCAGTGGCAAGCACAACCGCAACTCAGCGCTATGGGGCCCAACCCCCTTGCAGCCATTTGCCAATGCCCGGCTACTTCTGGGCGAAAACGCCATTCCTGGTGACACCACCTCTGCTGTGGTGGCTAGCCACGTGCTCGAGTGCTTCCTTGAACGCTCCCGTTACATCACCGCCCGAGACAACGGCCCTGGTGTTGATACCGGTGACTTCACCTTTCAAGGGATTATCTGCCGTGCCACCCGGCTGCCTCCCAATCCTGGTGCGATCTGGCTGAGTAGGGAGCTGCAGTGGAGTCAAAACGGCCGGCGCGTCTCCACTGCCGGCAGAACCGTTGTGGCCCCCTGCGAGGGCGCAATTTGGCTTGGTGATCTAACCCTGCTCAATGCCGCAGGTGATGCGGATCTCGATCCCTATGCCCAGTACACCTTTTTCACCGTGCTGGAGTTTGGTGCCAGCTACGGCTCAGGCGGCATCGGCGGCTTGGTGCAGCCGCTGATTGGTGAACGGGTGTTTGGCACGCTCAAGCCGAATCGGTTGGAGTGAGCGCATGCAGCGACTTCCCACCACCTCCGAAGTCCCCTGGTTGGTCTCTCAACCTGATTTGGCCTTAAAGGCTCCTAACCAGGCGCGAAAGTCTGACTGTTCCTCATGTGGTCATCCTGTATGCCAGCACTTGGCGTCACAAGTCAGCAGAGCTGACTGCGCGGCCGAACTAGTCGATACTGGCTGGATGCCACTGGTTCCATGACCAGCTCGATCGCGCAACCATCACCCAGCCTTCAGGAGCTCCTTTCGCTTCTGCGCGGGCGCCAGAGCGAGTGGCGGCAGCGGTATCAGCTGCAACGCATCGGCCTGTTTGGCTCCACGGTTCGCAACCAAGCCACCGCTAACAGTGATGTGGATGTCTGGGTGGAACTTGACCCGCTCACACCCTTCGCGACGGTGCACCTCAAAGAAGAGCTGGAGCAGCTGCTGCAGCGCCCTATTGACCTGGTGCGTTTGCGAGAGCGCATGAACCCGGCGCTACGAGCGGCGATCCTCAAAGAGGGCATCAGCGCGTGAGTGGTGATCTGCTTTTACTGCTGACGCCACTGCGACAGGCCCTAGAGCGGATCGAGCGCAAGGCAAAGCCCCTACTGAACGATCCAGCTCTGCTCGAGCAGGAGGAAGGCCAGGACCTACTCGATGTGATCTGCATGCAGTTCTTAGCAGCCGGGGAAGCTCTAAAGCGATTAGAGAAGCTCCGCCCAGGCCTCCTGGCGGCCAGCTTCCCTGAGATCGACTGGAAGGGCGCCATGGGATTCCGCGATGTCATTGCCCACCAGTACTTCGATTTAGATGCTGAACAGGTGCTGCTGATCTGCCAGGAAGCCTTGCCCGGTGTTCTGGACGCCATTCGCAGCTTGGAAGCACGTAGTCGGCAACCCTCTTGAGCCAACGACGTATTGGCCTCGGCAAGAGGTATTGACAGCGCCGCGATGGGCTGCCGATTCCACTGACAGCCGAGACGGGTCATGGCCACTAGCACCACAGCCTCCAGCACCAACACTGCCCGCAGCGCGGGTGAGGGCAACGACCAACTTGAGCCGCACACCTACGCCGACGACCCCAACGACGGGGTTGAGGCCGATGCACGGGCCGGCAGCAGCGATAGCTACTCGCTAGATGCAAGCGATCCTGCGCCCAGTTGCCATGACTCGGCCTCTCAAGGGAAGGACGGCCTCAGCGAAGCCCTTAAGGCTGAACGGCGCCGCAGCAACAACCTTGAGAAAGAACTGCGGGGTGTGCGTCAGCAGCTGACCCGCTTCTCTGAGATCAATCCAGAGGAATACTCCCGGCTGCAGGAGGCAGAACGGCAGAAGCAGCTGCTGGAGCAGCAGGTTGAGCTGCGCGAACGGCATATGGAAGAAGCCTCCGCCAAGAAGGTGGCAACCGTGGCTGCCGAACGCGATGGCGCCCAAGCTCTTGTGCTGGCCTTGCGCAAGGAACGGCTGCTGGAGCGTGCTTTCTCAGAAGCCGAGGGCCGCACCGGCGGCGATGGGCGCGGCACGTTCTTTGATGTTTTTAAAGGTCAGCTAGGGGAGAGCTTTCGCCTCAGCGCCGGCAAGGACGGGAGTGATGTGCTCGAACCTCTCGACAGCCAGGGCCAGCCCCTGCTGGGCGATGACGGGCGGCCACTGAGCACCGCTGACTTCCTCGATCAGCTGCGCATCCACCCCGTCTATGGCTTCCTGTTTCAACAGCGCGGTGCCATGGGCACGGGGACACCTGGACTGGCAATAACGCCAGCAGCTAGCGGTGGCTTTGGCGAGGTGCTCAACCCCCAGGCCATGAGTGCCAGTGAGCTCTACCGCGCTGGCTTTACGACCAATGGCGGCCGCAACAACCGCCGGTGAGCTCAAAGCCATGGCGAGCTGGCGTTACTACCTGGCGTTCTGGAGCCGCAGGAGCACCGCCACGGTGGTGCCAGCCAGCAGCACAAGCCAGGCCCGCAGCCGCGCTAGTGCTCGCCATAAGACGGGCTATGGAAGCTTGGTGTCAGTGCAGCAAGCCAATGCTGCCGATAGCCGCCTGATTCGCCAGGGCAGCTGGGTAAGACGCCGCCGTAACGGGACTAGTCCACAGTTCGGCTCTGCTCGCTCCAAGGCCAGTGCCCGCAAGCAGCGCAGTGCTTATCGGGGTTGGCTGTAACGACTGATCAAAGTGTTCTGCTCGATACCGCCAAGTGGTTTGCTGGCTAGCCATGGTGATGAGCTGGGTCGCACCGCTAGGTGCGGCCGGCAGAACTGAAAGAAAGCAGATGCAGATTTCAACTAGCCAAGGGGCAGAGCGTTGCTACCGCCTGATCGATGCTGGCTGCGAGCCGCACCGTGAGCTCGACGCGCAATACAGCAGCCTTGATGACGCAATTGCTGATGCGATTGCTTGGGTTGAACCGATCACTGAAAGCAACCACCCCGCTGCGCTGATCGGTGTGGAGGTGTCCACTACCAAGGGGGGCTGGCGTACCTGTCGTATGCCAGGGCCCTTGCTTTGCCCGTTGCCGCGCTGATGCAGCGGGCAGGCCAAGAGGCTGCGCAGAGTTGCTCAAATGGCCAGCAACAGAAAACCCCCGGGGTGAGCGGGGGATTCTCTGGAGCGGCCGGGCAAGGGAATGCAGGCGCTCATGCCGGCACCTAACTCACTGGCGCCTTCTTTCACTGTGCAAGAGATCACAGCTGGCGGCTGCATGCGCGCAACAAATGCTCACTAGCAGCCACAGCTCCGCTGTGGCAAGTTCACAGCAGCCGCCGGCGACCGCAGCACTGCTGTGATCTCTTGCGCTAGCTCCTTTCATTTTGAGCGCTGCTGGGCTAGTCCCCTAACACCACTGCCTTGCCCCCCTTTGCGTTGTCCTGCAGCACAACCCTCTGGGTGCCAGTGCTTGATCTGGCGCACCTTGGTGTGCGTGGATGGACATTCTTGGGTAGCCGCACCGCAAGGTGGGGCCAGCAAAGCCGATGACGCCTGAGCTCGCTAACTGCGTACTTGAGGGATTGCTGCTGCTCCACGAGGAGCTGTCGCAAGACCCTGAGTCGCCTTGGTACGTAGGCACGCCAGATCAGACGCAGGTGCTGCATGACGAGCTCTGGATCTTGGCGGGAGAGCTCTACCCCCGCTCTAGCGCTGCTTTGGTGGATGCCTGGTACCGGGCTGGTCGCTCTGCGTTATTGCCGGTGAACTGCACCGGAGAGCTGTTCAGTAGCCGGCACCTCCAGCTGGTGGGCTGATTAGCTCTGCTACTGCTTGGTGCTTTCTGTCAAAGGTGCAGAGAAGTTCAGCTAGCAGGCGGCCTGCCAACCCTCGTCAGCGCTGCACCTCCCAGTAGCGCCAGCAGCAGGTTGAGGGTGGAATCAAAACCCATCTGCAATTTCTCAAGCGTGCCGGGGCATACCTGACCAACTGGCCGGCCCGCCAAGGCCCGCTGACCGCAGACCCCAGCAGCAAGGGAATAGATCAAAAGCTGGGTGCAGATCACTACCGCCAGGGTCTTAAAGACAAAGCGCTCACGATCAAAGGGAGGCTTACCGCCCCTCTGGGCAGGTGGCAGCAAGGGCGTCAGCTCATCGCTCATGCATCTACACGTGCAACCCTTTCCACTGCCTGCTTACGGCTGGCAGGTGAGCAGCCAGCCGGTGCCTTTGCCATCTGCTTCCCAACGGGGCTTCCAGTTCTTCCAGCTGTAGTGCTGGCCTGCGCCATTGGTATTCGCGGTGTAACCACCAGCGACTAGATCAGCTTCTCCGTTGGGGTCGTTGTGAATGGCGACCGCCTCGGTGAAACCGATCACCACACTCCAATGACCCCCACCTGATGGCGCAGATACAGAACCGTGATGCAGCCAGCCCACGGCTACCGGCCTTCCCAGGTTGATTTGTTGCTCTAAAGCTGCTTGCCCCCCGTTGGTCGCGAAGTTCGCCGTCAGCCCCAGGGAGCGCAAGGCCGAGAGCTGGGCTTCTGCACTTGTGCTGTCGCCGTACTTGGCGCGGATGGCGTTGTATTCGTCGTCCGAGCTGACCTTGCCCCAATATCGGGCGAGCATGGCGCAGCTACTGGAGAAACACTCCCGGTAGCCGGTGCCTGATGCGTTGTCGTTCTGGTTCTCCCAGGCCACCGGCAGGGGATTGGCATTGCCTGGTGTCTCTGGAGCCGGGAGTGCCGATGAGAAGGTCTGCCGCCAGGGCGCGGCCTCGGTGAGGATCGCTGGGTCGGCAGCAATCACGGCGAGCCGCAACTGCTCAATCCCCTCGAGTTGCTGTGGCTCTGACTTCCAGGCATTCCAGAACTGCTGCCAGCGCTCACCGCTGAAGGGCGCCTGGGCAGCAGGAGAGGTTGTGGTCATGGCAGCAAGGCAGTCCTTTGCTGTTGCCGCCCCGCCACTTCACGTCTTTCAGCTCAGACTGTGGAGCAGGTCGGACAGGTCGGTTGATGTGCCTCATGCCTGAGAGCCACGAGCTCTACTGCCAGCTGACGCGCAATCTCGACGACGAGAAGCTGCTGGCGCTCGATGCCCACTACAGGGAGAAGTGTGGCAACTCTGTGGAATGGGAGCTGCACGGCATCGTGATGAATGAGATCCACCAGCGCCGCAAGTTCAGGCGACAGAAACTGGAGCGCTCTCTCTGGCTCGCAAGCCGCCGCGGACGGCTCACAGAAGCGATCAAGCGCTGGCTGATCAGCCGCCGGCTCTGGAGTTCGGCCACTTGCGAGCGCCAACGCCCGCGCTCCTTGATCGGCCGGGTGCTGGCGCTGGTTTTCGAGAGCTACCAGAGCAGCAGACAACTAGCGATCGAAACACTTCCAGGCCGGCAGACCCCGCTGGAGCAACTCTGAGGAGAGACGAGAACGGGTAACGCCGCTGAGGCCAGGTGCTCGGCAATAGCCCCTGACATCCCCGGGGCGCTGCCCCCTATGCCATGGGCCTCACCTTGATCGAGGCAGCCAAATACGAAAACCGACTTGAGCATCTAGCTGTGCTCAAGACGTTTTCAGAGGGCGAACTGCTCGCCCAGCTGCCGTTCATGAATATTGCCGGCAGCGGCCTGTTCTATTCCGCAGAACAGGAGCTGCCATCTGTTGGCTTCCGCGCTGTCAATGAGGGCTATACCCAGAGCTATGGCGTGGTGGACCAGCGCGCAGAAGCGGTGCACCTATTTGGTGGTGACGTGGATGTGGATCGCTCGATCGTCGACCTGATGGGCCCTGAGGCCCGTGCCAGCCAGATCGAGATGAAGGTGCGCTCCATGCGCCTGACATTGGAGGCAACGGTGATCAATGGCGATAGCAGCGCCAACCCCAGGGCATTTGACGGCCTCAGTAAGCGCCTGCAGCCAGGCGATGCGATGGCAATCGACAACGCAGGCAGTGGTGGCGGCAGCGGTGGCAGCAGCACTGCTCCTGGTGCACCGCTTGATTTCGATCGCCTCGATGAGCTAATCGATTCGGTGAATGCCTATGGCGGCAGCAAGGTGCTGGTGATGAGCAAGGCAATGCGCCGTCAGCTCAATGCCCTGGCCCGCGCCTCGATTGGTGGTGGTGTTTATCAGACCAGCACCAACTCCTTTGGGATGACGGTGCACCGCTACCAGGACTGCGAGCTCGTCACAGTCGACCGCGATGCCCAGGGCATTGAGGTGATGGGTTACGACGAGGCGGGCGGCACCAGCTCGATTTACTGCTGCACCTTTGGTGATCAAGGCGTCACCGGCCTGCAGGGCCCCTTCCAGGGTCGCTATGGCATTTCGGTGCGCGACCTGGGCGAGGTACCTGATGCCCCGGTGTTTCGCACCCGCGTCGATTGGTACGTGGGCTTTGCCGTGCTGCAGAGCCGCGCTGCTGGTCGCCTCTACAACATCACCCCTGCTAACTGAGCCATGAACGGCAATCCCTTGCTTGATGCGGAGACCACCTTGGTGGGCTGGACCAACCGCAGCGCAATACGCAACTTGGAGCGCACCTTCCTCTCTGGAGAAGAGGTGCTGCTTACAACCAAGCTCGATGCAGCGTCACGCTTCTCAGTAGTAGCAAGTAACCCAGGCTCTGCTGCTCCAGTTGAAATTCAGGTTTCCTTTGCTCCTGTGCTGCGTGATGGCACAACCGGTAGCTGGGTAGTTGCAGCAACCGTGGCGCTGCCAGCAGAAGGCGGGCGGGTGGAGGCGTTCATCAGTGGACGTGACATCCAGCTCAATGCTGCTGATTTAGCGGATGTGGACCTGCCAGCGGTCTGCTTTGCCAAAGCGGAGGTGAGCCCCGAGACCCCAGAGGGGATGCACGTGGGCCTTACCGCCACCATTCCTGCTTGATGGTGACTCCTGTGCGCCATGACCTAAGTGATCCAGCCATTCCTGAGGGGATGGTGCGGATCAGTACTGGAGCAGAGCACCGCTTTATATGGCCGGTGCACCTAGGCGGCTGGCAAAGCCTGGGCTGGCAGCTGCAAGAGGCTGCAGCAGGTACACCTGTCTCACCACCTCTCGGTGGGATCGATCTGATTGCTCCGCTCGCGCCAGAGCCCGAGGAAGTAGCTCAGCCACTGCTTTCTGTTGAACCAGAAGCAGTGCCAGAAGCGCAATGGGAACCAGAGCCCGAAACAGCCGCTCAGCCCGAGCCAGAAGCCCAGCCCGAGCTAGTGCCAGTACCAGCGCCTGACTTTCAGGCCATGACCAAGGCGCAGATCCTTGAGCACTGCTCCAGCGTCTATGGCGTCGAGCTTGATGGCAGCCAAACCAAGGCAGAGCTGGTGGAGCAGGCCACGGCACTGGCGCAGCAACCGGTTGAGCAGCAGCTGAGTGATCTGCTGCTGGATGACCCCCTGATTTAACGAGGATCAGCAGATGACCATTGCCATGCGCACCAGCGTTGCGATCAGCAGTGGTCGCATCAGCGCGCAGCTAATCCGCCTGCTGCCACCTGCTGGCTGCCCTGGTGAGGCGGTGTGGGTGCCGTCCAATGAGGTGCAGCGCTGGGAGCAGCTCGGGTTTGGCCGTGCGCCGATCCCAGCTGGTGAATTGGAGCTGAGCTGGCAGCCAGCTGGCCCGGAGTCGGGCGGCCTAAACCCGATCGAGCTGCTGCTTAATCCGCGCACCACGCCTCCCAATGCGGTGACGGTGGACTGGGGCGATGGGGTGAGCGAAACCCTGCCCTGGCCCGTAGGCGGCGATGGCAATGGCCGGCTGCGACACGGCTACACCAGCCGTAGGAACTACACGATCACAACAGAGCTCACCGGCAGCGGTGTTACGGCAACGCTGCTGGTGAGCTTGGCGGGCTGTCCGATCTGGCAGCCCGAGGTCACCCCACCACCCGATGGAGGAGGCGGTGGAACAGCGCCTGGCAGCGTGCTGCCGTTGATCCCTGGTGTTGGCATTGCGGGCGGTGCCTACGACGGCAGCGCAACCCAGCAGTGGAGCCTGACGCCTTGGAGTGGCGGCAGCAGTGCTGGTGGTGTGCCGCCCAGCGATGGCTCTAGCGCCTTGTTCCTCTGTGCTGATGGCAGCTGGGCCATGCCGCCTGGCAGTAACGGCGGCACTCAGTGGTTTAACGGTGCTGGACCACCGCCGCTGACGATCAGTGGTGCTAATCCAGGTGACTACTACCTGGACAACCTCAGCGGCAACTTTTATGTGCTGGAGGGTTGATCGGCAATAGCGAGCAGGTCGCACCGCGAGGTGCGCTACGCAAATTCGCACCGCTTGGTGCGCGCGGCAACGTTGCAGCTGATTGATGCCCTGGAACCAGAGCTTGAACCTTGTTGGTCCAACAGGTCCTGCAGGTGCTGCTGGAGTAAGCGGAGAACCAGGTGCTGCTGGCCCGGCTGGAGAAAGCGGGCCTGCAGGTGAAATAGGCCCTGCAGGGCAGCAGGGTCCTGCTGGACCAGCGGGCCCGGCTGGTGAAAGTGGCCCTGCAGGTGTGGCCGGCCTAGCTGGTGATGTTGGTCCTACTGGCATAGATGGTCCACCTGGAGAACCTGGCCCTGCTGGCCTTGATGGACCCCCCGGCGTCGCTGGACCTCCTGGCGAGCCTGGCCCTACTGGAGAAGCAGGACCCGCTGGCGCTGCCTGTAATACCGAGTTCCGCGTTGATGCTGGTGTGCCGCAGTACTACCTAGCAGCAGAAGGTCGCTGGGGAAACCTTGCTGTCTTGGCAGTGGCGTCTGCGCCCGCTACTGCAATGGCTGAGCTGGATCCAAATCTTGAGGCACGCTCCCTTGATTCAGCCATAAGCCAAGACAGCGCCACCTCTGGCGCGGGTCAGGGTCAATGAGCTGGATAGAAGCGCTCAACCTTGCCGGGCCGGCTGGTGCTGCTGGTGCACAAGGAGCGGCAGGAGCACCAGGCCCTGCTGGACCAGCTGGGGCAGCAGGGGCAGTTGGCGAGCCTGGTGCTGAGGGCCCTGCTGGCCCGCAAGGAGATCAAGGTCCCCTTGGCCCTCAAGGTCCCCAGGGCCCTCAAGGAGCGCCCGGCGTGCAAGGCAGCCAAGGCGCTCAAGGCCCCCAGGGACCGCAAGGCCCTGCAGGAAATCCCGGTCCAGCAGGAGTGCAAGGCGTCATGGGCCCTACTGGTGCAGCGGGGCCGCAAGGCCCTGCAGCTACTAGTGATTTCCAGGTGCTTTCTGGTGTTCCCCATGCCTATATGGCAAATCAGGGGACCTGGGTGCCGCTTGGCATTGAGCCGCTTGCTCCTGTTATTCCAGAGGTGGGCGCACCGATTGGCGGCGGTTACTTTGCTGGCTTGATTAGCCATACGGCAGATGGCAACCCCACCCATTACCTAATTGTCGCGCCGCGTGATGCGGGCGCTACTGGCGGCTCAAATACCGGCATGCCCGAGGTTTACCCGCAGGCTTATAACCCGACCTATAGGGACTATGGGCCAAGCGGTGGTTGCGGCAGCAGGCATGACGGCTGGGCGAACACCGAGTGGATGATCCAAAATGGTGTTCACCCTGCTGCCCAGTGGTGTGCGGCACTAAATATCAACGGCTACGACGACTGGTACATGCCAGCGCACTACGAGCTGGAGATTGCCTACTTCCATCTCAAGCCAACAGCTACGCCGAACGTAGCTGATCCAGCCTATGGAGATGGGATCAACCCATACGCAGTGCCAAGGCGTGACTACCTATTCCCCCCATACGTGCCAGCCCAGTGCTTAAACCCAGCATTTCACTGGGGTGGCTCAGAAGCATTTATACCAATTATTCACTGGACATCATCAGAAAGGGATACTCGTGATTGCTACGTGTTGAGTATGGATAGTGGTTTGTTCTCTTGGATGCCCAAGATATTTATTTCACCTGTGCGCGCCATGCGCAAGATCCCCTACGGGTCGCTCTAGTCCAGTCAGCTTGCTCAACGTCCCTGCCTGTGCTCCCTGCAGCTTTGCTGAACGCGGCTGCGGCTAGCTGCTAGCGGCTAGCGGTGAGATACGGCAATAGCTGCTGTTGACACACCGGGCTGCTGGCCCGCTTGACCATGGCTTGGGTAGCAGGCGGCTCTCTTAAAGGTCCCCAGGGTGAGCAAGGCATTCAGGGCGCCCAAGGGGTGCAAGGCCTTGCTGGCGCTGATGGCGTTCAAGGCGTCCAAGGACCACAAGGAGAAGCCGGCATCCAGGGTCCGATTGGTCCTGATGGTGTTCAAGGCCAGCAGGGCATCCAGGGTGCTGCGGGGTTGGGCATCACCTTTAAGGGCCAGGTGGCGACAGAAACGGAGCTGCCAGCTGGTGCAGCCCAGGGCGATGCGTACATCGTGCAGGCCGATGACTCCTTTCAGGTATGGGATGCGGCCAGCAGCACCTGGGTGAATGGCGGCTCGATCCAGGGACCCCAGGGAATTGAAGGCCCTGCAGGCGTTGCTGGCATTCAAGGAGAAATAGGCCCTGCTGGCGCTCAAGGCGTGGAAGGACCAGCCGGCGTGCAGGGCACGCGCGGTACGGGCTGGTTCAACGGCAGCGGCGCCCCTGCAGCTGACATCCCAGGTTCGATTCCTGGTGATCTGTATTTAGATAACGCCACGGGCGACGTGTACACCCTGAGCTGAGTGGTGGCCTGGTCGCTTGCTGCCAACCTGCAGGGCCCGGCTGGTCCGAGTGCGGTGTCGGCTGATGCCGGCAACAGCGCCAGGTTGGGCACTGACGCCAAGGTGTTTGTGCCCTCCTCCCTTTACGTCCTGCCCGCAGCGACGGCCAAGGTGTTGGGCGGCATCAAGGTGGGTGCTGGGTTGAGCATGACGGCCGATGGCGTGCTCAGCGCTGCGATGGCAACCACCTACGTCAATAAGGCTGGCGATGTGATGAACGGCCCGCTGCGCTTTGCCAATAGCGGCGGTGTTTCAACCTTCAATGGCCGGGACGTTTACCTGTACTACGACGGCACCTTCTTTCGCTGCCAGCTGCCGTCTTCTAGATCGGCCTGGCGAATTGAGAACAGCAGCGGCCAGGTGACCTTTGGCTCTTGTCCTGCAGCAGCTGACCCGCCGGTTGCGGCCAGTGACCTGACCAATAAGGGCTATATCGACAAGCTCGTGAGCGCGCTTTTAGATGAGCTGCAGGCCCTCAAGGCAGAGGTGGCTGCCCTCAAGACTGCGAGCTGAGGGCTTGCTACTGGCTTGATTTGCTCTCAGCAGATCGCTCCTGCGATCGCAACGCCCCACCAATGCACCAATGTGCCGCAATGTGCCGCAGGGAACCTGGCAGCAGGCACCAGTTCACGCGAGCTTGAGCCCATCTCTGCTTTGAGTAGATGAGCTGGTCTGATCTGGAGCGGTTGGTGGCTGATGCAGAAAGCAGCCCGGCGCTCCAGCAGGTCCTGGGCCAGTGCCATAGCCGCCAGGAGCTCCTACGCACCGCCCGCCAGCTGGGCTATCGGGTGACAAAAAGCGACCTGCTGAATGCCTGGCTGGAGCACCACAACGCAGCGGAAGTGCAAGGAGCGGATAAAGCCTCCAATTACTGAGCCCCAACGCTTCTGCAAGGACTGGCGTGCTCTAGTCAGCCCACTGCCTTAGCCAGCCCCAGAGCCCGCTCGAGCCACGCAGCGAGGCCGGGCGCGACAGCATGTAACGAAGTCGTTACACAGCTCTCATGACAGTCGGGGAAGTCTTTCTGGAGTCGATCTCTAGCGGTGTGATCACGGAACATGAAATCTCCTGGGTTGCCTCCCATCAAGGCGCCTTTGCCCGCCACGAGGAAGCCCTGGCGCTACGGCTGGGGCGCTTGGTAGATGAGGGGCAGATCAACCTCGGGTGCCGCCTGCCTAGTCGTCTTGTTCAGCACAAGCTTGTGCTCAACGAATGGATCGAACCGCTCGGCCGGCGCCGCGGCGTAGCGGCCGCTTGCGCCTGACACCGCAGCAGCTCCCATGACGCAAGACAAAACACTGCACTACTGGCAGAACATGCGGATCGCCATGGAGGCTGCCGGTGCAACCTCAAGTGCCATCTACAAACGAGCACTGGCGATTACCCAGGGGCTTCCAGATCCCCTCGCTGCTCAGGATTCAGCTGAGGGGTAACTGCTAGTCCCTTTCAGGGGCGGGGGCAGCACCCCCGGTGGCGGTCCTCCTTTCGCCTTGATCACCGGCAGAACTCCCACAACTCCAGTTCTCAATCCTTGGGGGCGCTGGTGCTGTAGCGGCTCGGCGAACTTATGCCGCCTGTTGCTCATCGCCCACCGAAGGTGGATGGCCCACCAGCTCAGAAGACTCGCAAGCGGTGATCCAGCTACGCAGCAGCGGGTAGCGCTGAACCATCGCTGCGTATTCAGCTGATTGACGGTAGGTGGATTCCAAAAGCCGGTAGTCAAGGTCCTGCTGCATGGACTGCTGCTCACCTGAAACCAGCTCTGCTGCTAGCGCGAGATGCCTGCGGTCTGAATGATCAATTGTCATGGAGATCAAAGCGGGCGCCAATGACTGCGGCAAAGCGCTCTGCATCAACCCTGCTGGTGACGGCTGGCGGCTGCTGCTCCTGTCAGTGGGAGCAGACAGAAAGCGTCGCTAGTAGCCGAGCAGGCCAGAGCTGGGCGCCCCTTGCATCGCATGTTCACAACCTGTTACATTGGCTTTAACACTTCGTCACAATCATGACTGAGTCCGCTTCTCGCTTCGGGTTTGTCGCTTTCGCCGAAACCTGGAATGGCCGTCTGGCCATGCTCGGCTTTGTGATCGGTCTTGGCACCGAGCTGCTCACCGGCCAGGGCATCCTTTCCCAAATCGGTCTGGGTTGAACGTCATGGAAACCGATTACACCACTGCAATTTCGGTCGTAGCCCTGATCACCGTTGTGCTCTCGGCAATGACGATCTACGTGCTGAGCCGGCCTACGGACCTGGCTAAGAGGGTTTGATGATTTCCGCAATCACCATCGTTCTTATCGGTGCCTGGATTGTTGGTGCTCTCAATCAGCCGGATCTTGCCGATTGAGCTTCTAACTCTTGCTTCTTCTGCTTGCCAGCAACTGTTCCGCCACCAAAAGCCATGACCAACACTCCTTCTAACGACCCAGCGCTTGATGACAGCACCGAACAGCTGAACCTCATGGAGCAGCTCAAGCAAGTTGAACTGTTTAACGGCCGCGCCGCCATGGTTGGCATCGTTACAGGCATCGTGGTGGAAGGCCTCACCGGCTTTGGCATCGCCCATCAAATTGGCCTCGGCGCCTTGGTTGATGGCTACGCCGCTTGCCGCACTCAGTTCCTGCCCTTCTGCTTCTGAGCTTCTGCAGGCCTTTTATTTTCTGACCCCTAGGTATTGCCTGGGTTTTTTTTGTTGGTTGCCAATGGATTAACCGGCGGCCTCCAAGGCCGCCGGTTGGCCGGCTAGACGGACCAGCGCAGTGGAGGCTCGAGCTCTTGGTGCTCTTCTTCCAGCTGGATTAGCCACCAGGCTGCTGGATAGGCGGGCTCGGGCTGGGGCTCCTGCCATTGACCGGACACTTGTGCTTCTTCCCAAGCATCAATGAGGGACTGCATGGTGGTGGAGAGCGGGAACATCGCTGTGATGCAAAGAACGCGCACCTGACACCCCGAGAAGCGGGGAAAACTGGAGAGCGGTTTTGCAGACCCGATGGGCCCCTTCCACCCACCTGAGGTGCTGAATGGGCGGTTCTGCTCAGCGCACCTAGCGGTGCGACAGCGGGCACGGGCCTATGCGGAATGCCCGAGCGGGAGCGAGCGGCTGGAGCAGGCAGGCCGCTGCTCTACTTCCAGCTGACAAGCGAGCAAAAAGGGCAATGGAACCCGACCAGGCGGGAGCGGTGGAATCCCCTGGCTCGCTGTTGCCCCATAGGTCTGTGCCCGGCTTGCCCGGATTGCATGGTTTATTCAGCGGCCGCAAACGCCGCGCAACCCCGACCAGGCGGGAGCGGGTGGAGCAAGAAAGGCCGCTGCTTTGGTCTGTTTCCTGCTCTCTTCTGCTCCCCTGCCCGCTAGACCTGCCACCAAGCCAGCACCCCAATTGAAGGGGGCCGATGGCCCCCCACTGGGGGATTAGCAGACTGAGACGGTGACGCCGGGGAGGCCCTGGAACTTGCGGGCAAAGGCAAATGCTTTTTCAGCAGGGATTAGCCGCATCTTCTTGACGGGCTTACCGCGCCTCCCGAAGTGCTCAACGGTGCAGGGCACAGCGCCGCTCTTTTTGATTCCGGGCGCATAGCGATGGACGATCAGCAGGCGGATATTGCAGACGGGGCCTTGTGGAGCTGCCATGGAAATTTTGGCGAGGAACCCCTAGGTCACGCCCCACGGCGCAGCAGCAGGCAAGGGTGGCGTAGCCACTTGCGTAGCCCTTTCCGTCTGCGAGCAAGTGAGGGCAACCTGCAAGGGGTGCTCGACGAATTACCAGCAGTGCTCCAAAGCCAACGGTGCTGGTTCATTCCGCCTGCCGGTTGCTACGGCAGGGATCAACCAAAGCAAGAGGAGCTGAGTGCTGCCTTTACGCAGTAGGGGGGCGGTGAGAAAACCTCAAGGGATGGGGTCCTGCTGTCTGGCAAAAGAAGCGCCTGCATTTCAGGCACCCGGTGTCAACCACGCATGAGTGCTCATACAGGGGAAAGGGCCAGAGGCCCCATGAAACCGGCCTAGCCGGCTGGAGCTTCTGGCTCTGGGCAGATCAGATCAACCGCCTGCCGGGCTGCACTGATCACCTGCAGCAACACTTTTGGGGATTGGCGCAGCACTGATATCCAGCTCTGGAGATAGGCGGCGTGATTGGTGAGCTCACAGCCGATCTGCAGCCGCTGCCCCAGCAGAACGCTGCCCAGCTCGGCCACAAGCTCTTCTCGGGCATAGCGGCTGGAGCCAAAGGCGCCGGATTGATCCCGCTTAAGCCGCGACTCGTGGCCTGTGGAGTGAATGGCCTCATGGCCCCAGGTGGCATAGAGCGCTGGCGCCCCGTGGAAGCTTTCGCGCAGCGGCAGCTGGATGCGATCGGAGCTGGTGGAATAAAAAGCCCGCTCACCACCCCAGCTGGCTGGCACCGGCCAAGCAGAGAGAACGTGCTCGGCGCGGGCGATCGGCTCAATCGCTGGCCGTCCCTCTTGGGCCTGCTCCTTTGGGGCTGGCATGCGTGCGGCGATCAAGCCAGCCAAGGCATCGCCCTCAAGATCGCAGGCATTGAATACCGGCACTGGGCGGTAGCTGGCCCAGCTGTGCAGCACCTTCTCGCCATTGGACACTTCCTTCTCGCTGGAGTGCAGCTGCGGCCGCAGGATGCGGACGGACTTTGAGCCTTTGCGGGGGAAGATGCCCAACTTCTTGGCCTCCCCAAAGCCGCACCAGAAGGGCAGCTCAGCGCCACGCATGGACATGCCGAGCTCCAAAAGGATTGGATTGCTGCCGCGGTAGGCACGGCCTGTGAGCAGATTGATGTGAACACCGCCGGTGTGGCAATCCCAAGGCTTGCGCCATGGCGTGCTGCCAGCTTCTAGGAGCTTGATGAGATCACGGACCAGCGCTTCTTCTGGCGAGGGACCTGAGCTCTTGCTGCGTGACTTTGGTGATGCGGCCATTGGATAGGGCGCAAAGGACTGGAAGTGACCGCGCCGGTGAGGGCAAGGGCGGCGTTAGCCGCTCGCGTAGCCCTTGCGCCACCTGCGCACACTGAAGTTCCCTGCGCGTACCAAACCCTTGTCCTCCAGGCTCTGTCGCACCGGGAGGTGCGCTCAGTAGATCTGCACCGCTAGGTGCGCCCCGCAGACCACCACCGATAGGTCCACTTGGCGGCGAAAGAGATAAAGCAGGCCGCCGATATGGCGGCCTGCAGGAGCTCAGATAAGTGCCACCTCCCCTGGGAGCAGAACCCGGCGCTTCTGAGCTGCTGCCAATAGCTCTTGGCGATAGAGCTCTTCTCCAGCAGCGCTTAGGGCTGAATCGATGGCATCGATTCGTGCCAGGCACTGAGCGATGGCAGGCAGCACCTCTTCTTCTAAAAGGGTGATTTCCTCTTCTCCATAGGGCTGCTCGCTCCAGGTGCGGCGCAGCGGCAGATCACGGCGCAGCAGCTGCTCGATAGAGCGCGAGGCGCGATCTAGCAGCAGGAAGGGATCTTCTTCTGGCCGGCAGAACTTGGACTGGGCGCTATAGGTGGCCATGGGATTCGGCGCCAGGTGTGGCGCAGCGATGGGACCGATCCCAGAGGCGTACTGACGCAGGAAGGAAGCACAATGGAGAGGACCCGGAGTAAGCCCCACCGGAAGCCGACCCAGCCAGAGCGAGGCTTCAGCACAGGTCAGGTCAAGGCAAGACTGATCAGATCTTTCGCAGACGCGGCTTGCTGAGGTGATGCACCGCATGCACCACTACGCCAAATAGCCCTGAGCGATCAAATACCTCCAGGTCCAAAGGAATTGCTGCCTCTCCTGGCCGCACGGGTTCAAGCAACCACTGCTCCCCCTGGCGCAAAAGCGGCCGCATCAAGAAGCTGCCTTGGTGGGCAACGACGACGACATGGCCGGAGCAGGGTTCAATGCTGCGGTCGATCACCATCAGGTCGCCGTCATTGATCCCGTGCTGGCGCATGCCATTGCCGCTGGCCCGCATGTAGAAGGTGCAGACCGGGTTAGGAATTAGGGCGGCATGGAGATCCAAGCCCTCACCCAATGAACCCAAACAGAAGGGCACAGGCTCTCCAATGGGCAGGTCGGCCAACATCAAACCAGCAGTGGCAGCAGTACAGCCGTTCTACTCCTGGCGGGGCGTGTTGGGTCGGCTCAGCTGCCTGCTTCTGGCCAGGGCGCAAGCTTCATGTCCCCCACCTTGTTCCAGGTTTTGCATTTGGGATCAGCCAGCCGATAGAGGGCGTTGCCGCCTGCTCCGCTCTTGGTGACGACCAGGACCGGCGCACCAGGCCAGCCGATCCGCCAAAGCTTCTCATCACCTGCCAACACAATCAAATCGCCGGTGGCAGGGTGCTTGAGGTCTGGGGCCATCGCTGCACCGTAGAAAGCCACAGGCGATTGGCTGTCAGTGCGGCAGAGCAATCGGCAGGGGCGCGCACGGGTTAGGTGCGCCTGGCTCCGCGCCAAGCGGCTGGGCACTAGGCCCCCAGCTGCTGCCGCAGAGCCTCAAGCGCTTTCTTCTGGGCCCGCTGCACCGACATGGCGCTGATTTGCAGCTGCTCTGCCGCCTGCCGCAGCGAGAGGCCCTCAAGGATGGTGAGCCTAAGGGCCGTGGCTTGCGGCGCAGGCAGCTGATCTACTAGCTGCTCCAGCGCCAGATCATCAGCGGGCCCCGCTGCTTCTTGCACTGGGCTGGCCAGCTGATCGAGCAGGCAAGGCTCGCCAGAGGCGTGGCCATCAAGGCTGATGTGACCCAGGGGGCACTGACCCTGCTCATGCAGCCGGCGTGGAATGCGCACCAGCCGCACCCGATCGCGCAGGTGATGCTGCAGGGCACCTGAGATGCAGCGGCGCAGATAGGGCTCTGCAGGCTCGCCTGCTTTACAGCGCAGCACTGAACGGAGCAGGGCTTCTCTGGCTACCTGGATCAGATCCTCCCGCTCGACCAAAGGGAAGAAGCGGCGGGCTACAGCTGAGGCAACGGCATCAGCCAGAGGCAGGTGCTGGAGCACCAGGGCATCGCGGGCACGGAGGGCAGAGCGGGAAAGCGGGGCAGCCATCTAGGGACGGCGAAGAACCCCACCCCCAACGGCCAGCCGCAGGGATGTGACAAGGACGCCCCAACGGGGCGCATGGCCCGATCCTTGACGCAGCGCGAGGACTGGACGAGGGATTCAGGTGGGTGTTTGACGGCCTGGTGGCGATCCAGTTCCTTCGACTCCAGAGCAGTGGGCCAAGCCAGTCGCGTCCATGCTCAGATCCGTAATGCCGCTGCTGGGCCCCGCTGAAGTCGGATGAAAGGGGGCCAGAAGAAGCCCCCCGGCCTTTAGAAGGGCAGCAGGCCCTCCATCGGGATCAACGTGGCTCAGGCTGCTCGGCCTGCCTCTCGCTGAGCAGATCAACTCCTGCGGAGAAGGCTGGGCTACTAAGAGCTCAGCACGCCGAGTTCGCCCTCGGCCCCAGCACTCATCACTGAGCCAGAGCAGGAAGCCATCGCTGCTGGCAGAGGAATGAAGCCGGCGGGCGGTCTGGATGTGAGCGAGGGCCGTTGTGGGCGCAGCGCAGGACGCCACCTCCAGCGCGGGGCGGGACATTAACCGTTTTCAGCCAGGGTTGCCTGAGCGTTTGCTTCTCGATGCTTGTTGCACCCGCATTCTTCAGCTTCGGGGGGGGAGAGTCGAACCTTGGCCGATAAAAAACTCGTCTTCCTTGCCGTTGAGTGTTATTCCATCCGCCCATGTCAAGCAGATGCAATGACCCGTTGAAAGTGAGCGGATAACACAGGTGCCGCCTCCCGCGGAGCGTTCGACCACGTAACCAGGGTTCTGCCAGAGGACCGGCAGCCCTTCGTCGAGCGCTCTGAGGATTTCCGCAAGTGTCATCACGGCGAGAATATTGCGGCTCGGCACCCACAGGTCTTATAGTACGCTTGTATTGAGCGAGCAGCCGTGGTCGTTACCCTTGCAGGCTTCCGTGCGACGTTGCGGGTTACTTGGGCTGATCCAGAGTCGCCCGGCGAAAGAGTCTTCAGTTATTGGAACAACGAAGCTGTCACGCCAGAGGCCTGTGATCGTGAAGAAGTTCTGCATATTGTTCGAGCTTCAGATGGAGCGTTCCGACTTGAGATCGCAAACCTTCTCCACACTGGATCTCTGGAAGAGCTTGAGGGTGTTCTCTATTCATGGGCTTGCGATGAAGGCTGGTTTGACTAATTGGCATCCGCTCTGTCCTCCGCAGAAAGCCTGGAGCGGGCCTGTGCAAGCCATTTGCCAGGACTGTCCCCCAATTGCGGCTTATGGCCGATACTGCATTTAGTGTCGATGCCTAAGCCAGGGGTCATGCCGACACCACTGAAGTGGGTATCCACGCCTTCACTCGGCCAGGGGCGTGCTAACGGTGGCAGTGCAGCGGCCGAGCTCTTTGAGGGTGGGTCTGCACAGCGCAGGCGACCGTTGCTGGAGACCTTGGTGAGGGAGGTCTGCCAGAACAGCTGCGACAGGCGCTTAGGCGCTGAGAAAGCCCGTGTCTTTTTCGATCTGCTCCTGATCAGTGGTGATGAGCGCAACCGAATGCTCGAGGCCCTCGACTGGGAGGGCTTGAGAAGTCACATCAGCGCCGTCAAGGGTATGGGGGGCGCAGCCCTCACGCTCAAGGCGGGACTTGAAGCAATGGAGGCCCCCACACTCGTCTGCCTGCGGATCAGTGACAGCAACACTGAAGGGCTGACCGGGGATGACTGGGACGAGACGGGGAACTTCAGGCGCCTCTGCGTTCAGAATTTTTCGACCGGAGATGAGGCGGGGCGTGGCGGAAGCTTCGGCCTAGGCAAGGCTGTCAGCTGGATGCACTCCCGTCTTCTGACGGTTCTGTTCTCATCAAGTGTCTCGGGGATTGAGGGAAAGGGTCTGCGGGTCTTTGGCCGTAGCGAGATTCCTTCCCATGAAACGGATGAAGGCGCCTGGCTGGACGGCGCTTATCTGGGGCATCCCGGATTGCGCGATGGTATCCCTGTTGCGGAGTCCTCCTGGCAGGACCCGGGAGAGGCATCCGCTCTGTTCCTCGACAGAGCCGGCATCAATGCCCCCGGCACGACACTTCTAATACCTGGCTTCCACGAGCCGGACCGAGAGGAGGCCTCCGATCTGGGCATCAGGGAACCCGAAGAGCTCTGTCACGACCTCACTCAGGCCGCCTCCAAATGGTTCTGGCCTGCCATCAGCTGGGGGCGCCTAGAGGTTCAGGCGAGGGTCTTCCGCTCCGGCAACGGTTCCGCTTCCCACGTCTGCCGCGCCGAGATCGATGGACTATGGGCTCCATTTCTTGCAGCTGCACGCACCAGCCCATCCTCTGAGTCGGCACTCAGCCCAGGTGATAGCGCCGCCACGGATGTGCCGGGTTTCCCGATCCCCCGCCGCATTCGTCCTGCGGAACACCCCCGTCTGCTTCATGACCCAGGAGAAACGTCTATCCGTCTCGCTGTGACGAGGGTGTCATCGGCGGAGGCCTGTCTTCCCTGTCGTTCCACCATCGCCCTGATCAGGGGCGCGGGCATGGTCGTCGATTACGTCGACGGCAACCGGCTGGCCGATGGCGGCACCTACTGCGCGGTCGCGCTGGTCGGGTGTGCCCTCTTTCACGCTCCCACCTCGGAAGTCACTGAGAAGCAGGGGCTTCTGCCAGCCGATGTCGAGGAATATTTCAGGGCTGCGGAACCCGTCACCCATGATGATTGGCTGCCAACGACTAGGCGCCTGAGGGAGAGCTACGACTGGCGCGGTTCAGCCGGACGTCTGCGCAGCCTTCGCTCCGAGCTTCGTCAGATTGTCATCCAGAGACTGCTAATCGCGGACGTGGAGGCGCCGGGCAGCGGCCCTGATCTTTTGATGCGCATGCTCAATCTCGGGAAGAGCAGGGTCTCTGGTACATCTACTGAACGGGGCGAAAAGCCACGCCTGGAGATTCATCTGGACCGTGACAGCTCCTGGTTCGATGAGAGCCGGGGCGCATGGGCGCTCCAGGGTGAACTGATCCGCCACGGACGCGGAACCGCCGCCGCGGTGGCTGGCCTGAGCTTCCGCAGCATCGCCGATTCCGGAATAGGAGAGGCCTGGCGGATTGGCTCCATGGAGCTGCTTGGCACCGACAGAGATCTATCAGTGGATGATTCCGATTCCCGGCGCCTTGTCTTCTCAGTGGCTGGCAGCTTCACTTCACTGCCCTTCCGCTGTCTCGTCAGTCCACCTGCCGGGGTCGATCCGAGCCTCTCAGGTTTCAGGCAGGGGGGCTGATATATGGAATTCCTTCCCTGGAAGACGGTCGATCTTGATGGTGCCTTCCGCGTCACTGCCCCGGAGAGCATTGCCGAGGAGGTGATTCAGGAAGTCAGCAATGCGGTCACTTTCCGTTTCCGCGGTGATCTCAGCGAAGTAAGGCTCGAGATCCTGCTGACACCTCCTTGGGGCTGGGAAGACAGCTTCCCCGCCGATGAGCAGGACTTGCCCCCTGCAGGCTTCTTCTGTCGGTTGATAAGCCGTTCCACCGGGCGACGTCTGCTCGTTCCCCTAGAACCGGATGGCTTCGGCTTGTGGTTCGCCGAGATCAGCTACAACTCTCTCCTCGATGGCGAGGAGATCAGGGCCGAAGCTCTGCTCGTCCGTACTCGGGCTGCATTGGAAGCTCAGGACGGACTGGCCGGCCGTAAAGGACAGATCGTGGGTCGCAGCAGGATCCATGTGGTTCGTTTCACGAGCCGATCCACAACTGAA
Organism: Cyanobium sp. Tous-M-B4; assembly: GCF_024345395.1. NCBI lineage: Bacteria > Bacillati > Cyanobacteriota > Cyanophyceae > Synechococcales > Prochlorococcaceae > Cyanobium > Cyanobium sp. Tous-M-B4. Next base: position 209,566 of record NZ_JAGQBA010000005.1, on the reverse strand, counting down.
GAGGCCATCTTCAAGTTGCGCTGGGAGAGCTTTTCCTCCGGCCGCAGTCATCAGCTATGGAGGCTTCAACCGGGTGAACCCCCGACACTCGAACTCAACGCGGATGTCGCCGCACCGCTGAGACGTCTGTTGATGAGTCGCTCACGACGCCGCACCGGCGGGGCTCTCCAGCGCGATGCGTTGTTTATCACCATCTGCTCAAGCGTCTGGCCTCTTCTCGTTGCTGATGTTCTGCATCACCTGCAGCGGACGCTGGAGGAGGACGCAGCCTTGAGCACTCAAGAGGCAATCGATTCGCTCAGTGGGTGGCAGGTACGCCTGCTGGGTCTCTTCGCTGCGGGAATGGTCGATGCCGATGTCCCCCTACATGCAGCACTGCTGCTCGTGGCGGCCGAGCTGAGATCAGCGGGGGGCTTCAGCCGGCTGTTGATGAAGTTGCCTGCGCTCATTCAGGAGGAGACGAAGCTGGTCCAGCTCGCCGAAGCCATGGCCGATGCACAGCAGATCCAGCCTGGGGATGAGGCCGATTCACTTACTCAGGTCGGGGAGGTCAAGGCGGCATGACACAGCGTCTCTTCAGGCTTAGCGCTTTCCTGAGTGAATCAGGCCTGATTGAGGCACTGCGCCATCCGGACAAGATTTCCGTCCTACCGGTTGATCAAGATGTTGACCTAGCCGAACTCGATGCCCTGATCAGTGATCTCAACAGCAGGGGAGCGGGCGATTCAGCAATAGATGCCGACTTAGTGGAGCCGTTGCATCGATGCCTCAGGCATCTCCCTGAGGAGATCACCACCGATATGCGTGTCTGGCACTGGTTCTGTGTTGTCCGGTATCCAGAGCTGGTCTGGCGTCGATGGCGAGGTCTCCCTCCGGCTGATCCCGAGGAGGGTTTTCTCAAGGGGCAGGGCCACCGACCTGTGCCTGCCGGACGATTCCTGGGCACGCCTTCGATCAACGGCCAAGGCCGTAATACCTTCGCCCGGCTCTTCTTCGCCGCCGAACGCCTGATCGGGGCGCAGGGTGAGGAGTATGACCTCGTCCGTCGCCTGTTCAGCAGTCAGGAACTCCATCTCGGCGTAAGTGACCGTGAGTACGGACTGCTGCCACCGGTGAACCGTGTGCTCACGCGAGAGCTCGCCGATCTCCCAGACCTAAAGGTCCGGGCCGGAGTCAGGCGGCTGAATGCACTGGGTGGGTCGCTGTGCCTCGACCTGCTCGAGGAAGACGAGATCACTGAACTGGTTCGCCAAGGATTTGAGGAGGGCGTCGGCTGATGGTGCGCAGCCTCGTGGGCAACGACCCGCATCGCCTCAAGGCCTTAAAGGGACCGGATCAGAGGCTGGATCCTCATCCGCTCAGCTGTGCGATCGGCGATCTGCCACGGCATGCCAGATCTCTTGATCCTTCGAAGCCTCTGGCGGTCGATCTCTTCTCCGGTGCGGGGGGCCTGAGCCTGGGGCTTCACCGTGCCGGCTTTGAGGTGATCCTGGCCTGCGACATCAGGCCTGATTCAATCGCCACCCACAGGCATCACTTCGCAGGGTGCTCCCACCAGTGTGATCTAAGCAGCCCTGATGTACTCGAGGAGATCAGCCGCACGCTCAATGGCTGCGGTGAAATCGCCCTCGTCGCCGGTGGACCTCCCTGCCAGCCGTTCTCACGCAACATCCGATGGCGAAAGCATGACGAGGGCGTCATCGATCAACACCGTCAGCTGAATGAAGGTCGCCGAGAACTCTGGGAGTCCTTCCTCACTGTGGTCGAGGAAGTGATGCCGCGCTCCTTTCTGATGGAGAACGTGCCTGACATCGCCCAAACGGGCGATCAGGAGGTCTTCCGTGGAATCGTCAGCAGGGCTGAAGCCTCCGGCTATCGCGTGCATGCCCGGATCGTCCATGCTTGGGAATACGGGGTACCTCAGCTCCGGCCACGACTCTTTATCGCCGGTACTCGGATCGGGTATGCGGCTCCCCTGCAATGGCCGGAGCCTGACTGCTCATCTTTGGAACAGGCTGTTCCCCTAGACCATGCCATCTCGGATCTGCCTCCGCTGGTCGGGGACTGGTGGGAGCAATGGAGCGAGAACGGCGCCTACGCAGGACCACTCACGCCCTACCAAGCTCTCATGCGCAGCTGGCTACCCGTGACCAAGCACGAGCTGCCAGATCACATCACACGCAAGGTGCGTGGTGATGATCTCGAGACCTTCCAACTGATGCGCAAGACGGGGCTCCGATATCACGAGCTCGATGATGAGCAGCGTCGGTATTCCGTCACCAAAAGATCGGTGCCCACATCCACCGAGACTGATACAAGGGAATACAGCTTCAGCAATAAATACAACATCCTCAAGACCGACGAGCCGTGCCTCACCGTCACGGCCCACATGTCCAAGGATGGTTACTGGTACATCCACCCAAAGCAGAACCGCACTCTCTCTATCCGTGAAGCCGCCCGGGTGCAGTCATTCCCGGATGGTTTCCTCTTCCATGGCACTCCCTCCAACCGGTTCCACCAGGTCGGAGAAGCTGTGGCTCCCCTGGTGGGTGCAGCGCTAGGCAGGTCTCTCCTCGAGGCCGTGCTCGACGGTGATCCGCACGAGGAATGGTCGGATCCCAAAGCAGTCAGAGATGAGCTACTGCGTTGGTATCGCGAGGAGGGTGGTGACTCCCTTTTGCCGTGGGCGCGCCAGAGGGAGAAAGGGGTGGATCTATCTGATTCCCTCAAGGCCTGGAGGGCATTTCTCGGGGAGTTCCTTGTGAGCCGGTTGCCTCTTCATCGCCATCAGACATTTTGGCCTCAACTGATAACACGCTGGCCTGATCATGAGGTGTTTCTCAATGACCTGAACCGGCGCCGCACATTGCGAAGCTTGAGTTTCGAGGGCCTCGAAAACCTTCTGGAGGGGGTAGCGATTCAGCTCAAGGATGAGCTGCCTTGGAGTCAATGGGTTCGCAATGACTCCCTATCCGGCGTGGGACGTGATCGCATCAGGCAGTGTCTGGCCATGGTAGGGATTACGGCTGATCGCAGCTGCAACACGGCTCTCGGTCGACTCGTGGCCCGAGTGAGGAATCTTCCGGAGCTCGAGGCTGAGAAATCCCGGCAGCTTAGGGAGCTGAACCTCGGAGTGATGCTTGGTGGGGATCCGGATGGCCGGATCTACCGCTCGGCTGTCGCTGTGGCGGATCGCTGGTGCGGACCGCAACCTGTCTGCGAGGGAGCGCGTGAGACGGATGAACGTTCCTGCCCCCTCCATCGTGCAGGCCTCTGTGCGCAAGGGCTTCAGCTCTCTATCTGATCTGTTGTTTATTCCCACCGAGTCTCCTTATCTGCGCAAGCTGTGCCGTCACTGAAGGCATAACACTGAGATCGCGCTCACACTCGACCCTCACCATCCAGTCCATGTTCAAGAGTTGCTGTGGATGGCGCTTGTCGCGATCCATGTACAGCTTGAATTTCTTTTCCCAGAAATCTGTCCGGGACCCTCGGTTGGTTGTGAAGCGGCAGCCAGGATGATGGTCTGTGCAACACCCATGCACTAACAGCACCGCAGAATGCTGCGCCAGTAGAACCTCAGATGAGTCATGCAGATCACGTTTAGAAGCCTGTACCGGCACCCGAGACGACGTAACAGGCTGCGAAGCTTAGTTCAGAGTCGTGTATTGGCTCCAGACGGCCGCAATATTGCGTATCCGCTTAGTGGCTATCCGAGGGAGATTTGCTCTTCAAGCTAACTTTTATTAGACACATGAGTAAGTTGCTATGAGCTTACATCGTGGCCGGCACTTGGATTAGCGGGGAAATCAACCACTTATCCATCAACGGGCCATGTCAATATCCCCATTCTATAAAGAATCTTCCTCCGAACCGATCCGTCCACCCTCTTGGTCTGCTTGAGCAAGAATTTTCACACCATGCTTGGACTGCTTGTCCGAAGGAATCCTCGCCCAACTACCAGCCGCGTAGCTTGCGAGTGTTGTGGCGATACCGCATTGCCAGGGCTGCAAAGTGCCTGTGCGCGACCCCCAGCCGGAGATGTGAACCCATTCTTCTGCCGAGATTTGCATCACTCTCGCTATATTTTCACGGTCTTGGGTGGTGAGAGAGGCCGTACTCTTGCTGCCGCCCGTCGGCAGCTCGGGCAGCGCCTGACCCTCCGCAAGTTCTGCTTCCAGCTCGGCCGATACCGCGAGGTCAAGGGTCTGCAGATGCCGCCAGCAATCTTCCTTCTTGCACCACTCCGTCACATTTCTCCCCGCAGCTGACTCGACGAACGCGTCGTAGATTTGCGTCATCCAGCTATCGAGAGTATCGGCGAGAGCCTGGGACAGCAGCTGCTCGTCCCAGATATGATCGAGGTTGATCCGACCTGCGGTCCTGTACGACACAAGGGCAACTGTATATGCGATAGCGTTAGCACGGTAACCAGGGAATTTGTGCTGACGGGCTAGTCGCTCGGCATGCTTGAAGATGATGGCCTTTGCGATCGAATCACGGTAGTACGCAGAATCAGGTTCCCAGCGAGCACCGTGCTCCTTGCTCAACTGTTGCATAAATGCCACAAAGTTCTTCTGCCCGCCTCTGCTTACGATGTGGGGCAGAAGATCCCAAGTGTTGTTGTACTTGGCGTGACTCACCTTGTCGAACCGCTGGTTCGGTGGGTTGGCCTTCTTGAATCGGGTGAGCTGCGCCTGTGTGCTGCCTTCCCGTTGCTGCGCGACCTCGTACTGGCCGCGTGCGCGCTCATAGAACCAACGACTTTGCTCTCCTGGTACCCATACTGTGAGCGCAAGCTGCTGCAATTTCACATGGAAGGGGTGATTCGCTGAGAAATCGGCCTCGTTCACACGGTTCTGAGTATTCGCGTAGCGACTGATAAGTGGAACCAATGTCTCCACCTGCTCGGGCCTGACCACCGTGAGCTTGGCTTGGACGTAGACGTCCGACAAGTCGATCTTGTCTCGGTCCTTGGCTCGGTGAATGGAGGCAACAGTTTGGCCGCCGTTGACGACCTGCAGGCCTCGGAGCTTCGTGATGGCGAGACCTGCCCCACTGCTAGCTGTCTCAACCCATTCTGCTGTAGCGGATATGCCGTTGTTGTAGGCGATGAATGCAGAGGGTTCGTCCTTGAGGGTGTCCCGGATGCCGCGATTAACCTTGCCGCGGGCTTGGAGGAACGAACGAACGTTGAGCTCCAAAAGGCGAGCGCCGAACTCGTGATATAGCTGATGAAGAAGGTTCCCGGGGAGTATGGCTAGATAGACGTCAAAGCCTGCTTCAGACTCCGGCGAGGCGATACACGGCAAAGGCTGTCCGAGCCATTGAACAAGGTCGATCTCGATGGGTTCGTACGCGCGCCCTGATGAGTCAGCGCGGAAGAGCCGGCGCAGGTCCCAGATGTCTGCTTGGACTTGGAGAGAATCATTCCCGATATCTAGATTGCCGATGTCCGCTGCAATGCCATCCCCGATGACCACAATCCGGACGCGGTCGACTTGATCATGAACCTCGTGGAGACGCTGCATCATGTCGAATGCGTCAGAGGCAGGCTCCATTTCGGAGAACCAATCTCGACAGGCCTCGCTGAAGACCCGGAGGGCGCGATCAATGGCCTGGTTGAGTTCGGTTCGGGTAATGCTGGCTGGAGTCCCCAGACCGCGAAAGATGGTGGTTACTAGGGTGACCTGACCATTCTCCTCGTCCAGCCCCCAAGCATTAACTTTCGCGATCCCTCTGCCAAGTCGCCGGTCGAAGTAGCAGTTCTGCGTGTCGGCAAGCTGGCCAAGGTCCTCCAGTGTGGCAAGTACCACTTCTGTGAAAGCCTCTTCTCGGAACGCGACAACACCGACATCATCGATGCCTGTTGCCGCCTCAATTGCTTGGTTTGAGACACGAGACGACAGTGTGGAGAGGTATTCCTCAAATCCAATATCTGTTCCGCTCATTCTGCTTCTCCTCGCGGTCCGAGCACGGTATCAAGGGTTTCGGATGAGAGCACTTCGAATTCGACGCAAGCGGAGATGGCGACTTGGTACTTTACTTCCTCCACCCCAGACGGCAGCACATTCTCGCGCAAGCGAGGAAAGGAATCGTCTACTCGGTAGAAGTACTCACGCCTAATAGTGTAACGCGGACTCAAGTAAATCTCCCTTTGAGCTTCGGTATAGCCCGCCTCTATTAAGCCTTCTTCAAATGTGTCAAGAGCAGATCCTTCGAATAGATCTTGCAAGGAGTCAACCACATCCGGCAGGGAGGCTTCACCCGATTCTGACTCCTCAAGTAGTACTAAGAAGACAAAGAGTTGACCCTGGCCTGGGGAATCCAGCTGATTTATGTTCGATACGTGGAAGGCATGAGGTGTGTTCGAACTTGTTGACTTCACCTCAATGCTGCCGTGATAAAACTGAAAGTCATGATTGGCACCCTTGCAACCCTTCCATGAGGCGATGACAACGTCTTGACTGCAGCGATCCAACAGATGATTACGCATAAGGAATAACTCCCCAATCAAACCTCGGCGAGCCTCCAAGGAGAGGCCTGCCGCACCGTGCTTTCGCATGAATGACTGCCAGCGAGACAGTCGGGTGATAAAAATGCTAACGGCCTCATTTTCAGTGTTGACCTCAGCCAGCTTCGTTACCACATCCTCTGCCAAAGCATAAAAAATATCTCTGTACCGGCCATCGGTCAAAGTAACTATGAGCCGCGTGCGTCCAGCGCGCCCGGGTTCCAGCATGTGTGCATGGACACAGAATCCATGACCCTCTGGGTAGTCGTTTTGGGCAGAGAGTGCCTGTGTTTCTACCTCCATGAGAATGGCTTCTAGGCCTTCAGCGACTGACTTTGCTGCGTAGGTAGCTGCGGCCCGCACTTCCGGCAATCGCAACCGGACAAAACCATCACCACTCTCACCACTGATCGCGAGACGATCCCAGGTTGCGAACAATATCTTCATTCGTCAATACCGTAATCACCCGAAGCACCAAACTCCTGCTCCCAGTAGACGTTATTAACGACATACTTTACCTTCGACGCTTTATCGGAGGTAACACAGGGGAAGCTAATTCCGAAGCCGAGAACCGGAGCCTTCCGTGCGTTCGCCTCAACCTTGTCGGTGTAGCGGTATGCCGATTCCGGTAACTTTCCATCTTCATCGTTCGGGTCGAGAGGATAGAGAAGGAGTAGCCCACGTTTGGGGTCGCGAATCTGCCGAATGGCCGTCCCGCTCGGTCGAGTGGGGCGCTTGCCCTTCTTCTTCTCTGGATCTGGGTTATTGTCCCATTCTCGAATAGCGGTCTTAAGTGCTTCATCCCACTGCGGTTTGCTGAGGTCCGCTGCCTCATCTGCCGGACTGATAAGACGGCGGATTCGATAGTGATTCGCCTTTTGAAGAGCTGGTTTGTCAGTCTCGTCGGCGTGCCATGCACGTCCGACAAGGCTAAAAGTCGCTCCACCCAGAGTGCACTCAACTTCCGAGGTTCCCGAGGCAACAAACACTGTCCATTCAGTTAGTCGGCCTACGGCATTCTCCATTCGGATATAGTCCTCAAGCAGCTTTGTCTTCACCTTCTTCGACGCCTCATGCTCTCGGTAGTCAGTTAGGAATCCCAGGATTGCTGTGGGTGACACGTTTGGCCATACCCACGACCCTGCCAACTTAGCGATGGGTGTCCCTCGAGAGGCGACAGCTCCGTTCCCTTCGGCAACCGCAATGAGGTTGATCGCTGCGCCCCAGTTGCGTGACAGCTGGGACTCTTTACGCCAAAAGTTGACCGTCTCGCTGATGTCTCCCTCGAATGAGAGTTCGATGCTTGTTCCATTCCGCATTTTCACCGCCGAGGTCACCAGCATGAGTGGGTGCGACTGCACTCGGTGTCCGAAGTCTCGTGGCGTACCTCCACTCGCAGCCATCCGATCAAAATCCTCGCGTAATGCTTCACTCGCTTCTGCGATGTGTCCAAACCAGACCATCATGTCCCGAGTGGTATAAAGACGGCATAAGTCGAGGAACCTTGGGCGATATCCGAACCATCTGCCCATCTGCATGAGCGTGTCATACATCCGTGATGCGCGAAGGAAATAGCTTACGGACAGGCCTTCTAGGGTTAGGCCCCGTGAGAGTTTGTCCCCTCCCACCGCAATGACATTTAGGCCGGAGTCGTGCCTGAGATAGTCCAAAACATCTCCAGCAGATCCATTGATCTCTCGCACCTCGATCGAGAGCGCTGCACTGACCAACTGTTTCTCCAGCTGCTCCCAAGACACTGGCGCGCAGTCAGCCGCCAGCCCGCGATCTTTCAGCTTTGCCATAGTCGGCAGGAAATCCTGCTCCCAGAGGCAGAGGAACTCATTAAGCACTGGGATCTGAGATCCTTCATCACCAAGGCGGAGACGGCGCTGGGTGTCTGTAATCTCAGATTGCACCTGCTGAACGACGATGTTCTGGACAGCAGTGAACCGAGTCACATGGATGAGCATGGTGTTGTGCGCTGTTTCATCCCCACGCAGAGCTCGAACTGCACAAACAATGACGAATGTCCGAATCGCATTTCTCATGCTTTCTGGTATCGAGGCTTTTCCATCGCACCGGGGATTGAACGCCTTGTTATGTTTCGGTGGAATCCATCCCTCCTTCTCATCAAGATCAAGGCTGTTTGCGTGGTCACGAACCTCTCGAAGAATTGGAAGCGCTTCCGCCTCATCTCCATCAGAGTTCGAGAGACCGAAGATCAATGAGGGTCCGACGTAGTTCGAGGCAGTTGGCAGAGAGACGATGAAGCTGCGGGGAAACAAGCCTTCACCCTCGTCGCTGGTCTGCTCCTGCTCATGGATCAGGATGTTGGCGAATGGCGTCGCTGTGTACCCGACGTAGGCGCTTTGGTCGAAGGTGTGGAGGAGCTGGCGAATGCGCTTGTTGAGGACCGTGGGGTCATGGTCAGGATCCGGCTTGCCGACTTCATCAAAGGCACCTGCCCGCGTATCGATCGACCCCTGATCGGCCTCATCATCGATTACGAGCAGAGGGACACCCTTGATATAAGGGCGTCCCTCGTCATCTTTGTCCTGCGCAACCCAACAGACCCAATCCAGTAGGTTTTTCAGGACAGAAGCGTTCTTCTTGACTACGAAGAGAAGTGGATTTGAGCCAGGGTTAATTGCGAAGTTCTTCGCCAGCGTTCGCTTGAAGTCGCCATCATCGGCGCGTGTTGTGATGGAGTCGGCATTCCTTCGGCTCGATCCATAGAGCCTGGCGTTGCCTACGCCTACAGAAACTCTACGTCCATCGGGGTCGTTCATAGTCGCTCCTCGGTCGTAACCGAGGAAACCCTCTTCTAGGCGTATCTGGGTCTGGCTTCGCAGGCTCTTGTGGAAGCCAGCCAGCACGACAATAACCTTGTAGCCAGCATCAGCAGCCTTGCAAATCAGGCCGACGTAGTTGCTCGTCTTGCCTGATTGAACGTGACCCACCACCATCCCGCGCCGATCCCATGCACCCTTAACCTCGGGGTTCGAGATGTAGCCCAAGACCTTATCCGTAGCCTGGTCGAGTCGCTCAACCGTCAGCTTGGGCCAGGACTTTTCGTTGCGAAGATACTCTTGGTATCGGTCCCAGAAAATCCAGTCCACCTCGGCCTTCCGCTTATTGAGCCAGGGAGCCCAGCCGTCTCCTTCGGAGACGAGAGCACGCTCCACACCGATCAGCGTCTGATAAGAGCTCTCCAACTCCGCAATCAGGACCCCGATATCAATATCGGTGACACCGAGCATGTTTGCGACTTCGTGCACCATTTGAGAGATACGCCCCTCTAGTAGAGATGTGTCGTCATCCCCGAGCTCGAGGTCGAGGCGAATTCTGACCATCGACCGGACTGCTTCGTAGTTCTTCTGGTTCATGGGGCGGTCAACTCTTGAGTGAAGCCAGAATGGCCAGGGTTTCGTCGTCAGAGAATTCCTCCCAGGAACTCAGCCGCTCAACAGTCTTTTCGTGGGTCAGCCCAAGGTTTCTGCGAACAGCGTCGTAGGCAGTTGATATAACAATGCGTCGTTCATTCGATTGTGCACCATGAAACGGTGCTGCCACGTCCTGAGGGCTTTCGGTAACGTCCAACCAGATCTGCTGAACTGGCACCGTTTCCTCGATGATTCGGAGCATCGCCTCGAGTCCAGGACTCTTGGTGCCGGCCTCGGCTAGGACCGCACGTACCACCGGATGGGATCGATCGATCTTGTAAATGACACGTCCACCGCGCTTGTCCGGCTTCCATGGACGATGGATCTCCTCCTTCCTGGTTCGAGTTCCGTACCGCCCACGATGCGCGAACACAGACCGTGCACTCTCGCGAACTCCCTGGGCGAGCCCAGTCAAACGCTCCCGAATCTGCGGTGGCGGTGTTGCGTGAGCCTTTTTCACATCGAGGTGCCATAGGTGGTCCATGGAGTTTGGGATGTCGAGCCGGATCCTGGCGAGCTTGTAGTGCTCTTCCTTCGTCCAAGGGCGCAATCCGCCAAGGCCAAGCCAACTACCCGCGACGATCAGCCGTTCGTTGCGATAAAGATAGAAGCCCTGCTGTGCATTCCAGCCTTCAGGCCCCGATGCCTTCTTGGAGGCCTCGGCACTGAGCTTGTCTTTATGGGGCAAAACATAACCACGAACTGAGATATTCAGGGCGTGGCCAGGGAGGTGGATGAATTCCTCTGGGGTCGTTTGGGTTGCTCGATGTGCCTCCAGAAACGGATCCCATGGTTCGACCTCGTTGCCGTTGAGCACGATTTGAAGTCGGGGCCGGGGTGCATCCAGGTAGCGGTGAAAAACCATGGAAAGGTGCTGTTCGACTTCAGCGACCACTCGTAAAAAGTGAGAGCGGACGCGTTCGTTTCCAGAGTCAGCGTCTTGGACGATCCGGTCAAGCACCTCCCAAAGAACGATCGTGCCCGACGGCTGCTTGTCAATCTGCGAGACATCTGCCTTTGAGTCGTGATGTGGTGTGCAAAGCAATTGCCAACCCGCCACTTCAGCTCTGGCGAGGTGGTCAAGGTCCCAGCGCCGGACTTGGATCGATGACCCATTCTGCCTAGAAAAAACGGTGAGACGGCGACACTGACTCAAGCTTGCGGTTTTCAATCCCAAGCCAAAGCGCCCGAGGTCAACTGGGTCACGCTCAAGGCGAGGGTTTTTGCTGCCGAGTCGCATTGCATCTCGCAGCTCCGTCTCGCTCATCCCGACTCCATCGTCAGCGATGGTGAACCATGAATCCCGGCCCGCCCAACGAGCCTCGAGCCAGACGGACTTAGCTCCCGCCGCAATGCTGTTATCGATAACGTCGGCAATTGCGGTAGCAAGCGTATAACCATACGCCCGCATTGATTCTATCATTGCTGACGCTTCTGGCGCTACTTCCTCATAGTTGTCTTGTTTGCCGATAGACTTCATATGCATTTTGCATTGATAGCGTTAGTTTCAGCAGCTCAAGGCGAAAGTCTCGAGCCTTGTTTGAAGGAGGTGAAGTCGTTAGATACGCATCGAGTACTGCCAACCCGCTCGCTGCGTGGCCAGACAATAGGCGGATAGTCTTGAGTGCTATCTGTCATAGCTGTATCGCCAGCAGCAGTTGGGTCAAAATCAGGGAGCTCATCTGGCAACTTTGCATATTCTGCGTCAGAAAGCCGCCAATGGGAACCGCTAGCAGTTCCCCCCCATACATTGACTGAGTCCTGTTACGCGCTAGGTCCATCACTCTCCCCCCCCTTTTTTCTCCTGCCGGCTGCTCACGATCCTTGCTCCCTTAAACCTCAGGGTTCTCGTTTAGCAGCATGAGTGCTATTCCTCCGACTTTGGTGTGCAGGGTCTGTTGGTTCAGGTACTCAGTGCCGCCAGAGCCCCAGCCACTCGTTGTCGCGCTCTGGGGCTGAGCCCTGCGCTGGCTCCCAGAGTTCCTGGCGGAATCCGGCTGCCGCCAGCTGCTGCGCCAACAGCGCCGAGTCGCTTCCCCAAGGGGGACCATCCGGGCGCTGGTGGCACCAGAACAGACCCAGCAACCAGCCCCCGGGGACTAGCAACCGCGCCACGGTGTCGAGATAGGCCTCGCGCTGGGCGGGATCAATCGCGCAGAAGCAGGTGTGCTCCAGCACGCCCTGCAGGCTGCCGGTGCTGTTGCCGGCTGCCGCCAGTGCCGCCCCATCGAAGAGATCAGCCTGCAGCCAGCGCAGCTGGGTGCGATCAGAACCATGCACCGCCTGGGCGCGCTCAATGGCCTCACAGCTGAAGTCCAGCCCGATCACCTCGTAGCCGAGATCGGCGAGCAAGGCCGCCTCCCCCGGTTTCAGGAAAGTTGTCACCCCTCTGATCAGTACATCCGGGGGCTTGAGGACATGACTAATGCGTCGATACAGCGAGGCCGTCAAGGCTGATGTGAGGAGGCGGATGAGCCCGCCGCACAGGCAGAGCGTGGCCCGGATCTCAGAAGAGCTGGGCATTCACCTCGCCACCCTCTACAACTGGAGAAAGGCCTGGCGGTTGCAGGGAGAGGTGGTGCCGTCATCCGAGAAGGAACCAGAGGGCTGGAGCGCTGCCGACAAGTTCACGGTTGTACTGGAGAGCTCTGGCCTCAACGCCACCGAGCTCAGCGCCTACTGCCGCGAGCGGGGCCTGTTCCCGGAGCAGGTAAGCCGTTGGCGGCAGGCGGCCCAGGATGCCAACGCCAAGCCGGTGCTGACGATGGTCGAACATAAGGACCTCGAGAAGCTCCGCGCCCAGGACCAGCGGGAGATCAAGGCCCTCAGAAAGGAGTTGCAGCGCAAGGAGAAGGCCATGGCGGAAATGGCGGCTTTGCTGGTGCTGCAAAAAAAGTGGGATGCCTTCTGTTCGGAGGACGAGGAAGGCTGACCAGCGCCGTGCACCGGAGGAAGGTGATCGAGTTAATCGGCGAGGCCAATGCTGCGGGCGCCGGCCTGTTGAGGGCCTGCGGTGTGATCGGCATTTGCCTGCGCACCCTCAAACGCTGGCGAAAGGCCTTCCTGGGTGATGGGGACGGCGTGGATCGCCGTAAAGGCAGTGCTCGCCTGGTGGGTCACCGCCTGAGCGAGGAAGAACGCCAGCGAATACTGCTGACCTGCAACCAGCCGGAGTACGCCTCGCTGCCGCCAGGGCAGATCGTGCCGGTACTGGCCGATCAAAAGCTGTTTATTGGCTCAGAGAGCAGCTTCTATCGGGTGCTGCACCAGGCGGGTCAGTGCCACCGCCGGGGGAGGGCCAGGCTGCCTCAGGAGCCGCGCTCGGTGCCGCGCCTCAGGGCGGATGGCCCAAACCAGGTGTGGAGCTGGGACATCAGCTTCCTGCCGACCACGGTGCGGGGTGTGTGGCTCTACCTCTATTTGGTGGTCGACGTCTGGAGCCGCAAAGTGGTGGCCTGGGATGTGGCCGAGGTGGAGTCGGCTCAGATCGCAGCGGATCTGGTGCAGCGTGCCTGCCTCAAGGAGCGCTACCGCCGCCCCAGCGGCTTTGGCAGCCGCCAGTGCCACCAGCCACCCCTGGTCCTGCACGCCGACAACGGCAATGCAATGCGTGGGGCCACGCTGGAATCACGGCTCGAGGAGATGGGCGTGCTCAGATCCTTCTCCCGGCCAAGGGTCTCCAACGACAACCCGTACTCGGAATCCCTGTTCCGTACGGTCAAATACCGGCCTGATTACCCGAGCCGGCCCTTTGCCAGCAAGGGCGAGGCCTGCCAGTGGGTGGTGTCGTTCGTTGATTGGTACAACCACCGGCACCACCACAGCGCGATCAAATTCGTGACGCCCCACCAGCGCCACAGTGGAGCTGCCAAGGCAATTTGCCAGCAGCGCACTGATGTCTACGAGGCCGCCCGCCGTGCCAATCCAACGCGCTGGAGCGGTGCCACCCGTTGCTGGAGTCAACCGGCAGAAGTGTGGATAAACAAGCCACTGGAAGAGCACGAACTGGCCCTGGAGTTACCCTTGGTTCAGGCCGCCTGAGTGGCAGCCAAGGAGTGACAACTTTCCTGAAAGTCACCGCCTCATGGCCCCGGGCGCAGCCGGGCACCAACACCCGACCCGGTGGTTGGGGTGCTCGGCGCTCAGTGCGCAGAAAGGTATCTAGAGGCGGCGCGGGCTTGCCCAGCTCCCAGCGATCACTGCCCTCTAGATAGCGCTGGTTCCAGTTCGATGCGGCCATGGTGCGGATCTCAGCAGCACAGCATTCAAAAGGCGACCCGTGGGGGGCGCCTTAGCACCGGTTGCGGGGGTCACCTGCTCACACCAAGGTCTGCCTGTCGGGTGTCTGTGGGTTCACGCATGACCTGTCTTGGGCCTGACAGGAAAGGAATGGAGATCACGTTTGGGAGAAGAGATGCTCAAGGCTTGACCTTCTCGGTTGTGATCCAGACCTGGGTTATGCAGCCCGGGGATGAAATGAGCGGTAGGCATACCTGGCGTATTGCTCTCTCTGCTGTTAGCCAGGCAGCGCAGGACCCAAAGCCAACGTTCGGCCAGCAGGAAGATCTGGGCGATGAACTCCTGCTCTTAGGTGCCACCACAATTCATCACCGGTGCAAGGCCAGGTTGCATCGTTTGTGTGCTGCCGCAGGTGCTGAGGAATTCTGGGGGTACACCCTGAATATTCAGGCGATGTCCTCGGAACCCAAATCGTCAGCAATGCTTTTGGCCACTACAGAAAGATCGGGCTCATGAGCTTCCAGGTCATTCCGATGAATCTCTGTATCCGACACAGGCATATCCATTCCACCTGGGTCCTCAAAGGGAGTTTCAGCCAAAAGGGGTGGCGTACTACCTTTGACATGTTGTTTCCCAGCTGCGACGGAAGCGGCTGCAACCGCTTCTACAGGGACACAGCTAGGCGCGAACAGGAATATCGCTTCCCCAACCCGCTCTTGATGGCCGTCTAAGGCGAAAGTCCCGCCAGCGACAAAATCAACTGCACGCTGTGCCTGATCCGAATTCACCATAGTCAGATTGAGAAGAACAATTTTTTCTTCTCGCAATGCCTGAATTGCAGAAGGTATTTCGTCAAAAGTACGCGGCTCAAACATTTTGACCCCGCCCGGAGATCTCGGCTCCCTATCCCTAACCAAGGGTGAATCCAAGCAGGAAACGCCAGTTTCCCTTTCGCTCATTGACGTCTCGTCCGAACCCGAGAACGCACCCCCTGCTGCCATACGAAGCAGATGGCGAAAAACAGACGATCGATCTGAACCCATCTGAGCAACGACTCGGTCCAAAAACTCGAGCTCGGCGGCATTGAGGGTGACCTTGACTTGGCGAGAGCGCTTGAGCGCGCCGGGGAGCTCAGTAGGTATCAATGGCATTCCCGACGCTTGGGGATTCAACTCTCCAGTCATTGCAAGGACCCAGAAGCAGAGGAGAGAAAGGCAGTCCCTCCGGTGGACTTCAGGCTAACCGCTGAAAGCTGGTCAGAGCAAGACTTGCAATGCCTTGTGCCAATGCAGCACCTGTCACACCTCCTAGCGGGGTCCCCCCTAGGGACCCATATCCTTTAAAGAGTCCACCAAGAGGACCCATGTCCAAAATGATTCGCCCCCTTCTGGCCGCGCTCTGCGGTGCGGTCGCCGCCGCAACGCCTTTCCAGGCAGTGAATGCCTATCCACTTTTTGCTCAGTGGGGCGGGTATGGCCTCTCTCCCTCTCAGCAGAACTTTCAACGAGGAAATGGCTGGTCGAGCGGGGACTACTTCGGTCCGCGACTCACGCCCGGCCGCCCGCAGGTCTCTTCGCCCGGCTCATACCAGCCAGGCCTGCAACAAAACCTGCGCTATCGCTCAAACAGCTGCTCACAGCTTATTAACTGCTGATACACATTTAGCCAGGATTCATCCAACTCGCCTAACAAAATAATGAAAAAGCTTCTGCTTACAATCGCGTTCGCCGCACCATTGGCAGCCCTGACCACCCCCGCCTCCGCGTATCCATGGTCTTATAGCGGCTACAGCTCTCCACAGTTCAGCAACTACAGCATCAACGGCTCCGGCGGCTACTCAGGGAATGGTTATGTACTTCCCCTAGGCAGGAATGGAGCAATCGCGACATATACAGACAACCATGGCACAACCAGCTGTTATGCCATAGGCGGCTTCATCAGTTGCTATTGAGCAAGCATGAATCAACCAGCAAACCACTTAAAGCCATCACAGTCAACGCTGTCTTTCAAGATCGAACATTCTCGTGACTGCCAGATTAATTATATCCACTGCGAGCAAGCTGAGATTTCTGTTGTCGATGCCCTCAAGGATCAACTCGGATTTGCGAGTCGCAGAACCGTACTTAAATGGATATTTGCTCAGCTAGAGAATGAAGACCACCTAAGCCGTTGGACGCTCGAGATGCTTTCCAAGAAAAAGTCTCCCACCACAAGACCCAATCAAGATGGACCTAGGGGCCTTTCGTAAAGGTTTAAAGACCCAGTGGAAAGAATCAAGACTAGCCCTGAAGCAAGCTCTCATTGGAGCATCTTTAGGCTTGCTTTGTAGCCCTTAACATGTGCATTGCTGATCACGCCCCAACTCACCACCGACCTGACTTTAGGATACCGGTTATATCAGAATCATGATAGCCTATGCCCCCAAGCAAATAGGTTCCAAATCTTATGCTTACAGACCAAGAGATTAGGCAACTTATGGGCTCGACAAGCAAGCTTGAGCTAAAAGACAAGGTCGATGCGATTCGAGCGTCGATAATGCGCACTTTCTCTGAAAAGAGTCCAGCCAGGCCAAATCTCCTAAAAGCTTTAGAGGAGCTTGCCATACAAATATCATCTCGTTTGCCAGATGTGTCTCCGCGTACCTTGATGGAGATTGAAGATGACGTCGCATCTTGGTCAAGCCATGTAGCCCTTCAGGACAAGATAGATAAATATTCGCGACAAGCGCTAATTTCCAGTGACATTGCCCAGGCAGTGCAACGTGGCGCGGGTAGATGGAGGGAGAAAGACTCTTTTATCAAAACCCAGGAACTGATGCGGGTTGAGGCCATTAAGCGGCATGAGCTTGAAGAGATCGAGTTTGCTCAACTTGTAGATGAGGTCAAGGCCTTGGGATTTACCGAAAGCAGGCAGGTCTCAAGTTACATTATCGCTAACAAGCTTAGCGCCAAATACAAGTATATATCAGGCATATTGGAAATGGAACGCGACCAAGATGCCTGGCAATATCGTGGCGGCTTTCCTCCTCGCATATACGCGAGATTGTGCGATGCCCTGGGCTTAGGGCGGAAGGATTCAGGAGCTCGAGTTAAGAGTTTCAGGGCATTCAGTGATGTTCAGAACGGTTTCAAGTCCTGATAAGGATCAGTTCGGGCGCTGCCGACAAAAGGATGAAATGCTAGATATATACAAGAGGACTTTGGATTTATACTAAAAATCTACGTGTTCGTGCAATTCACCCCAATTCGCCGCCTTTATCTCTGATCATTATGTCTTACGACGATCGGCGTCAGCCTTGGATTACACAAGGAATCCTCATATCGCTGGCCTCTCTCTTTGAAATATGCAAGGGCATTAAGGTTGAGTTCAAGGGCTATGGCGATTATAAAACAACACAAACTGATCAAGGGCCTGTCGCGGGATCAGTTCCCGGAACGAAAGCCCAATTTACAGGCATAGACTCAGAAGGAAAAAAGATCTTCATTGCAGACGCAGATTTTTTCGAGAGCTGCATTCGCGAGATACAATGCACGAATGTTGAACTTAAAGCTGCGATTGGCTATCTTAGCGATTTCAAGGGCAGGATCAGTGTTTCAAACTTGCTGAAACGCCTTATTTATTATAAGCAATATCCGGAAGCCTCCAGGGCTATTAGTGACGCCGGAATACAGGATTCAATAAAAGAGTTCACCTTTGACTTCCAAGAGATCATCGAACTGTCTTCGCTCCTACTCGTCTCGTATCGCAACCGTACCAGTCACTCGAAGCTAAGGGATGGTAGTGATAAAGCTTTTCATGTGTATCATCATGCGACCATGAGTCGGTTTCTCCAGCTGGTGGAGAATTGCTCTGAATACTCCAAAAGCAAAGAATGGTGGACTAGCGCCCCGCTTAGTGACGGAGAAGATAAGCCGCTGGCAATGATTAATAACCATGAAGAAGCATTTCGGAGTGATACCGAAGTTGTATTTGATTTCCTGAAGAACGGCCCACCTTTGCATAAATTGCCGAGCGAGTCTGAAACTTCTCATGATGATTACCACGCGTTACAGCAGCCAGACATCTCATCATCAAATGGGGGAGTGACATCTCTATCAAAGGCTGATCTCTATGAAATAGTAGACATTATTCGGGAAACTCATGATGAATCGGGATCTCATTTCGCCTGGCTAGAGGAGCAGCTTAGCCTTCTAGTAGCAGACAAGGCCGAAGATATCAAGAACTCTCTACTTCGGCCATGGATGAATAAAGACATTGAGGCAATACTTAGCCTTATGTCCTCCCAATCGGCACGTCAGGCGAGATTCGGTGATCCAAACGACTCTGCTGTCGGGGGAGCAAAGATTAGTGTTATAGATATCGCTGATAATCAATCCTTAATCCTTGACAGGCATGCGCACCAGGAGCTAGCAATAGAAACTGATTCTATAGAAAAACGCGCGCAAAAAATCTATACACGCCTCAGATCTCTCCGTAATGAGATCAGAGACAAATTGCACCTCATCAACCAACGATTTGAGTACTACCATTGCGTTTTACAATCAAATATTGTATGGCCGGCTCTCCGACTAGGAGTCTGCAGCTATGATCAGCTAAAGGAAACAAAAGAGTTTCAGATAAGGATTGTCAAGGTCAATAGATCTTTTATGCTTGACACGCAAGAGGAGTTATACAAGGAAAGAATCGATCAGCTTCTGTCCGAAAATCCGTTTTAATTAAAGATTCGGACGCGCTTAAACATCTATTTTGAGGTGCTACGAGCCATGTCCTGTTAGTTTAAACTTCCTTGACTGCTCTGCTTACTATCTTGAGCCCCAAGTTTTAAGCTCAAAAGCCTTATCTCCCAAGTCGGTTAGCAAGCGTGTTGCGCTGCCAACTGTGTCTGCAAGTAGCCAGAGCTTACCCCCCTGGAATGAGGGCCAGCGACAAGCTGATCACCAGGGAAAACCCGGCTCCGCTCAGTGCGGAGAGGCCCACCGCTCTGACGGACTGATGCAGAAGCACATTGCGCTCGGATGGACGGGTGATGGCCAAGGTCTTGCGCTGATGAAGCAGCTGTGCAGCAAGAGCAATTGCCGAAGGGAACGGGCCCTCGTACAGGCAGTGCCCATCTACATCAGACGCCACCCCCCCCGGTGCATCAAGGATTCGAGTCCGCCGTCGGCGGGGGCTCATGCGATGCCGGAGGGAGACATGGCCTCCGCACCACGGCTGCGATTCCAGCCAGCGCTTCCGAACTGCCAGCCTTGCGCAGCTGTTCCCCCCTGCGCCTGCGGCCACCAGATTCTGAGGTCCTTGTCCGCCAGCCAGTGCTGAAGATCATCCGCAGGATGCGGACTGCGCAGCAGCAGTTCGGGGAGTTGATCCTGCCGTTCCGCGCCTTGGCGCAGCAGCCGCTCCTGGAGCACCGCAATTTGTGTCGCATCCAGCGGCTGCTCGAGCAGGCGGGTTAAAAGTGCCGCAACTCCACCGGCCCTCAGGGCAGATGGAATCATGCCGTCTGCCCTGAGGACGCCCTCCCGTGGCTGAGATTGACGCCGGCTTCAAAAGCGGCGCGATAGAGGGCCGAGCGCTGCTCCTCATCCAGTCCATCCCAGAACGCACTGCAGCAAGCCCTCCCATGGGCTTGCATGCGGCTCTCTGGCCATCCATGCTGAAAAGCCCGCAGCCTCTCGATGAGTCGGCCTCCTTTCGGTGACGATCCCTATGTGCGGGTGAGCGTTGAGCTGCGCCAATCCACCCTGGTGTGGCTGGATGACTTGCGTAAGGAGTGGGGTCTGCACAGCCGTGGTGACCTAGTTAGCCGCCTGCTCGATGAATTGGCAAAGCCCACCACCGATGAGTAAGCCACTATTGATCGCCGCCGGCATGCTGCTGAGTGCCAGCGCCGCGCTGGCCCAGCAACCGGTGCGTCCCCTCCCGCAAGTGGGAGGTTGTCCGCTGGGCTATTACAGCTCCGGCAGCTACTGCGTGCCGAGCACCAGTGGCAACACCCGCGGCGCCATAGAGAAGAGCGGCAACTCCTGCCCGCTGGGGTTCTACTCATCTGGCAACTACTGCCTCAGCAGCCCCAGTAACGAGCGCGAGGCGATTCAGAAAACCGGCAAGTCCTGCCCGCTGGGCTGGTATTCCTCAGGCAACTACTGCGCCAAGAGCCGCTGAGTCATGGGCTTCCGCTTTCGCCGCTCTGCCCGCCTGGGCCCGCTGCGTTTCAATTTCAGCAAGGGCGGGTTGAGCTCCATCTCCGTTGGTGGGCGGGGCGCCTCGTTCAACATCCCCGTCGCCCGGAGTGGTGGTGCGCGCACCACGGTGGGAGTGCCGGGCACGGGCCTGAGCTGGAGCGTGGAGCATTCGCCGGATCGTCCAACCGTGATCTCTGGGGGGAGAGCGGAAGGGCTGCCCAACAGCCGCCGGCTGCGGCCCGGTCAGCTTGATGCCCTTAAGCAGCAGTTGTTGGAGGTGCTGCGCCAGGAGCTGTTTGCACCCAGCTCCACTGGGGAGCAGCTGTGGGATCACGGCTTGGTGAGCCACCTGCTTGCTGCTGGCTCCTTAACTGCACGAACCGCTGGCCTGCTGGCTCTGATCGAAACGCCGGAGGCGATGGAGGCATATGTATTCCGGGCTCAGGGGCAGGACGATGCCAAACGCCGCGCCCAGCGCTGCATCGAAGCGGTGCAGGAGGCCTCACGTCTGGCAACGGCAAGGGGCTGGTTGCGCTGACGCCTCAGGCCAGCCGCTCTTCTGATAGCTGGCGGAAGGCATCGTTCAGCAAAACCACCTCGGAGAACGACTGCTCGAGGTCAGAGAAACGCTGGGGGTCAAACAGCTGATCGAGATCGAAGCTGAGAATCGGCCGGATGCTGGCCGGCACGCTTAGGAAGTCATTGAGCTTGCGCAGCATCTCGGTAGCACTGGCGTTGGCCTGCTGCAGCTTGTCCTCCTCCGCCTCAAAAGCAGTCAGCGCCTGCTGCAACTGGGGAATCGCCGATTCGAGCAGTTCATTGCCCTCTGCTTTCTCCAGTGTTTCCACCAGCGCTGACGTCAGCCCAGCCAGCTTGGTGAGCGCATCGGCGGTCCAATGGCGCTCCTTGAGGCAAGCCATGGCAGCGCGCACCGCCTTGGCCTCTACCGAGAGGTCATCGAGCAGGCTGATCCCAGCGCTCTGCAGCCAGGTGTTAACACCGCTGGCTGCCCGCAACCGGCTGCGCTCCACCGGCGGGCTGATGCTGGTGGAGATAACGCTGGAATGGCGTTCGTTGCTATCTGAGTCAACCGTGCGGCACACCACATTGATCCTGGGGGTGTAAAGATCGCCGGCCACGTTGAGAGAGTCGATTGCCCCAAACCGCTGTTGAACCATGCAGGGGTCATGGCGAAAACGTCGTTCCACCTGTTGCATGAGCAGCTTGAGCTGTTGCTGGTTGTGGAGCAGAGCGGCATAGACCACCGCTGCGATGGCTGCCACCAGCACGGCCGCAATCAGAAAGAAATGCCAGTAGGCCAGCACAAACCCCAGGGCCAGCAAAGCCAGCAGGCCACCGCAACCGATACCGCAACCATTGTTCTGCTGGGCCATGGCTGCCTATAACCAACCACCAGCTTGGCCTGCTGGGCAATGATCACCAGTTAGCTATCGCAGGAAAGCCAGGCGGGAGCGAAAGAAGGATGGCGGTAATGGCTGGGCTGGCAGACCGGCCGTTGCGCCCCGCAGAAGCCAGCAGCCTGCAAGCCAGGGCAGACCGTGTGGCGTGATCGCCAGCGCCATGGGCCCACAAACCATCCAATGGGTAGCCGCTGGCTAAAGGCATGACCTGCCTGCCGTACTGCGTCCAATCGACCGATTTATGCAGCCGCCGCATAAAAACGACGAGGCAGAGAGGCAGGCCCAGCCCCTCGCCGCACCCACGAGGACACTTCCTCAATCGTCACATTGTCCCAAGGAAAGTCTAATGAGAACATTTTAAGACCCGTTGCGCCGCAGACGGTCTCGGGGATTCGTGATATTTCGGGATACACGGGCCCGTAGTGCGCAGCCCTGAAGAACTCGTGCGCAAGACATTCACAACGCGCGAGTCTATGCACAACCCCCAAATTTTTGCAACATTTCGCAACCCCATGCGCGCTTGCGCTGTCCCTGGTGCTAGTCACGCGTTGCACACCCCACCGGTGCTGCCAAACTGATTTGACACCCGACAGGGACTGGCTTCGCTCGGTCTTCCGGGCAGGGAGCCCTGGGTCTTTCCAAAAGGAAAGGCCCAGGGGCTTCTACCTCCCTGAGCCTCCCCTTGAAGGGTGCTCCCTAACAAGAGCTGCTTAATGGTGACTCATCAGAAGCCGGACGGCGAGTCCGGCGTACACAACTTGTCAGTGGCTCATGGCGCCTTGACGGTTCCCGCAACGAGCTTGATGCCTTCCGTGGCTTGTTCGGTGGGCAGCTCCTGCTCTTCTGAACAGCGCTTGGTCGCTTCAGTAATGGGGTGGCGGTGATGCCTGCGCCCCAGCCAAACCGCTATCTGCTGAACAGGGTCGAGGCATACGGGGTCTCCGCAACGGGTGACCCCTATGCCGACGTATTGCTGATCCATCCACAGGGCGGAACCTGCAAGGCCAAGGCCTTCAGCAGATGCTTCGGCGACCTCAATGAGCTGCATACCTACGAGGGTGCTGAGGTGAGCGTGCAGTTGTCACCCACAGGTCTTCAGCTCGGGCCCATTGCAGAGCAGGCCACACCAGGCCTGGAACCATGTGCCGCTTCCGGTCATCACCACGGCTGGGCATCAGAAGGTTCCGTGATGGATTCAGAGTCACCTTTCTTCCCGCCCGAGCCGATCGCCGAAGAATCCGCCCTCAGTCAGGGCTGCAGCACAACTCGAGCTGTGCAGGAGGTCGCCACAACTGTGGCCTACTTGGCTCGGGATCTGAACCTGCCCACCGTTATCTGGTTCCACCTGCCTGGTCGACAGGACCATCAATCTCTGAGCTGCACCGTTGCTCCACGGCGCACAACCAGCCCCCATTCCAGACACTTCGCGCCCTGACGCGAAAGCCCACTCAGGGCTATGTAGCCACCACCTGCTGGTGTTGCACCAGGTAGGCCTCGATCCAGTCGTGATGCTGCTTCTGCAGGATCCGATCGGCGATTGATGTGGCCTCCTCCGGCACCTGAAACCGCTTGCGGAAGGCTTTGGTGAACCCCTCCAGCACCGGCCGGGGCAGACCGCGCAAGGTGGCGAGGATTTGGCGGGTGATGGCTGGATCGAGGGGTATCAGGCTTGGGTCGTTGGTGGGGATAGGAGCTGCTAGCGAGGGGCGGCGATGGATTGATCGCGTGCCGTTGCTGGCGCTGGTCGGGGGAGGAGTGCTGCTTTCCCCTGCCGAGCTGGTGACCTCCCTCTGCTGCTTGTCGTAGAGCGCCAAGCCAAAGGGATTGCCAAAGGTCATCAGGGCGCGCTTCATGGCATCGGTTTCGGCCTCCTTGAGGGCAGATTCATGGGCCTGGCCCAGGTCCACATCGATGCCGTGGCCAGCCCCACTGCCTTCTCGGATCAGGGCCGGCTGGCCGGCGGTGCTGATGCTGATGCGTACGCGGGCGGTGTAGGTGACACCCCAGCCAGGGCGGTTGTCGCGGCCGATGGTGCGTTCGCTCTGGTTGACGCAGCGGAGGGTGACGGTTTCGCGCTGCCAGCCGTCAAAACCAAAGATGCGGTTCGCTTCTGCAATTGCTTGCCAGCCTTCTAGGTAGGAAACCTTGGAGCGGCCCTGCTCGCGCTGCTTGACCTTGGCGCGATCGAGCGGGGCTGAGAGGGCAGCGATCTGCTCAGCGGAGAAGGTCGCACCGCCAGGTGCGCTGGACGGAGAAACACAGCTAGGTGAGCTGGAGGAAACAGTTGTGGTCATGGTGATGAACCGGGTGAATGAATTGCGCTGGAGTGGTGATGAAGTGAGTTGGGACGGCTCTTGCAACAGACCCATATCGAGGGGGGCTCTGCCCCCTCAGTGGATGCGCCAAGAGCGGCGGTTGAGCAGCTGGGCGCCGGTGATCTGGCGGCCAGCCTTGAGGGCTTCCTTGATGGCGTTCTTGTCCGGCTTGCTGGTGGTGGAGAAAGTGAGCCACTCGGCATCGAGGGCCTGCTCGTCGTCGATCACAACGGCGGAGGACTTGCGGCTTGAGAGCTCGTGATCGGGGAAGGAGAAGCGTGTTGCAGCCGGCTGCAGCTGGGTGAGGACAAAGATCAGCGATTCCTCCAGCGCATCAGCCCGGCCGGCATCACCACGGGCCAGATCGGCGAGCCGCTTGGCCTGCTGGCTGCGGTAGGCGGCCTGACCGCGCAGGTGCTCGATCACCCAGCAGGTTGCATCGGCCTTAGCGGCGAGGGCAGCTTTGTTGCCTTCTTCTGCCAGAAGAGCGGCCTCCAGCTCGGCGAGGGCCAGTGCCCGCTGCTCGGGATCATCAGCTTCCAGCTGCTCGGCCAGCTGGCCGATGGCGGTGGTGAGCTCTTGAGCCTCACTGCCCAGCTGCCAGATGGAGCCGGAGCGCTGGAGGGAGCAGGCAGGGCCTGATACCGAGGGGGCTGCCGCTGGGGCAGGTGCAGCGACTAGAGCAGGGATGGGGGTGAGAACAGCCATGACGGTGAGAAGGCGATGGGGATGTAAAGAACGGAACGGAGCGCCAGGGGCACCAAAGGCTTGTGGCGCTGGGAGATCAGGAGCGGCCGACGCCAGCCGACACTGCCCAAAGCCCGGCTGCTGGGCTGACCTCGGCCACGGCAATCGGCACCGGAGAACGCGACGCCATGCGGCGGGCTTCTCTCACCAGCGAGGCCGTGCCGGCACCACCGGGGAAGGCGACTACCAGCACAGAGGTGAGGCAGCCAGGAGAGCTGTGGGCAACAGCCCGGGCAATGGCCTGCTCGAGTAGCTCCCGATTACGGATTGGCCCAGCGGCCCGGCCATGGAGCTTCCATTGGGCCGGCATCACCAGGGCTGACCAACCCAGCTGCTGGGCAGCGCGACCAATGGCGGCATCAGCGCCGCGGGCACCGCCGTGGAGCAACAGGTGAACAAGGCGGCCACCGCTGCGGGCCAGCAGCTCAGAAGCAACCCGCTGCTGGGACCAGGCCAGATCACGGCCACCACCGGCCGCGATCACAAGCGAATGGGATGGGGCCACTGCGGGCCCAGAAGGAATACAAAGATCCATGAATCAGCTGCCAGAGGTGACAACTGACCGGGGCAACACACCGCAAATAAAAGAGCGGAAGCGCTGGCGAGATCAGGGGATTGGATTACCGCAGGCGATGGGCTAGGGGCCTTTGGCGCAGCCCATATTCTAGCAGTACAAGTGCACTTATGAGCCAGTAAAACCACTGCAAGGCAATTGATCTGCACAAAGCAAGCCCATGCGCAGCGGCCTCGGCTTACTAAGAATTAAGACCACCAGATCCGCTCAAAATTGACCAGTGCCCGCGCAGCCGCGCGAGGGAAGCTGGGGCCTCACCCCAGCCACCCACCGGCGGCTGGCCGCTAAGCCACCGCAGCCGCGGGAGAGCGGCCATGCCCACAACCCCCACACCGCCGGCCCCGGAGCGGAGGGCGGCGGCGGCTGGCCGATGCACGCCACGGCAGAGCCGTGGCACGTTGAAGGACGGCCGCTGCCGGCCGTAGCCCAGCGGAGCTTGCTGTTCTGCCGCAGGGCTGCGCATCGGCGATGGTTTGCAAGAGATGCAAGAGAAACTCGGGCTCTGGCCCCATCTCCTGCCGGATGGTCCTGACTCCAGCCACCACCGACCCATGTCCGCACGTGAGCAACGCAAGGCCTGAAGCTCCTTGTTCTCTTGCACTTTCTCTTGCAGACAAGAAAAAAGGGTTCCCGGTATTGCCGAGAACCCTTGCGGTGACTAGTCGGGGCGACAGGATTCGAACCTGCGACCTAGTGCTCCCAAAGCGGCTATTGGGTTCAGCCCCCATAAGGCCGTTTCAGTGTTGATCAGGGTTTTGGTCGACGCTGGGTGGCCTTGTCCGGTCAGGCTGGGCTAGTTTTGCCCACATCTTGCCCACAAGCGGGCTGTCGAGGGCCCCTGCTATGCCAGCGATACGTCGCCAGGAGTCCTGGTCAGAAGCTCTAAGGACATCGGTGCGCAGCAGCACCGCCAAGGGCTGGAACGTTTACGAGTTCCGCGGCCAGGTGCGACTAGAGCTCCGTTACCCCGGCCAGCCAAAGCAGACCGTCTTCCTTCCTTTCGACTGGGCCAAAGCGTCAGTTGGTGATGTTCTCACCCGTGTACGCAATATCTACCCACTGGTTGCAGAGGGGCACACCCTGAAGGCCGCAGCTGAGATTGCTGATGGCAAAGCACCAAAGCCAGTGATGGACTGGGCTGGCGCCGTTGAGCGGTTCCGAGTGCAAAAGATGGAGCACGGCCGTGCGGTCAAGCAGGTCACGTGGGACCACAGCTACGCGCCTGTGATTGCCGATGCCGTTGCGGCGCTTACCAGCCAGAAGGCACCAACGTCCCCCGCCAATTTGCTGGATCAGATGATCCGGCAGTGGGCTACGGGAAGTCGGATGAGACAGATTCGAGCTCAGTCCTTATCGCAGTTTCTGCGCTACTGCGTTAACCGCGAGGGCTTCCCGGCGATGTGGCTGCCTCCCAGCGATCTCCGTTCGCACATTGGCAGCAGGCCCACACAAGATCTCAACCGCAGCAAGGGGGATCCAATCGAGGATCAACAGATCATCAACCTCCTGGCATCCTTGCCCGTCGATGCGGCGGGTGGGCGATGGGCAGAAGCGCTGCGGCTTCTAGCCGAACTCGGCCTGAGACCGATCGAGCTGCTGCACCTCTCGGTGCAAAAGGACCGCAGCACCGGCCAGCCCTACTGGTGGTGCAGCTATCGGAAGCGCAGCGGCGGCGGCGACACTGAACCGCGGCGAGTGCATCCGCTGCCGTTGGTGGATTCAGAAGGCACGGTGCAGCAGTGGAACCTGATGGGGCGGTGGCAGGCGGGCTTGATCGAGCTCCCGCCGCTAAGTAGCGGAACCGGCGCTGGGGATGCGATCGGCACCTACCTCAACCGCCAGCACGGCTGGTGCAGCCTCAAAGCGCTCCTGGCTGCCAAAGGTGAGCGGCTAGTGCCCTACAGCTTCCGGCACAGCTACAGCCTGCGTGGCCACCTGCGCGGCATCGATGCCGGGTCGGTGGCATTGAGCATGGGTCACAGCTTCGAGGTCCACTGCCGCTCATATCCCTGGGCAAGCCACTCAGGAACGGCTGCGGCCTTCGAGCGGGCGAACGCAGCACTCCTCGGGGTTGATCTTTCTGCTGCCCAGTAGCTAAGGGCCAGCATCGAACACGTCCACCAGCAGCGGGTCTGGCAACCGTGGCGCAGGAGAAGCAGGACCTCGTTCAGGCTGGCAGGGCAAACCTCATCGATTCAAGGTGGCTCTGAGCGGCCCGATGTGTTGCAGGGCGTCTGAGATCTGCGGAG
This sequence comes from Cyanobium sp. Tous-M-B4, assembly GCF_024345395.1. Classification (NCBI taxonomy): domain Bacteria; kingdom Bacillati; phylum Cyanobacteriota; class Cyanophyceae; order Synechococcales; family Prochlorococcaceae; genus Cyanobium; species Cyanobium sp. Tous-M-B4. The sequence goes on along the minus strand of NZ_JAGQBA010000005.1, from coordinate 181,882 downwards.
CGGTTGGCTTACGGCTGATCACGGACCGCACGGCTACGTCCGGCAGCGGCCGTCCTTCAGCGTGCCACGGCTGCGCCGTGGCGTGCATCGGCCAGCCGCTGCCGCCCTCCGCTCCGGGGCCGGTGATTTGGGGATGGTGGGCATAGGCACTTCCCCGCGGCTGCGGTGGCCGGACCTTCGCCCGCGTTGATGGGGAAGGGGAAGGCCCCAAGTCTCCTCGCGCGGCTGCGCGGCCGGCTGGCTATTCAGAGCTGAATCTGGTTGGCCTGCTTATCAATTGCAGACCCCTCCGAGCATGGCCAGGTTTTGCATAGATCCATTGCCCTGCAAGGGTTCTTCCCGCTTTAGAGTGCGTTTGTACTGCTAGAATAAGGGCTGCGCCAAAGGCCCCTAGCCCATCGCCTGCGGTAATCCAATCTCTGATCTCGCCATCACTGCTCTATTGCTTTAAGAAGCTGTGATGCCCCGATCAGTTGTCACCTCTGGCAGCTGATTCATGGATCTTTGTATTCCTTCTGGGCCCGCAGTGGCCCCATCCCATTCGCTTGTGATCGCGGCCGGAGGCGGCCGTGATCTGGCCTGGCCTCAGCAGCGCGTGGCCGCTGAGCTGCTCGCTCGCAGCGGTGGCCGGCTGGTGCATCTGCTTCTCCACGGCGGTGCCCGCGGCGCTGATGCCGCCATTGGTCGCGCTGCCCAGCAGCTGGGTTGGTCAGCCCTGGTTATGCCAGCTCAATGGCAGCTCCATGGCCGGGCCGCTGGGCCAATCCGTAATCGGGAGCTACTCGAGCAGGCCATTGCCAAAGCCGTGGCCCACAACTCCCCGGGCTCGCTCGCCTCGGTGTTGGTGGTGGCTTTCCCCGGCGGCCCAGGCACCGCCTCGCTGGTGAGAGAAGCCCGCCGCATGGCGACCCGCTCCCCGGTGCCGATTGCCGTGGTCGAGGTCAGCCCAGCTGCCGGGCTCTGCGCCGTGCCGGTTGGCGCCGGCTTCTCCTGATCCCCCAGCACCACAAGCCTTTCGCGCCCTTGGCGCTCCGTTCCGTTCTTTCCATCCCCATCGCCTTCTCACTGTCATGCCTGTTCTCACCGCTATTTCCGCCGCCATTCCTGTAGTCAATTCGGATCCTCCAGCTGCAGGCCCTGCCTGCTCACTTAGGCGATCGGGTTCTCTTTGGCAGCTGGGCAGCGAGGCCCAGGAGCTCACCACCGTCATCTCCCAGCTAGCCGAGCAGCTGGAAGCTGATGATCCCGAGCAGCGCGCCTCAGCCCTCGCCGAGCTGGAGGCAGCCCTACTTGCAGAAGAGGGCAATAAGCAGGCCCTCGCCGCCAAGGCCGATGCCACCTGCTGGGTGATCGAGCACCTGCGTGGTCAGGCCACTTACCGGAGCCAGCAGGCCAAGCGGCTCGCCGATCTGGCCCGCAGCGATGCCGGCCGGGCTGATGCCCTGGAGGAATCGCTGATCTTTGTTCTCACCCAGCTGCAGCCGGCGGCTACGCGCTTCTCCTTCCCTGATCACGAGCTCACCTCCCGCAAGTCCCAGGCCGTCGTGATCGACGACGAAGAGGCCCTCGATGCCGAGTGGCTCACTTTTTCCACCACCAGCAAGCCAGACAAGAACGCCATCAAGGAAGCCCTCAAAGCCGGCCGCCAGATCGCTGGGGCCCAGCTGCTCAACCGCCGCTCCTGGCGCATCCACTGACCGGAGGGGGGCAAAGGCCCCCGCGACATGGCCCGCTGCAGTGGCGGGCCCTTTCTTTCTGATCCGATTTCGCTTCTTTCTTCTTCTCGCTCCATCGCTTCCCATCGCCATGACAGTCGCCGCCCCTTCCACCAATGGGTCCAGCACCAGCAGCCGCCCCGCAGCTCCTCGTCCGGCCCAGCGGCCGCACTCCGCTCTGGAGGTGATCGGCTCTGCTGACCGGTCCGATATGGAGACCTCAGCAAACCCGCCATCAGCCGCGGCGCCGCAAGTTCTCCAGGCTCAGCCCCTTGGCTTCTCCCCCGAGCAGCTCGCCGCCCTGGCCGCCCCGCTTGATCGGGCCAAAGTCCGCCTGCGGGAGCAGGGCCGCAGCCGCGTGAGCTATTTGGAGGGTTGGCAGGTAATCGCAGAAGCCAACCGAATCTTTGGTTTTGACGGCTGGCAGCGCCAAACCATCGCCGTTCGCTGCGTTGCACAGGCTGAGCGATTGATTGGTCGGGACCAGAAGCCCGGCTGGGGCGTCACCTACACCGCCCGCGTACGCATCACCGTCACAGCCGGAGGCATGACTCCACTGGTTCGGGAAGGCACTGGCGCCGGCCATGGCATCGACATCGACTTGGGCCAGGGCCATGAGTCCGCCATCAAGGAGGCCGAGACCGATGCGATGAAAAGAGCGCTGATGACCTTTGGCAATCCGTTTGGTCTGGCGCTCTACGACAAGCAGCAGAGGGAGGTCACCAGTTCAGCCACTACGGCCCCCGCCGCAAACACCAGAAACAGGCCAGCAGAAGCGGCTCCCCGGCAGCAGTCCCAATCGCCTGTGCAGCAAGAGAAAGATCCAAGCCTTGACCCGCTCGATCCAGGCACCATCCAGCAGATCCTCGCCACCGTTCGGGGCCTGCCCCGCCCTGCTCTGGAGGGGTTTACCAAGGCATTCCGCAAGCGGTTCCAGGTGCCGGCTGATGCGCCTTCCATCGCCGATCGGATCTGCCAGCGCAGGCATCACGACTGGATCGAGACGTTTCTGGTGCAACACCAAGCTGCGGCTTAAGCGCTGATGAGGAAGCAGCTCAATGTCATCGAGCGGCTTACCCTGAAAGAGATCGGCCACGATGGGGCCATGCGCACGCAAACCGAACTCGGCTGGGCTGGCTGCACCGCGGTGGAGCAGGATCCGCAGCGCATCAGTGGTGCCTGGGTGTTCCGCGGCACGCGGATCCCGGTGGCGGCTCTGTTCGAAAACCTGGAAGACGGAGTCTCCCTGGCTGAATTTGTAGAGCTCTTCCCCGGGGTCACACCGGAGCAAGCCCGCTCGGTGCTGGAGCATGTCGCCCGCAGCACGGCGGCAGCTGTCGCCTGAGTGCGGATCCTGTTTGACCAGGGAACGCCGGTTCCCCTACGCCGCTCCCTGACCGGCCATGTCGTGGCAACGGCCTATGAGCTCGGCTGGTCCACCGTCACCAATGGGGATTTGATTCGCCTGGCGGAACAGGAGGGCTACGAGCTCCTGCTCACCACCGACACCAACCTCCGCTACCAGCAGAACCTGCAGGGTCGCAGCATCGCGATCTTGGTGCTGACCACCACCAGCTGGCCACGGATTCGCCAGGTCACTGGCGAAATTCAGGCGGCAGTCGCCGCTATTACAGCGGGCGACTACCAGGAGCTGCCCATTCCCTGAGCCTCAGCGCTGCAGCAGCCAGCGCAGTAGCGATAAGCCGATGATCAATCCGATGCCGGCGTTCCAAAGTCATTACGGCCGCTCGGCCAACCGCTGCAGCCACCCCGGCAGCTGATCACGCCACTGCTCCATTGCCAGCACCGCCAGCAGCAGCAGGACCAGGGGGATGCCGATTGCCAGAACAAGCTCGCGAAGCATCGGCACCTCTCCTCTGACTGAACCGTATCCAGCTCCAAGCGCCTCGGCAGCAAAGCCCGCCAATCGTACTAGTACACACGTACGCATTGGTCATTGGTCATGGGTGCCCCTCTCCCCCGGCCCGCAGCACTGAATGCCCGGCTCGATCTCCCGATCGAAGAGTGGCCCTACCTCGATGAGGGCACCATGCTGAAAACCCGCAGCCGCAAGGTCTGCATGACCTGCCACTGGTTCAGGCACCACGCCGGGGTGAATTGCATCCCGGTGCTCACCTGTCAGCTCAATCAGGGGCTGATCGCCCACGGCGAGCACCTGACCAGCCGCTGCCAGGGTTGGACTGATGACATGACCCGGAGCCAAGGCTGGGCGCCGGAGGTGGCCTGAGCCGCCCATGCACCCAAGCGCTGTCACCGGCAAGCGGCCACCTCTCTCTCCTCAAGAAGGCTGGATCAGCGATAGCCGTCAGGTGCTCCATTTCAACCCGGTTCGCTACAGCCGCTACTCCCAGGCCCTGGAGCTCACCACCGGCGAACTGATCCCCGGCCAGGCGCCTGCTCTAGGCGCAGCCTTCCGCTAAGCGGTAGTGCCGCAAGGAGATCAGACGGGACGAGGCGATCAAGCTCTGGGCCGAGAAGCGGAAGGCTGGCTGGCAGGTCTGTCAGCCCCAGTGGACGCCACCACCTGCTCTGCTACCCCGTTGATGCTCTCTGGCGCGCAGATCGCCTTGCGCAGCAGGAGAGCGAGGAGGCGGAGTGTGCCGCTGCCCCTGCCGCTGGGCTTTCCTGCGACAGCTCTCTGGTGATCATTGCCCAGCAGGCCAAGCTGGTGGTGGGTTGTAGGCAGCCATGGCCCAGCAGAACAATGGATGCGGTATCGGTTGCGGTGGCCTGCTGGCTTTGGTGGCCCTGGGGTTTGTGCTGGCCTACTGGCATTTCTTTTTGATTGCAGCCGTGCTGGTGGCAGCCATCGCAGCGGTGGTCTATGCCGCTCTGCTCCACAACCAGCAACAGCTCAAGCTGCTCATGCAACAGGTGGAACAACGTTTTCGCCATGACCCCTGCATGGTTCAACAGCGGTTTGGGGCAATCGACTCCCTCAACGTGGCCGGTGATCTTTACACCCCCAGGATCAATGTGGTGTGCCGCACGCTTGACTCAGATAGCAACTATCGCCATTCGAGCGTTATCTCCACCAGCATCAACCCGCCGGTGGAACGCAGCCGGTTGCGGGCAGCCAGTGGTGTTACTACCTGGCTGCAGAGCGCTGGGATCAGCCTGCTCGATGACCTCTCGGTGGAGGCCAAGGCGGTGCGCGCTGCCATGGCTTGCCTCAAGGAGCGCCATTGGACCGCCGATGCGCTCACCAAGCTGGCTGGGCTGACGTCAGCGCTGGTGGAAACACTGGAGAAAGCAGAGGGCAATGAATTGCTCGAATCGGCGATTCCCCAGTTGCAGCAAGCGCTGACTGCCTTTGAGGCGGAGGAGTACAAGCTGCAGCAGGCCCATGCCAGCGCTGCCGAGATGCTGCGCAAGCTCAATGACTTTCTCAGCGTGCCGGCCAGCATCCGGCCGATCCTCAACTTCGATCTCGATCAACTGTTTGACCCTCAGCGCTTCTCTGACCTCGAGCAGTCGTTCTCCGAGGTGGTGTTGCTGAACGATGCCTTCCGCCAGCTTTCAGAAGATCGCTTGGCCTGAGCCGTCAGCGCAACCAGCCCCTGGCCGTCGCCAGCCGTGAGGCTTCCTGCCCCGCCTCGATGCAGCGGTGGGCGCGACGTTTGGCATCGTCCTGCCCCTGGGCCCGCAGTACATATGCCTCCATTGCCTCGGGCGTTTCGATCAGAGCCAGCAGGCCAGCGGTTCGTGCAGCTAAGGAGCCAGCAGCAAGCAGGCGGCTCACCAAGCCCAGGTCCCAGAGCTGCTCCCCGGTGGAGCCTGGCGCAAAAAGCTCCTTGTGCAGCACCGCTAGCAGTGACTGCTTAAAGGCATCGAGCTGCCCTGGCCTTAGCCGGCGGCTGTTGGGCAGGCCCGCCGCTTCCCCTGCAGGGATCACGGCTGCACGATCCGGCGTGTGCTCCACGCTCCAGCTCAGACCGGTGCCCGGTAGCCCCACTGTTGACCGGGTGCCGCCGCTGCGGTTTACCGGGATGTTGAACGAGGCGCCCCGCCCACCAACGGAAATGGAGCTCAATCCACTCTTGCTGAAATTGAAGCGCAGCGGGCCCAGGCGGGTGGAGCGTCGAAAGCGGAAGCCCATGGCAATCAGCGGCTCTTGACGCAATAGCTGCCGGATGAATACCAACCCAGCGGGCATCCCTTGCCGCTCTTTTGAATTGCCTCACGGTCGTTACTGGGGCTGCTGAGGCAGTAGTTGCCAGAGGAATAGAAACCCAGCGGACAGCCAGCGCCGCTTTTCTCGATGGCGCCACGGCTGTTACCACCAGAGCTCGGCACGCAGTAGCCGCCAGAGCTGTAGTAGCCAAGCGGGCAGCCTCCAACCTTGGGCAGCGGTTGCACCGGCTGCTGGGCTAGGGCACTGCCTGCAGTCAAAGCTGCAATTGCGCAGGCAAGGAGCAGACGATTGCGGCCCATCGTCTTGTTAGGCATAGGTACAGATTGGCGCGAATGAGCCAGCTGCAACCAAGTCATGCAGGAACAGCATGAAAAGGCTGCCGGTACAAACTCCGGCAATGGCTGGAAACTTTCTGCTGGTTGTGGTTGCGTTGGCGGCCTTGGCCTGGCCAAGCGAGGTAGTCGCACAGGGCGTCAAGGCCACCGTGCTCTCCATCGGCGATGGCGACACGATCCGGGTGCGCCAGGCGGGCAAGGCCCTCACCGTGCGGCTGGCCTGCATCGATGCACCTGAGACCGCCCAGACCCCTTACGGGCTGAAGGCCCGCACGTATTTGCAGCAGCGCCTGCCCATTGGCCGGGAGGTAAACCTCAACATCAAAACCACCGATCTCTATGGCCGCTCGGTGGCCGAGGTGATCTCAGAGATCAACATCAACCTGGCGATGGTGGAAGACGGCCAAGCCTTTGCCTACCGCCAGTACCTCAGTGGGTGTAACGCCAAGGAGTATCTGGACGCGGAATACCGTGCCAGCCGGCGGCGCTTTGGGGTCTGGCAAGTGGAGGGCGGCATCACCCGGCCTTGGGACTTCAGGCGAGGTCGCCGCTCAGCCGTTATTCCTGATGGCACAACACCAGGCGGCCGGCGTTACCGCTGCAGCGAGATCAGCTCCTATGCCAAAGCCCAGGAGCTGCTGCGCCAGGGGCACAGCTATCTAGATGGCAATGGCGATGGAGAAGCTTGCGAATCACTCCGTTGACAGACATCCTTTCCCGTATTTCGTAGCTGCACTACCGGTTGTTGCAGAGGCCTTGGAGGCAAGATCTTGCCTCTTGTAGCAGTAGAATGACATATCATGTGGCTTTAGCATATTATAAAACAACTGCAAAACTCGCAATGTTTACCGGCCCCGAGCTGCTCGCCAAAGTTAAGGAGCTAGGCGATGTCTCAAAATCTGAGTTGGTGCACGAATGTGGTTACTTGAGCACCAAGAAAGATGGCAGCGAGCGCCTCAACTTCACTGCGTTCTACGAGGCACTGCTAACTGCCAAGGGGGTGAACCTTGGAACAGATAGCGCCGGCCGGAGCACTGGCAAGGGTGGCCGCAAGCTGAGCTACACCACCAAGATTCAGTTCAACGGCAATCTCATGGTGGGCAAGGCCTACACCGCCATGCTCGACCTCAAGCCCGGCGATGAGTTCGAGATCAAGCTGGGCAAAAAGCAGATCAAGCTGATCCCCCTGGGAAGCACAGACGACGAGGTGTGAAGCAAGCATTCCCTCAGCTGCCGGGGCGTCGCTGAGCCAACGCCAGCATCTCCAGCTCCTGGCCCTGCTGCTCCTGACGCAGCGCCTCCGGGGCCTCGAGGGTATGGCGCTGCCGTGGGACAAGAGCCAGCGCCGCAGAGCGACGCCGCGGGCCAGCATCCAGGGCGGCAGGTCGATCTCCAGCGGGTGGGGATGGCTGTCCCCGCTGGGGTTGGGCGTCAGCACCCGGGCCAGCTCCGGATGCACCCGGTCGGCTGTGGCGCCCTGGGCCGCAAACCTGGGCTCCCCTTGCTTAGCCGGCCGTTCCAGCCGAATCTGGTCGAGGGAGAAGAAGCTGTCCCTGGCGAATGGCGGCGTAGACCTCGCTCTTGCAAGAGCAGCGCAAGTTCTGCAGCTGGTGCGCGCTCAAATTGGGGGGGGCCGCGGGCCGGGGCCTGCAGGAACACCAGCTGCTCAAGCTGCTCGCTTTGCAGCAAACCATGGGGTCGACCGATGCCATCGGCCGACAGGGCCAGGTGCCACAACCCATCTCAGTAGACTATATGCAGCGGCCAGCTCCGAATCTGTTCTCTCCTGCCCTGATCGCAATTAGTCCCCCGGTTTAGCAGGCTTACACTCTGCTGCTCGAGAATCCATGTCTAAATCTTCTCGACCTGCCCCTCTTCAGACAAGGTACCCTGCTACTGGCTATCCGAACCGGCAGGAAGCCCCATCTCTGGCGGCGATAAGGAGGCGAATTGCTATGTAACAACCACATCAAGGTCTACACGCAAGTTATTTACATCAGCCGGGATTAGATAAGACGCAAACAATCCCCTCGGTGGTGCTTGGCACACCTACCCCGGAGGTGTCGTCGAATACATTCCAGCACCAACAGTTGGCGATCATGGCAATGAATCATACATTGAAATAGCTTGCTATTCTGACATGGGATATTTCATTCGGGTTTGAAATAATGGTTAAAAGTATTAAGCCTGTTTCAGGATTGGCTGACAACAGAATTGAACGATCATATGTTAATACTACCACTGATCACAGCCAACTCATAATCTATCCTGAATACACAAAGATTGGCAAGAAATCACAAGATTTTTCCTAGCCCTTACTATGACAGATTCCCAAGAGCGAAAGTAAATTTTTGGCTGCAGACATTTCTATCTCTTTGCGTGCTTGAGTGACGGCAGATCCAATGTGAGGAGTCAAGAAAGTATTTAAGTCATTACTTAAAAGACCGCTTTCAATACAAGATGGCCTATGGTTTAAGGCCCAGTCTTCGAATTCGAAGACATCTGCTGCATAGCCTAATATTTTATTATTTAAAAGCGCTTTAGCGACAGCCTGTTCGCATACAGTAGAACCTCTTCCAACGTTAATAAGGTAAGAATCATTCTTAAATAGACTAAGCTTATCGGCATTAATTAGATGGTATGTATCATTGGTAAGAGGAAGCATGTTAACCACAAAATCCGACACTGACAGTAGTTCGTCAAGTCCTTTCTTCGTTAATCCATTATATACCTCAGAACTTGAATCAATATCTATTTTGTCAAAATAGCTAATTTCGCACTCAAAACCGTGAACCAGTTTTACCAGTGCTTTTCCAAGCTGACCCATTCCAAGAATACCTACAGATCTTCTGTAGAGGCCGCTGCCATAAAATCGTGGACTCCAGCCTTTAAATTCTTGTCTTCTTACATACTTATCGCCAGGGAGCATATTTCTTGATAGATTTATCATTAGGCCTACTGCGAGCTCAGCAGTTGGTTGTGCTAACAAATTAGGGATTATAGCAAATGCTATCCCATTATTCGAACAGAAAGATACATCAATATTGTCTGCACCTCTTAGAGCGCCAGAAATAGCCTTGAGATTCTTACATTGCTTGATAAAATCTGAGTCTATGTGGTCTGGCATGAAAACGATTACGCCTTCAGCATCCCCGCACCTCTTTAACAGTTCAGAACGAGACAAGGGTGCCTCAAATTGATTAGCAATGATCTCACAATATTGAGAGAGAAATTCAAGCGTTTCATCAAAAACTTTGTTTGTTACTACTATCTTGGAATTTTTAGGCATTTTCAAGAAGATACACGCTTACGGAGTGCTGTGCTCAAGCTATCTACTATTGTGACCATTATAAGTACAACCATTAGTAGTGCTAGAACCTCTTGATAGTTCATAATTCTGAGTGAACTGACAATTTCGAGTCCGAGACCACCAGCGCCAACGGCTCCTACAACTAGAGATGCTCGGAAATTGTACTCCCATCTATATAGTCCAACATCCGCCATCTGAGGAAATACTAAGGGTAGAATACACCTTGTCACTACTTGAAAATGTGTTGCGCCTGTAGAAGTTATTGCTTCAATTGGATCCTTATCAAGTAATTCTATTGATTCAGCGTAAAACTTTCCAACCATTCCCACTGAATGTAGGCCAAGAGCGAGAGCCCCGGGAAGCTGTCCAAAGCCGACTGCAGCTACAAATATTATGCCCATTATTAGCTCTGGGACTGATCGTAGACAATTTAACAGTAGTCTTGAAAATGAATAGATGAGTTTATTAGGAGTAGTTGTTCTGGCAGCAAATATTGATAGGGGTACTGAAATTATTACAGCAATTGCAGTACCGGCTATACTCATTGCCACCGAATCACGCAGGGGGATCAGCCACTCCTGCCATCGTGAAAAGTTTGGTGGAACCATTTCCTTGACCAGAATTCCTATTGCAGGCAACCCCTCTGCTATTCTTTGGCTATCAAATAAGCCTACAACTGAAAAGCTAGAAAGAATTGCAATCGCAATAACAATTGAAACGAGTGCAGTTGTTAATTGACTACTTTTTTGTTGGCTGATAATTGACTTAAAGGAATTCATGAGTTTCGAAAAAGAGAAAAGCCCTAATAGCTTTTGAGAAATTAGGGCTAAGTATTAGCCTGGATAGACTTACTTGACAAATGTATCTAGCTTTAGCCCAAGTATCTTGCCGGCTTTCCTAATGCCATTGTAATCAGAATCCGTAACTGCAGCAAATCCATCAGCTTTATATGCTTTGAGTATAGATTCATCTTTAAGTCCCAAAAAGGCGGCAACGATTTTCTGCTTTAGCTTCGGATTAAGGTTGGACCGCATAGTCCAAGGATATTGTGGAATCGGTGCGGTCTTTCCGAGAAGTGTGATCTTAGTGGTATCAATCCTTCCTTTTTTCACCAATGACTCATAGATAGGACATGAAAGCCCCCCGCCTTGGGCATTTCCAGTCTGAACTGAGAGAGCTACCGCATCGTGTGCACCAACAAATACAAGCTTATAATCGCGCTTAGCAATTAATCCGGAATCAGCAAGCGTTAACTGCGGGAAAAGGCGGCTAGAAGTTGATGCAGGATCTCCAAATGCAACAGTTTTGCCTCTGAGATCTTTATATGATTTTATACCTGCTTTGGTGTTTCCTATGAGGCAGGACTTGTATGTAGTTGAACCATCTCTAAGTCTAGCGGCAAACGGAGTAATCTTGCTCTTGTCCTTCGCAATAACATAGGATAGCGGCCCAAAGTATGCAAGATCAATTCGTTCATTTCTAGCAGCTTCTATCATTGAAGAATAATCGGTGGATATGATTAATTCGATTTTCTTGTTAAGCTTTTTGCTCAGATACTCTTGTAATCCCTTATTGTCTTTGATTATAGTTGCTGCATTCTCGTCTGGCAGTAGAGCAACTTTTAAAGTATCTGGATCTGATTTGCTTGATGCATTGGATGAATTAGTCGGTATTATCAAGGCAATTACCGTAAGAGTAACGGCTTGCAGGATTAACTTAATCTTCATGATTTGTTGGGTCCGCTTGGATTAGTTGGCCAGGGTGGCCAAAAGTTGTGTAGTAGTTGGGATTTGTTTTGACTCTGTTTCATATATCCGTTTCAGGTCTGATTCCGTCAGATCGTTTGGCTTGCCATCAAAAATAATTGATCCGCTATTTAGCCCTATCAAGCGATCTGCATATTTACATGCAAAATCAATTTGGTGGAGACTTAAAATAGTAGTTATTTGGAGGTCAATTGAAATATCTTTTAGTAACTTGAGTATTCCGTCTGAAGTGACAGGGTCAAGGCTTGCGATCGGTTCGTCTGCCAAGATGATTTTAGGGCCTTGAGTCAATGCTCTTGCAATCCCAACTCTTTGTTTTTGGCCTCCACTCAGGTCGCTAGATTTCGTCAATGCTTTTTCTAGTAATCCAACCCGTTCGAGGTTTTCTAGTGCTAATAGCCGGTCTCTATTTGGAAATGGAAGAAGTGTACTTAAACCATGATGGTAGGGAAGTCTCCCTAATACCGTATTTTCAAGTGCTGTTTTTCTCTCTAGAAGCTGGTGGCTCTGGAAAACCATTGCTGTTGATTTGCGATGCCTTCTTGTTTTTGTTACCCCCTCGACCTTGCCAAGCCCCGGAACGAATATTTCGCCAGTTGTTAATTTCTGAAGCAAATTTAGTGTTCGCAAAAGAGTTGATTTACCAGCGCCAGATGCCCCGAGTAAAACGGTAAATTCTCCAGTCTTGAAGCTGATATCACAGTTATGCACAGCATATTTATTACTAAACTTTACCGATACATTATTTAACTCGATAGCATTCATTGAAAAAAATTATTTCTCCATAAACCTTAATCCCGTGTTTTGAGAGTGTGTAACGACTGGGTTAAGGTTCCCTTATTGGTTGATTATTTCTTGGATGTTTCCAGGGCTACAAAATTTTGTCTCCTGGGCGACATCTGCGTGGTAATTAGTAATTAATTTAGGCTATTTTGATTTATGTACACTTTTTTAATCTTAGGTGTTTAAGCGACAGAAGGGCTCCTGTCGAATATTTCACGGATGAGTTTCTTGTGATTACTGCTTCCGCCTGGGATCAGCGCTACCGCGACGGCAATGATCGCTGGGAGCTGGGCAAGCCTGCGCCACCGCTTAATGTCTTTTTGCGCACCGACAGCCGAGCGCCTGAGCCACCGGGTCGGGTGTTGGTACCCGGCTGCGGCCGGGGCCATGAGGCGGCCTTGCTCGCCGATCTCGGCTACGAGGTGATCGGGTTGGACTTCAGCGGTGAGGCCATTGAGCGCGCCCAGGCGGTGCATGGTTCTGATCGCACCCAGCTGCGCTGGCTGCAGGCCGATCTCTTCGATGGGGCGGCGCTGGCGGCAGCCGGCATCACAACCGGCAGCCTGCAGGGCGTGCTGGAGCACACCTGCTTCTGCGCGATTGATCCCGCTCAGCGCGAGACCTATCTCGACGCCGTGGCGCGGTTACTAGCTCCCGAGGGCTGGTTGCTGGGGCTCTTCTGGTGCCACCCGCGGCCGGATGGCCCTCCGTGGGGCAGCGACCCGGCATTGCTGGCGGAGCAGCTGGCGGCAGCAGGATTTCGCCAGGAGCTCTGGGAGCCAGCGCAGGGTTCAGAGCAAGGCTCAGCCCTCGTGCGCGACAACGAATGGCTGGGGCTCTGGCGGCGCTGAGTATCCGGCCTCATGCACATTGATATAAGAGGAATACTGCTCATGGCGCTAAACGGGAAACCTACGGGTCAGGAGAGCAAGGATTGTGCGTAGACGGCAATGGTGTTGCGAGCTCTAATGCCAAACCCACTGATGATCGCTAATTTGAAGTCGTAACGAATTTGCCTTGATACCTCATGCTCACCGGTCCTGAACTACTGGCCAAGGTCAAGGAACTCGGAGATGTCTCTAAATCTGAGCTGGTGCGCGAGTGCGGCTATGTGAGCACCAAAAAAGATGGCAGCGAGCGCCTCAACTTCACTGCGTTCTACGAGGCACTGCTAACTGCCAAGGGGGTGAACCTTGGAACAGATAGCGCCGGCCGGAGCACTGGCAAGGGTGGCCGCAAGCTGAGCTACACCACCAAGATCCAGTTCAACGGCAATCTCATGGTGGGCAAGGCCTACACCGCCATGCTCGACCTCAAGCCAGGCGATGAGTTTGAGATCAAGCTGGGCAAAAAGCAGATCAAGCTGATTCCCCTAGGCAGCGCAGAAGAGGAGTGAGCTGCTCCTCGGTTGAGCTGCTTGCGGCTCTTCAAGAGAAGCCACCGATCACCAACACAACCAGCTGGCGGAGTTGCTGCAGCTCGGTGGTAGTCACGCAGCAAGCAGTGGCATCTGTGATGCGAGTCTTCGCCACACAGGTCAGGTTCTGTGGCAGCAGATAGCTCACCTTCCTGCAGCCGTTGGTGTTGTTGGGTTGGAGCACGACAGTCAGATCGGCCATCGCCAGCGAGGGGTCGCCAGTCATCGGCACCACCAGCACTGTTGGATAGGCAGGGTCAAACAGCTCGCAGTCCTGCACGACGACAGCTGGCCGCAGCTTGTTGGGCTCGGGAGGCTGAGGGTCCAGCCCAGGGTCATTTGGATCTTTGCGCCAATCAACGGTGATGATCTGCCCAGCCCGCAAGTCCACGCCTGTCTTCAGCGGTTGAGGGGTTCAGGCGTGCCCCAGTCGGCAATGAAGTCACTGGCCTCCGCATCGGTGGCGATGTGCTCTGCCACCGCTTTGCTCTGCGAACGGATCCGTGCCCGCAGAGCATCCATAGCGCTGAGCGAGCTGCTCACCTGCACGATCCGTCGTCCCCCGCGCTGCCTGCGGCGCACGGAGAAGGGAGCCTCGGGCTGTTCAGTGGCGTAATCGGCAGGGGGCATGGCGGCAGGTGGCCTGCGCTGACAACACGGAGCCACACCTCAACGTTAAGCCCAATCCCACGTTCGAGCTCAACTGCCGGGGCGTCGCTGAGCCAAAGCCAGCATCTCCAGCGCCTGGCCCTGCTGCTCCTGGCGCAGCGCTTCCGGTGCCTCGATGCGTAGGGCACTGCCGTGGGAGAAGAGCCAGCGGCGCAGGGCGACGCCGCGGGCCAGGATCCAGGGCGGCAGGTCGATCTCCACCGGATGAGGATGGCTGTCGCCGCTGGGGTTGGGCGTCAGCACCTGGGCCAGCTCCGGATGCACCGAGTCGGCTGTGGTGCCCTGGGCCGCAGCCGTGGGCTTTGCTTGCTTAGCCGGCCGTTCCAGCCGGATCTGGTCGAGGGAGAAGGGAAGCTGTCCCTGGCGAATGGCGGCGTAGGCCTCGCTCTTGCAGGACAGGCGCAGGGTCTGCAGCTGGCGGCGGCGCTGCTCGCTGCTGGGCTGGCAGAGACCCTCTTGGGCTGTGAGGTCATCACCCAGCTCGATGCCGCCGCAGTGATGAAGCAGCCGCTGCAGCCTGGCGAGCGCGGTGCTGTGGTCGGATTCGTTGCGGCGACCCCGCGGTTCGGCCTGCAGGAACACCAGCTGCTCCAGTCGTTCGCTCTGCAGCAACCCATGGGGCCGGCCGATGGCGTCGTCCTCCCAGGCCAGGTGCCAGAGCCCCGCTGAGAAGACCAGCTGCAGGGGCCAGGCGCGGATCTCCTCGCCGCGGTTGTCGCCGCCGCCAAAGGTGCTCTGGCGCAGCAGGCGTACGCGCCGGTGCTCCAAGATCGCTGTCTCGATCCGCTCAGCTTCCCTTGGTTCCGCCAGGCTGCCCCGCTGCAGGGTCTCCGCACCGGGATGGGCGCCATCGAGATAGGTGCGTAACGGCGGCGCGGCCGTCACCTCGATGCCGCCCCAGGCCAGGCGTTGCTCCAGCTCATCGAGCAGATCCTGCGCAGTGGGATCACCCAGCCGCTGGGCCGCGTGTTGCACCACCCCATGGATTTCCACCAGCCGCGGCGCTGAGAGCAGGGCGGTGCCAAGGCAGTAGCCATGGCGGGGGTTGTCGTGGTGCAGCCGAAAGCCGTAAGGGGTGAGGGTCTTCTCGATGTCCTTGCGCAGCGTCGCCAGCTCACCTGAGCCGTGGCCGCCGGGGATCTCAGCGAGACGCTCCAGCAGGTGCCGCTGCATCGCCAGTGCCCCCGGACCTTCCGGTGGCCGGTCAAAGGGCGTCTGCAGCAGATGGCGCAGCAGCGTCATCACCCGCACAAACACCGCTGCATCAGCCATCGGCGGCTGACCGCCATGGACGCCGCCACTGCGGGGGGCCTGCTCCTCAGAGGTGGCAGCCAGCAGGGGCAGGGGCTGAATCCCCGTTGTCACGGGGGTGGCGGAGAAGAAGCCCTGGCCCTCCAGCCAGGCCAGATCGCGGCGTACAGCCTCGGCATCGCCGTAGCAGACGCCATGGAGCGTGCGCAGCAGGGCGGCCGCCCGCTGGGGCAGCTCACCGCTGGGCAGCGGTGAAACGAGCGTTTCTAGGGCCTCGCGGCTGCCCTGATCGGTTGTCGCCAGATCGGGGTGCGCCGCGAGCAGCTGCAGCAGGTAGAGCAGCCGCTCTAGATCAAGCAGGCGCGAGTGGCCGTGGAGCAGCAACTGGTGCTGGCGATTGCAGGCCGCGCTGATGCGGCGGGTGAGACGGGAGAGTTCGCTACGTAAATAAGTAGTGAGGTCGCGCTGCTGGGTGGGCTGCACCGCCACCACCGAGGCAAAGCCTTCCGCCCGCCCCGGACCAAAGGCCTCATCCGCCAAGGCAGCGGCCATGCGGCGAATCACCGGGACGGGAACGGGGCGCTCCCGTTTCTCGTTCCAGCGCAGGCAGGTGCTCACCGGTGTGAAGTGCCACCAGCCGATCCACTCCACTGGCCTGGGTAAGGCCAGCTGCTGGGTGATCGCCAGCCGCCAGGGCCGCTGGGCATGGGTGGCATCCACGATCACCGGCATACCGGCTGCCACCGCACCGATCAACCGCTCATGCAGCCGCTGCTGGATCGACGGCCAGGGCCCCTGAACGGCCGAATCGCCGAACACCTCAGCGCGGATCGCATCGGTCGCGAGCACCACCGCCGGCTGCCCCTCAGGCCCTGCAAGCAAAGGGGCGAGAGCCGTAGCAGTGGTGCTCTTGCCACTGGCGGGCGGGCCGATTAGTAGGTGACAGCGCAGGGGCTCCATTGCTGCAGGTTGCTGGCCCTTACGGCCCGCGGCAATAGCCGCCAACCAACTGGAGCGGCCGGCTCAGTGCTGGCAGGGGGTTTCAGCCGGCTGGGTTCTTCGCGGGAGGGAGGGTGGACGGGAGCTGGAAAAGGGCAAGGCTGATTGCCCCGTTCTGCTGCCGCGCTGCCGTGTCAATCCAGCGTTCTGCTGCCGTTGTGCCGCCTGCGCGGCGGCGGCGCAAGTCCTACAGGCCACCCGAGATGCTGCTCAACCTGCACGTGCTGGATCTGATGGAAGTCAGCGGCAGTCAGATGCGCGCCGCCCGCTCCCTATCGATGCACCAGACCACGGTGAGCCGCAGCTACTGGGAGCTGGCTGAGCAGTTCCGCCTCCAACCTGCGCGTGGTCCCCGCAAGGTGTGCCGCTGGGGAGGGAGCAGCAGCCTGCGCTTCCTGCGTCTGGCCAGCAGGGCCCATCGCCTAGAAGACGGCCGGTTGCGGCTGGGCACCGATGCGCTGCACCAGTCGCTGCTTGCTGGGCTGCCCGGGGTGTTGCAGGTGCCGCCCTGCTTCCATCCCGCCGGCGACTGGGCAACGCTGGTGGCCCAGGGCGTGATCGATGGAGCGCTGGTCTCCTCCCTTTGCCATAACCAGGAGCTGGCAAGCGGGGAGCTGCCGCACTGGCCTGGAGTGCAGGTGCTGCCGCTGGGAACCTTGCCGCTGCAGCTAGTGGCCCATCAGCGCTGGGCTGACGTGTGGAAGGAGCAGGTGTTGCTGCCCGCTGCCCAGATCATGCCCCTGCTGCATGGGGAGCTCGAGTCCTGCATCGGCAACCTGGAGCGCGCCTCACGGGTCTGGCAGGACCCGCAGGCCTGGCTAGAGCAGCTGCAGCAGCGGCCCGTAGCGGTGCCGCTCTGCCCGGCCTTGGCCCCCAGAAGCTGGTGGCAGGAGCAGGGTCTGGTGCCGGTTGCCGATGGGCTGTTTCTGCAAGAACAGTTGTGGCTGCTGCTGCCCCAGGAGCTGCAGGCACCTGCAGCAGCCAAGGCAACGCTGCGGGTAATCCAGCGACGCGCCTTCCGGGCCGTGGCCCGGGGAGCTGGGGCCCTACTGGGGTTGGAGGGGTCGTTGGAAGAAGGGGTGGGTGCTGGCGAGGGGGCTGCGGAGTGAGGGGGTTGTATAGCCAATGGCTTCAAAAATATGCACCCAGCGCATAATTGTGGAACTGCCTCGGCCAGCGAGCAAACCCCTTGTGCTGCAGGGTTTTGCCAATCACTGGCCAGCTGCGCCATTAAGGCATCATCCTGGGGCGAGATAGCCGCACCCTGCCCCACCCGGATGGACTTCCGCCAGCTCTTCAAGCTTCGCCTGGTGGTGGCGGCCCTGGGCGAGACCCAGCGGCTGGGCTGGTGGAACAGTGGCGTATTGACGAGCACTGGGGAGTTCCTGTTCCAGCAGGGCTTTCCGCGTTCCTCGCCGTTCGCGCAGACCAGGGCTGGCTTCCGGGTGGCCCAGCTGGCCTGCGACGAGGCCTTGGGGATTCAGCCCAGCCCGGGAGGAGCGATCACCTGTCATTTATTTCGGCTGACGCCCCAGCTGGAAGACGCGTACGAGAACGAGCGCAACCGCTGGCTGGATGCACCCCAGGAGTGGGCGGACTGCTTCCAGGCGGCCTGGGCCCTGAGTACGGAGCAATGGCCCCAGGCGCTGGTCGAGCTGGCCGAGCTGGATTCGGAGGCGCTCGACTGGGCACGGAACCAGACCCCACAGACCGCCAAGGCCTTGCGGTTGGACGCTCCCTTCGAGATCAACCAGGGGCACATAGAGCGGCTGGCAGCAGCGTTCGTCTGCGGCCAGCCCGGCCAGCTGGTGGTGCCCTACCTGCAGGTGCCAGGCTGATGGCAGCGGCAACCAAGACCAGGCGCAAGCCGGCGGTAGCGGCTGCTCCCACCACCGAGAAGACGGCGGCTGCTCCGGCAAAGCCGGCGGCCCCCAAGCCGGCACGCAAAGCAAGCGAGAAAACATCTGTCAAGGCGAAGGCCGAACCCCAGCCCAAGCCAGCGGCACCAGCAGCCAAGACCACGCCCAAGCGCACGGCCAAGTCAAAAGCCAAAACAGCCGCTATCCCCCCTTACCGGAGCGATGGCCTTATTCGCGGTCCCTTAGTTAGCGACACCCTGCAGGCGCTGCAGGGCTGGGAGCTGGTGGCCAGCAAGCGCGCCAACCTCGAACAGCTGCGCCAGAGCAACAGCATCGGCGCCCCCACCCAGGCCTGGCTTAAGAAGGTCTGCAGTGCCCTCAGTTCCCGCTTCGAGCCAGCGGGGCGTGATCGGGCCCTGGTGCTGGCGGCGCGGACGGAAACCGGCCAACGCCACTGGAAATCGCTGCTTCTCTGGCACCTGGCCAACAGCGAGCAGCTCCTCGGCGACGGACTGCGCTGGAGCGCCCAGGTGCATCGCGACGGTGCTGACCTACTGCAAACAGCCCAGGTGCTCACCTGGCTGGAGAGCACGGGCGCCCAAGGTCATCCCGAGGTCGCGGAGTGGAGCGAGGCCACCCGCAAGCGCGTCGCCGGCGGCCTGCTCAAGGCGGGAGTGGATCTTGGGCTGCTGCAGGGCCGCGTTAAGCGCCGCTTCACGGCCTACTACCTGGCTGATGAGCCCCTGCTCTATGTGCTGCTGCAGGCCCTGGCCAGCAACCGCACCACCGCAGCTGCCCTGGCCGATCCGCGCTGGCTGTGGTTCCGGCTGCCGGAGGCGGAGCTGGAGCACCGCTTGCTGCTGCTGCACCAGGCGAAGGTGATCAGCTACTACCGCGCTGGATCAGTGGTGGATCTCAAGCTGCCGGCCAGCAGCGCCGAGGCCCTGGTGCAGGAGGTGTGGTCATGAGCCAGACGCTGGGAACTCGCGGCGCAGGCATGAAGGAGTGGCAGCGCTGCCTGCAGCAGCAACTTGAGCCCGTACTTACTGCCGCTGACTCCGGGGCAGGGCTGAGCACCTACACCGACATGCCCTTCGGGATTTTTCTGTATCCACCGGAGGACGAATGGGAGCTCAGAGCTGAGCTGCGCGATCTCACCATCCGGCTGGAGAACGCGGGCAAGACAGTGCAGCGGCTTTCACTGGCTGCCCTGCTGGAGCAGGCGATCAAAGCCGCCGGCCTGTCGCTGGAGGAGATCGCTGAGGCAGAAGCCTCGCTGGGGCCAGAGCTGGTGCGCGACACCCTGCGGGATGTGCTCAGCGGCAAGGCAGCTGGAGCGGTGCCCTTGGATGAGCTGGTGGCGCAGGCGGTGGATACCTCCAAGCCGACCAGCAGCCACCTCGTGTTTCTGGAGCGGGTGGGGTCGCTCTTTGACCTGCACCGCCCGTCGGCCCTGCTTGAGAACCTGCGCAACCGGGTGCTGCATCCGGTGGTGCTCTTCTACCCCGGCCAGCGGGATGGTCCAGCAGGGCTGCGCTTTATGGATGAAGCAGATGCCGACCACAACTACCGCCCCAAGCTGTTCGCCTGACCATGACTACCCAAACCATTCGCGAACTCTTCTCCGGCCGGATCGATCGCAAGATCGAGGAAGTGATCAAGGTCGATCAAGACGATGTGGCGATCGTGCGCCAGGAGATCGATGAATACATCCTCACCGAATCGATTGAGAGCAGCATGCTCAAGGTGCTGGAGGGTTATCGCCAGTCGGTGAATCAACCCAGCGAAGCGATTGCGATCTGGGTGGCGGGCTTCTTCGGGGCAGGTAAGTCGAGCTTCGCCAAATATGTGGGCCTAGCGATCAGCAACCGGGACCTGGGCGGCGTCAGTGCAGGCGACCTACTGGCGCAGCGAGCTAATAATCAGGCGATCAAGGCGTTGCTGGGGGCGATCAAGGAGCAGATCCCCACAGAAGCAATCATCTTTGATGTCTCGGCGGATCGCAACGTCAATGCCAGCGAAGATCTCACCAAGATCTTCTATCGCAAGCTGCTTGATCACCTCGGCTACTCCAGCAGCCTGGAGGTGGCCGAACTAGAAATCGAGCTGGAAGAGCAGGGCCAGCTGCAGGCCTTCCTTGCTGCCTTTGCTGAGCTCTACCCAGGAGAAGACTGGGCGATCGCCAAGACGCGCCTGCTGCAGGCGATGCCTAGGGCCAGTGCCGTGATGCAGGCCATAGAACCGCAGACCTACGCCGAGAAAGACAGCTGGCTTAAAAACGCCCGCGATCAAAACGTGCCGATCACACCTGCCAGCCTGGCGGAGCGCACCATCGAGCTACTCGCTCGCAAGCATCCCGGTAAGCAGCTGATGTTTGTGGTGGATGAGGTGGGCCAGTACGTGGCCCGCGACATCCAGAAGATGCTTGATCTACAGGCGATCGTGCAGCAGCTGGGCATTAAGGGCCGCGGCAGGGTGTGGGTGATGGTCACCTCCCAGGAGAAGCTCTCCGATGTGGTGGGTTACCTCGACGACAACCGCACCGAGCTGGCGCGTCTGCAGGATCGCTTCCCCTACAAGCCGGTGCTGGAGCCCTCCGACATCGCTGAGGTGACCAGCCGGCGGGTTCTGGGCAAGAGCGCCCAGGGAGAGGTGACCCTCACCGAGCTGTTCCAGCAGCATCAGGGCCGCCTGGCCACCCACACAAAGCTCGACACCAAGATTCGCTTGCCCGAGCTGGGCGCCAAAGGCTTCGCGGCCCTCTACCCCCTGCTGCCGTATCAGATCGAGCTGATCATTCAGGTGGTGTCGGGTCTGCGCCTCTCCGGGGGCGCCAGCAAGCAGTTCGGCGGTGCCAACCGGGCGATCATCAAGCTGGCCCAGGAGCTGCTCACCAATCCCCAAAGCGGGCTGGCTGACAAGCAGGTGGGCTCGCTTGTGACCCTGGATCGGGTGTTTGATCTGCAGAGCAACAACATCGATTCGCAGTACCGCGGCAAGATCGTCGATATCGCCAGCAAGGCCGATCATCCGCTGGCGGTGCCGGTGGCCAAGGCGATCTGCCTGCTGCAGTTCGTCGATCAGGTGCCGGCCACTGAGCGCAATGTGGCCGTGGTGCTGCACCCAGCCATCGATGCAGATTCGCTCGAATCCCAGGTGCAGGAGGCCTGCCGGCACCTAGCTGAACGCAACCTTATCCGCAAGGCGGCCGACGGCACCTACAAGATCCCCACTGCGCAAGAGGAAGACTGGGAGCAGACCCGCAACCAGCAGGCACCCTCGGTGCCAGAGCGCAATGGGCTGCTGGCTGAGGCCCTCAAGCTGATCTGGGAGCCGGTGCCAAGCGCAGCTCTAGGGAGTGGCGTCAAGAGCTTCAAGGCTGCCCTCAACTTCCGCGGCAGCGAGCTGGTGAAGGGTGATGTGCCCGTGAAGGTGGAGCGGGTTGCTAGCAGCGAGGTGCAAGAAGAGCGGGTGGAGCAGCTGCGCCAGACCAGCCAGCAGGAGACCAATACCTTCTTCTGGGCGATGTGCGCCAGCCAAGAGCTGGATCGAACCCTGGGCGAGTGGTTCCGCTCCCAGAAGGTGATCGATCTCAAAGGCAAGGGCGCCACCGACAAAGGGCAGGTGCAGCTGGTCAGCGAGGAGCGCCGCAAGCTGGCTGGCTTCCAGAAGGAGGCCTGCCGCCTGCTGGAGCAAACCCTGATCCACGGCAAGATCCTGCTCAATGGCGGCATCTGTGAGCTTCCAGCCAATCCCGCCAGCGCCGTTGATGCGATGCGCGAGGCGCTCAAGGAGGGGCTGGCCAAGATCTACGCCCGCTTTGGTGAAGCGGAGGTGAGCCCCAGCAGCGAGGAGCTCACCAAGCTGCTCAGCGCCGACAACCTCAAGGGCCTCACCGGCTCAATCGAAAAGCTGCGGCTTTGCAAGGAGGAAGGCGGCCAGTGGGTGATCGACACCAACCGCCCAGCGCTGCAGGCGGTGCTCAACCGCAGCCAGGTGAAGAGTGCCGGCTGGAGCGGCAAAGAGCTGGCCGATCACTTTGGTGCTGCTCCTTACGGCTGGACTCTCGATGCGGTGAGGTTTCTGGTGGCGGCCCTGCAGGTGGCAGGCAAGTTCAAGGCCACCCACAACGCCCAGAGCTTTGTGGGCACCGCCAACCCCCAGGTGCGGCCCCTATTCACCAACAACAGCACCTTCCGCGCCACGCTTTTTGTCGCCCACGCCGGCAAGCTGAAGCCAGAAGACGTGCTGCAAGCAAGCCAGCTGTTCCAGAAGTTTGCGGGCAAAACCGTCGCTGGCGTGCAGCCAGGCCCCCTAGCCCGTGAGATCCGCGTAGTGGCGGTGGGCGTCAATGCCGAACTCAACAGCGCCAGCCGGGCGCTGGCACCGCTGCAGCTGCCAGGAATTGAGGTGCTGGAGCAGGCCAGTGAGCAGGTGTCCACCTGGCAGGACAACAACGATGAGGAGGTGGTGCTGGCGTTCAAGAGCAGCGCAGAAGCCGTCAAGGAGGCCTGGCAGAAGGCCAAGGGAATCCAGGAGACGCTCGCTAGCCGCAGCGCTGATTTGCAGCGTGCTCGAAAAGCCCTGAGCGCTGAGATCTGGGGCCAGCTGCTGCAGGAGGCTGATCTGCCGGCGGAACTGCACGCGGAACAGGCGGCGCTGGACGATCGGCTGCAGGCACCAAGCTTTTACGAGAAGCTGCCTGAGATCGACCAGCTCACCAGGAAGTTGGAGGAGGCCTACGCGCAGCGGCGCCAGGCAGCCCAGCAGGCCCTTGCTGCTCAGGTGCAGCAGCGCGTGCAGCAGTTGGAGCAGACCCCTGGCTTTACGGCGCTGGAGCCAGAGCGGCAGCAGCAGCTGAAGGCACCGCTGCAGCAGAAGGCCAGCGACGCCGAGGCCCTGGATCTGGTGCGGCTACGCGATCAGCCGGCGATGCTCGAAGGCTTGCTGCGCCAGCAGGAGCAGATCGCCCAGAAGTGGGCCTTCCCCGAGCAGGAGGTGAGCACGGTGAGTGTGCGCGAGCTGTGTCGCGAACCCTTCGATGCGGCGGGCCTCGACGACGTGCTCAACCGCATCCGCCAGCGCTGCGAAGCAGAGCTAGGCAACGACCGCAAGGTCTTACTGCAATGAGGAGGGCCTAAACCATGGAAAAGGAGCAACGCAGCAAGCTGCAGAAGGCCACCCAGGACGCCCGCCGCCTGCTGGAAGAGGAGTTCAGCAGGCAGCTTCTGGAGACCTACGACATCAATGTGGCCGCCGGCCGCTGGAGCGAGGAGCCTGGCGCCCACCTGCAGGCCGAGCAGCGGTTACTCCGCGAGAAGCTCCTGGCCTGGATCGAGCACAGGTCTGCGCAGATCAACGATGAGAAGGAGGCCCTGCTGCTGGCCCTGCGGGAGATGGCCTTCACGGCGTTAAACCGCTTTGTGGCCTTGAAACTCATGGAGGCCCGCGAGCTGGTGCGGCGCTGCGTCAGCGGTGGGTTAGAGAGCGAGGGTTTCCAGGAGTTCACCGCTGTTGCCCAAGGGCTGCTGGTGGAGCAAGAGAGCAGCTACCGGCTGTACCTGGAGACGATCTTTGAAGACGTAAGCCGCGAGCTGCGGGCCCTATTTGATCCCCGCGATCCAGCCAGCCTGCTGTGGCCAAAGCGCACAGCGCTCTTGGAGCTGCTGGACATCCTCAATAGGCCAGAGCTGGCTGAGCTCTGGAGAGAAGACGAAACCCTGGGCTGGATCTATCAGTACTTCAACGGCGATGCCGAGCGCAAAAAGATGCGCGAGGAGTCTTCTGCGCCCCGCAACAGCCGGGAGCTGGCGGTGCGCAACCAGTTCTTTACACCGCGCTATGTGGTGGAGTTCCTCACCGATAACACCCTGGGGCGCATCTGGTATGAGATGCGGCAGGGCGATACCGGCCTAAAAGAGCGCTGCCGCTACCAGGTGCGGCGGCCTAATGAGATCTGGCTGCAGTCTGGGGAAGAGCCGCCAGCGGAGGTCGTTGCTGATGAAGCCATCAGCCAGGAGGAGCTGCTGCGCCAGCCGGTGCACATTCCCTACCGCCCGCTAAAGGATCCGCGTGAGATCCGCATGCTGGATCCAGCTTGCGGCTCGATGCACTTTGGGCTTTATGCCTTTGACCTGTATCTAGCGATCTACGAGGAGGCCTGGGAGATCGCCCATGGTTCAGATGAGCAGGCCAAGCAAGGAGAAGCCTTTGCACCCTTTGTTACTTATACAGCTGGCTTTGCCCGCAAGGCAGCCTTCTTGCGTGAGGTGCCCAGGCTGATCCTGCTGCACAACATCCACGGCGTAGACATTGATCCTCGGGCTACCCAAATCGCCAGGCTGACCCTCTGGCTAAGAGCACAGCGAGCCTGGCAGGAGCAGGGGGTAGAGGTTGCAGCTCGCCCAGCAATCACTCGCTCCAATGTGGTGTGCGCTGAACCGATGCCAGGTGAGCGGGAACTACTGGCTGATTTTGTTGATCAGCAGTTCCCTGAAGCAGAAAGGGGTCTTGTTCAGCAGTTGTTGGAGACGATCTTTGACAAGATGCAGCTGGCAGGAGAGGCCGGATCACTGCTCAAGATTGAGGAGGAAGTTCGCGATGCGATTGAGCAGGGGCAAAGAGACTGGCAGAAGCTTGCAATTCGGCAGCGGGATCTGTTCAGCGCAACTGAATTTGCAGAACTGGGAGGGGTGGGTTCTTCCCTGAATGCTGATCTTCAGAACCTCACCAGGGATTTCTGGGTTGGTATTGAGGAACGCATCTACACCGCTCTGCGCCACTACGCGGAGCAGGCTGAATACCGAAGAGGTTATCAGCGTCGGCTCTTTGCGGAGGATGCGGCGCAGGGTTTTGCCTTTATTGATATCTGTCGTAAGCGCTACGACGTGACATTAATGAATCCGCCTTTCGGCGAGCCCATCAAGAGCGTGCTTGACTACATGAGTACGGCACATAGTGGCGGCAAGAATGATATCTATGCAGCGATGATCATACGATTGATGAATCTTTCACTGTCAACTACAGGGCTGCTTGGCGCAATCACGTCGCGCGCCTTCTCTGTTGGGCGTGATCTGCTTGACTTCCGGAAGGAAATAGTCGGCGGGACCGGCAAGCGCATTTCTATACTCGCAGATCTAGGCGCAGGGGTTCTTGACGGAGCGCTTGTTGAAACAGCCGCTTACATCATTTCCAGCAATGAGCAAGGAGAGCTTCTGCACAAGAGCGTCAGGTCTCAAGAGGTTCATAAGCGTGCTGATGCTATAAGTTCAGGCGAATGGAAGGTAGCGCTGTTATCAACGATTTGCTCTCTGCCGGGGCTACAGTTGCTTCTGGAACTGGAATCTGAAGCGATCAGCCGCCTGCAGTCCGGTGACAATTTTTCCGCAGGGTTCGCCAGCACGACCCAAGGCTTAGCAACAGAAGACGACAGTAGATTCGTTCGATTAAAATGGGAAGTCTCAGCGGGCGAGATTGGATATACTTGGCACATCTTTTCCAAGGGCGGTGATTACTCTTGGTACTCAGGAGACTTGCACCTTGTAGTTAAGCGACATTTAGCTGGGGCCGAGATCGCGGCATTTGCCGAGACCAATAGCGGGAATATCGCAAGAACGAGGCAATCCTCAAAATATTATGGCACCCCAGGTGCTGCGTTTTCCAAGAGAAGCCAAAAAGGTTTTAGCTGTAGGAGATTGCGGGCAGGGGCGTGCTTCTCGAATAAGAATGGCATCATCTTTCCCTCGGGCGAGGATGCATTTAAATGGACCAGTGCCCTGCCTTTGCTGCTCTCTTCGTCAGAGTACTTGTCCGCAATTGAGGCCCTGTCAAAGTTTGGAAACTATGAAACAGGTTCAATTGGCTTGCTTCCTAGGCCCGCGAATGACTTGCTTGTGCTCAGCGAGTTGGCAACAGATGTATACCTTGAAATGGACATGCTTGAGCAGGCTATTGAGCCATCTTCGTTATTTGTATCGCCGCTTCATGCCGTCGCCTCTCGGGCAGAAGCATGCAGATCCACTCTTGATTTAGTTCGGTCCTCGCTTCAGAAAGTTGGCTTACGCCTTGCGTCAGTAGTCGAGGAGAATATATTAAATGCGGCAGACAGCCATGATGTGAAAAGTTTCAGAGTAAAGCTTCGCTCCGATTTCGTTGATGTAGCAGACTTAGTTTCGTACGCAGTTGGAGCATGTGTGGGGCAATGGGATATCAATTTCGCAATTGGCAAGCGGCTTGCACCAGCTTTGTTGAATCCATTTGCACCATTGCCAATCTGTCCACCCGGCCAGTTGCAGAATGACCATGGTTTGCCAGCCCTCCAGGAAGATGTGGCCCCCGCGTATCCCGTCCTAATTCCGTGGAACGGCATCCTCGTGGATGACCCAAATCATCCGCTAGACCTCGACCGCCGCATCCGCGAGGTCATTGCAATTATCTGGGGTGGCCAGGAGGGCAGCTTTACATCCGAGTCCGTTGAACACGAAGTTTGCGAAATCCTCGGCGTAAAGACGCTTCGTGATTATTTTCGTAAGTCTGCTGGCTTCTTCGCCGATCACCTCAAACGCTACTCCAAGAGCCGACGTCAGGCCCCCATCTACTGGCAGGTCTCCGCTGGCAACGGCAGCTATTCAGTCTGGCTTTACTACCATCGCTTCACGCAAGACACGCTATATCGAGTGCTGCGTGATTTCGTCGAGCCACGTATTCAGGAGGCCGAGCGAGAACAGTTTGAACTTGAATCCCAAGGAGCCATCTCGAGTGATTCGGCCAGCCGCCTTCGGGAGGTACAGATCCTGCTTCAGGATTTAATCATATTTAAGAGTGAGCTTGGTCTAGTGGCTTCCCTCTGGAGCCCAAATCTCAACGATGGCGTGATTATCAATCACGCCATACTTTGGCGCGTCACGCCCTACGCCCCCTGGCAGAATAAATGTAAGGAATGCTGGGACAAGCTGGTTAAAGGCGATTACGACTGGGCCCATCTCGCCTTCCATCTCTGGCCCGAGCGGGTGATCAGAAAGTGCATCACCGATCGCAGCTTGGCTATCGCCCACGGGCTAGTAGAGCGCCTCTGGCAGGAGACCAGTAAGGGCAACTGGTTGCAGCGTCAGCTGCCGGAAGCTGAGCTAGAGGCCCTGCTCGCCGAGTACAGCAAGCCTGCGGTGCAGAACGCGCTTGAACGCTTCCTGGCAGCTTCTCCACCTGTAGCCGCCGCTCGCACCCGCACCCCACGGGTAGCGAAGTCATCCTCCACTGGCACAACCCGCCGGCCCCGCGGATCTGCCCCCGAGGTAGATGCGGAAACCTCCCGCCAGACCCTGCTGGTTCTCACCGCCGCTCCAGCGGACGGTCTCGGCAGAAACGCCATTGCCGAGCTGCTGAATGTGGAGGCTGCCTCGCTCACAGCTGTGATCAAGCAACTCAAGGAAGGCGGTCAGATCGAGCAGCTTGGGGCTGCCCGTGGAGCCAAGTACCGGCTCAGCGAGTCAGGTCTTGCGGCTGTTGAGAGCCAAGCTGGAGAGGGCGAATGATGGCAGCGGAAGCCCCCAATAAGCTCCACCGCCGCCTCTGCCAGGAGCTGGCCAAGCAGCTCAGCGAGCACAGGGTTTTGCTGGTCTTTGATCCGGGCCAGCAGCTGCGGCCCTTTCTCGACGATGTCGCTACGGCCTCGCCCAGCGCCAGGGAGCTTGGCAGCCTCAGCTTCGGGGAGCAGCAGGCCGGCTGGGCGCTGGCTGGCAGCAGCCTCTATGAACTGCGAAGCCAGCTTGAACCGCACGTCGCAGCAGATCTGCCCGATCCGCTGCTCGTCTACCTACCGGATCGCCAGGAGAGCGAAGGCCGCGCTGTGCTGCTTGAGCTGCTCCGCGCTGGCTCCACCTTCGAGATCAAGCTGGTGAGCCGTGCCCGCGGCTACCTGCGTGAGGTGCTCGAGCCTGAAAAGGTGGAGCAGCTGCTCAAGCGGCCCGATCTCACCTACCGCGACATCGCCCTGGCCTTGGAGCAAGCAGGTAGCGGCGGCTTCAGTCAGCTCAAGGCGCTGTTTCAGCAGCAGCTGGGCCGCAACAGCTCTCCCGAGAACGCCGAGCTGGCCCGCCTCTGGCTGGCAGCAGATGGGCTCGATGACGCCATCAGCGCCAAAGGGCTGGAGAACGAACTGCAGGAACTGCTCCACAGCCGCTGGGGCCTGGGCTTCCCTGTAGAGACAACCCTGGCCGACTGGCGCCAGCGGGCCCAGCGGGCCCTGCTGCTGCATGAGTTCCTGCACGACTGGCATGGCGATGAGCTCAGCGCCTTTGCCAGGCAGTCGCTGCCGGTGGGTAAGGCCGCCGAAGAAAACGCCCTCGCAGATGTGCAGGGCCTGCGCCGCAGCCACGCGCCCGCCTACATCGTCATCGCTAATCGCATCGAAGCTGAGCTTGAGCTGCGCTCGCTGATCAGCGGCGAGCGGCCCGGCGTGCTCGGCTCGATCGACACCTTCCCCTGCGAAGAACAGTTCCTGCTGCGCAGCGTCGACGTCTTCCTCACCCAGGGCGAGTACGCCAAGGCGCAGGAGCTGGTGGCCGCCCGTCACAACAGCTTCTGGCTGGTGGGTCAGCCCACCGATGCCCAGCAAGCCAGGCGCCGGCTGCAGTGGGAGCTGGCCCGCACCGCCGCCGCCCTCGGGGTGGCCCTCGAGCAGGCGCAAGCTCAGCTGCCTAAGGCCGCCGCTGCCGTTGAAGCCTGGCTTCCGTATCAGGCAGAGGCCGCCCAGCAGGTCGATGGCCTGCAGCGGCGCCTGGAGCAGCAGGTGGCTGAGCTCACCGCCAGCGAAGTGGAAATCAGAGACGCTCTAGAGCAGCTGCGGGGCCGCTACGAGGCCCTACTGGAGCAGCAGGCCCAACGTTTCACCGCTGCCTTGCAGCAGGCAGGCTGGCTTATCCCTGGTGCCTTCCCGCAGACGCGCACCTGGAGCGAGCGGGTGCAGCCCGGCGCCGGCAGGGCGGTGGTGTTCTGGGTGGATGCCCTGCGCTACGAGATGGGCGCCACCTTGCATGAGCGCTTCAGCGGCTGGAGCCGCGAGCAGCTCAGCGACCTCAAGCTGGAGATCGCCCAGGCCGCCCTGCCCTCGATCACGCCCGTTGGCATGGCAGCCCTGCTGCCCGGCGCGGAGCGCAGCTTTGCGGTGGCCGATGTCGCTGGCAGCCCCTGCTCCGTGGTCGATGGGGTGCCGGTGGGCTGGAGCAATGACAAGCCCAAGCGCCTCGCCCACCTGCAGCAGCGTGTGCCCACCGCCGTAGTGATCTCGCTGGTGGAGCTGATTCGCAGCAAGGAGGCCGTGCTGCTCGAGAAGCTGGCCGGTACTGGTCCAGTGGTGGTCACCAGCACCGGCATCGACCACGCCGGTGAGCGCGACACCGACGAGAACCTCGCCAATGTGCGCACCGACATGCAGCGCGAGCTCGACACCATCGAAGACGCCGTGCGCCGCCTGGCTGCCCTGCCGCTGGAGCAGCCGCTGGAGCGCTTCGTGATCACCGCGGATCACGGCTTCCTGCATCTACCGCTGGGCCGAGAGCCCGCCATGCGCATCGACCCGCCGGACGGAAAGCTGTTCAAGCTGGAGCGGCGCTGCTGGCTTGGCCACCCCTCCGCCGTCAATCCCTCCTGCGTGGAAATCCAGCCCGCTGCCCTTGGCTACGGACAAAACGGTCTCTCGGTGGTGCTGCCCCGTTCCTCCGGGGTGCTCAAGGCTGGTGGCAGTCTCTGCTTTCACCACGGCGGCAGCAGCATCCAGGAGCTGCTGATCCCCCTGCTCAGCTTCCGCTGCGCAGCCCCTGGCGCTGCACCTGAGGTCGCAGGCAAGGCCAAAAAGCAGAAGCCCTGGCCAGGAACGCTGGTTGAGAGGGTCACCAATCGCATCTTGATGGTGCCGATCGAGCTACCCATCGACCTGCTCAACCAGGGCAAAAACCGCCAGACCGTGCTCGCTGCCTACGACTGCAAGACAGAAGACCTGGTCGCTACGCCCATCCAGGCCATCGACGCTGAGCTCGACACAGGCACAAACCGCCTCACCCTCACCCCCGGCCAGGCCGCCACCATCGGCCTGCTCATTCCCGGCGACTGGAGCGGCAAGAAGCTCTACCTGGAGCTGCGCGACGCCGCCACGGATCTGGTGCTGCACCGCAGCCCCGATCTGCCAGTGGACCTGCTCGGCTGATGGCTCCTGTTACCTACCACCTGGGCGGCTTCCCTCCACCACAGCTCGATTGGCAGACGTGATCCACGAAACGCCCTGCCTCACAAAGCACAGCACTTCAGCAAGCACCACCTAATCCAGCCCCCATGAGCACCCCCGCCCGCGACGCCCTCGACGACAAGGTCAATCAGGTCTTTGCGGGTAAGTGCGTCCGCAAGGACCTGGTGCGGGCCGTGAAGGTCGGCGCCAACGTGCCGGTGTTCGTGCTCGAGTATCTGCTCGGCAAATACTGCGCCTCCTCCGATGCCGCCGCCATCGAGCTGGGCCTCTCCGTGGTGCGCGACACCCTGTCCAACAACTACATCAGACCCGACGAGGCCACCAAGGCCCAGAGCAAGGTCAAGCAGAAGGGCCGCTACACCTTCATCGACAAGGTGAAGGTGCGCCTGGTCGGCAACACCTATGTGGCCGAGTGCGTCAACTTCGGCAGCAACAGCCTGCGCATCGCTGATGACGACGTGCATGCCTTTGAGCGGTTGCTCACTGGCGGGGTGTGGGCGCAGGTGGAGGTGGAGTGGGAGGAGAACGACAGCAAGGCGCCCTTCTCGATCAGCCAGCTGACGCCGATCCAGCTGGCCAGCTTCAACCTCGATGAATACCGCAAGCTGCGGACGCAGTTCAGCACCGAGGAGTGGATCGACCTGCTGATCCGTTCGATGGGCTACGAGCCCTCCCAGTTCAGCCAGCGGCTCAAGCTCCTATTCCTGCTGCGGCTTATCCCGCTCTGCGAGCGCAACTACAACCTGGTGGAGCTGGGTCCTCGCGGCACCGGCAAGAGCTTTGCGGTTCAGGAGCTCTCGCCCTACGCGGCCCTGCTCACCGGCCCCACCACCGTGGCCAACCTGTTTGGCCACATGAGCGGCAAGGTCAAAGGGATGGTGTCGATCTGGGACGTGGTCGGCTTCGACGAGGTGGCTGACCTCCAGAAGATGCCCAAGGAGGTCATCACCACCATGAAGACCTACTGCGAGTCGGGGCAGTTCCAGCGTGGTGCCGAGAGCTTTGCCGGCGACGCCAGCATCGCCATGTTCGGCAACACCCAGCAGCCGATCGACGTGATGGTGCAAACGGGGCACCTGTTCGCACCGATGCCCGATGTGATTCGCGACGACCGCGCCTTCATCGACCGGCTGCACTGCTACCTGCCGGGCTGGGAAGTTCCCAACATGCGCAACGAGTTCTTCACGGACCACTACGGCTTCGTGATCGACTACCTGGCCGAGGCCCTGCGCGACCTGCGCAAGCTCAACTACACCGAGCTCTGCGACAGCCACTTCGGCTTAGGCAGTCACCTCAACACCCGTGACCGCAAGGCCGTGCGCCGCACCGTCTCCGGGCTGGTCAAGATCATCCATCCCCATGGGGAACCGTCGAAGGAAGACCTGGAAGACATCGTCAAGCTCGCCATCGAGTGCCGCAGGCGCGTCAAGGAGCAGCTCAAGAAGATGGGCTCCTTCGAGTACAGCCAGACCTCCTTCAGCTACTCAGACAACGACACGGGCGAGGAGCATTTCGTTGGCGTGCCCGAGCAGGGCGGTCAGGATCTAATCGCCGCGGAGCCGATGGCGCCGGGTTCGGTCTACACCGCGTCCGTAACTGGGGATGGCACGGTTGGCCTCTACCGCTTGGAGGTCTCCATCGCAGCAGGCAACGGCAAGCTCAAGCCGGCAGGTGGCATCAGCGGCCAGATGAAGGAATCCATCCAGCGCGCTTTCGCCTATCTACAGGCCAACAAGAGCGCCTTCTCGATTAGCCACGAGGCCGACAGCTACGACTACAACGTCGAAGCCATCGACCTCCTGGGCAACAAGGTTGAAGCTGAGGTTGGCGTGGCATTCTTTCTGGCCGCTTTTTCCGCCATCCGCCGTGCCCCCGCCAGGGCCGGCATGCTGGTCATGGGCGACATGAGCATTCAGGGCAACATCAAGGCCGCCCGCTCCCTTGTGGAGCCGCTCCAGGTCGCCATGGATAACGGCGCCCGCTGCGCCCTGATCCCGGGTGAGAACAAGCGCAGCTTCCTCGAGATCAACACCGATGAGATCGACAAGATCGATCCGATCTTCTACAACGATGTGAAGACGGCGACGTTCAAGGGGCTTGATCTCAACTGAGTGTTTTTTGTGCCGCCTGGCGACAGGAAGGGAGTGCCTGATCTCTGCAATCAGAAATTACGTCAGTTCCTAATGGTCTGATCTGCTTCTCCCACAAGCATCTTGCTTGCGAGTAGCAGCGTCAGGGAGCTTGGCTCCTTTGCGCATGTTTTCAAAAGCTGCCAGTACCCGCAAATTATCAGGATGATGCAGGCCGCCAGCAGCTAGTGGCTGAATGTGATCGACGTGATAGCTGATGCGCCCCTCGGCCTGATTGAGGGAGTCTCGAAGACCATAGATCTGATTCAACCGCTCCTTCTCTTCCTCCGAAAGTGCAGGCGACTGGGCAATGATGCGTGCTTTTCTCCGCTGGAGGCCGGAGCTACCTTTGTGTCGATTGGCCTCATAGACAGCCTCGGGCTCAGGGCAGCTCAGCTGGCTGAGATCGACCACTTCTCCGCGCATCGTCCACATCTCTTGCCTGAGCTGGTGAGAGCACCACTGATGGAAGCAGGTTTGTCCCTGCAGATCAATGACCTCCCGAAAGCGTGTCACTTCATAGATAAAGTCCTGCTCCAGGACCTCTCCCGTCCAGCGCGTCCAGCAGCGGGCTAGGTAGCGCTGTGGCTTCTTAACCCAGATGAAGAGTGTTGGCAGCTCCAGCAGCTCCTCCCCCTTGGCAGGCTTTCGGCGGGCATAGGTTCGATCGCCCACCTTGGTCAGCAAGCCGCGATCATTCGACTGGATCAGCCGGAACTTCATGCTGCTCCTAGATGCGATTTTTTCTTGGAGAGGCGATGCCAAGCTCTTGAGCGATAAGTTCAAAGCCCTTCTCATTCTTGAAGGGCTCTATCTCGTCCTGGAGCTTCTTCAGTCTGACCTTCTCCCAGCTAGAGCTTGAGTCGTGATGCTCCCTGACGAAGGACTGGGGCAGGGTGTAGAACTCAGGCTCGCAAGAGCCCGTACTGCCATCGTTTTTCCCATAGAAATTGCCGATGTTGAGGAAGGCGACAATTAGGTAGTCGAATGCAGCCAGGCTCTTCTCCTTAACGGGGAAGCCACGGTCGCAATCAGTTGCATATCTGCTTTTCACTTGGACCCTGATTTGCGCCTTTTCTACTTCTGATGGATTATGCCTGGGTTCAGGGTGAATGCAAATTAGGTCGTATCCTTCGTTTCCAGGTGGCGCCTTGTAGGCAAGTATATTTCTACGCATTAAATAACCCATCACCAAGTATTCAGATCCCGCGGTGACTACCGGTAGGCGTAGCCAGTCCCTAGCTGCTTCCTTGATGCTGGCCAAAGATTGCCGCTGCAGTTGCGAACCTCTGTCATACCAGTGTCAACTGCTTCTGTCATTGCTCTCCTGTTGTAGGGGGCGCCGCAGCTCAGCAGGAGTGGGCTCCTAAGGCGTTGCTGGCGACAAACGGGAGTAATCGCCACCAGGCCGTCAAACACCCACCTAAATCCCTCGTCCAGTCCTCGCGCTGCGTCAAGGATCTAGCCATGCGCCCCGTTGGGGCGTCCTTGTCACATCCCTGCGGCTGGCCGTTGGGGGTGGGGTTCTCTGCCGTCCCCAGATGGCTGCCCCGCTTTCCCGCTCTGCTCTCCGCGCCCGTGATGCCCTTGTGCTCCAGCACCTGCCTTTGGCTGATGCCGTTGCCTCAGCTGTAGCCCGCCGCTTCTTCCCTTTGGTCGAGCGGGAGGATCTGATCCAGGTGGCTAGAGAAGCCCTGCTCCACTCTGTCCTGCGCTGCAAAGCAGGTGAGCCAGCTGAGCCCTATCTGCGGCGCTGCATCTCAGGTGCCCTGCAGCATCACCTGCGCGATCGGGTGCGGCTGGTGCGTATCCCACGCCGGCTGCATGAGCAGGGTCAGTGCCCCCTGGGTCACATCAGCCTTGATGGCCACGCTGATGGCGAGCCGTGCCTGCTCGATCAGCTGGCCAGCCCCGAGCCAGAAGCAGCCGGGCCCGCTGATGATCTGGCGCTGGAGCAGCTGGTAGATCAGCTGCCTGCAGCTCAAGCCACGGCTCTGAGGCTCACCATCCTTGAGGGCCTCTCACTCCGGCAGGCGGCAGAGCAGCTGCAAATCAGCGCCATGTCGGTGCAGCGGGCCCAGAAGAAAGCGCTTGAGGCTCTGCGGCACCAGCTGGTGGGGGCGGGCTGAGGCCCCCCTTGGCTCATGCCTGCTCGAACACCAGCGTGGAGAGCGGCCACCAGCCGCTGCCGCCTTCGTCGTAGGCCAGCTCCACCATCGGATCGGCA
The DNA here is from genome assembly GCF_024345395.1 of Cyanobium sp. Tous-M-B4. Taxonomy (NCBI): domain Bacteria; kingdom Bacillati; phylum Cyanobacteriota; class Cyanophyceae; order Synechococcales; family Prochlorococcaceae; genus Cyanobium; species Cyanobium sp. Tous-M-B4. The sequence goes on along the minus strand of NZ_JAGQBA010000005.1, from coordinate 147,028 downwards.
TTGAGGGACTCGGGCGCAAGGCTGAGCACGGTGGCGCCACTCTCTGGGCTGATCAGGTCACGCCAGCAGCGCGAGCCAATCACTGGCAGGGGTGCCTTGGTGTCAGTCATGGTTCAGGGGCTCACCATCACCCGGTTGCCAGCGCCGCTGTTGCTCACAGCCGCGAACTGACGCCGCTGGGGCGACCAGCAGAGCGAACGCCAGCCCAGATCAGCTGGGGAGCTGCGCACCGTCCAGCTGATGCCATCGCCGCTGGTCATGATCCGGTTGCCGGTGCCGCTGCTACTCACCGCCACGAGCAGCTCCCGCTGCGGCGCCCAGCAGAGGGAGGTCCAGGCGTTGTCGGCTGCTGAGGTCCGGCTCGTCCAGTTGATCCCATCGGGGGAGGTCATCACCCGGTTGCCCCGGCCGCTGCTGCTCAGCGCCACCAGCAAACCCAGCTCCGCCGCCCAGCAGAGCGCTGTCCAGTTGTTGGCTACGGCAGCTGTCCGCAGGGTCCAGTTGCGGCCATCGCTTGAGGTCATCACCCGCTGGTTGCCGCCGGTGCTGCTCACCGCCACCAGCAGCCCCAGCTGCTGCGCCCAGCAGATGGAGCGCCATTCCTGATCTGCAGCAGCCGGTCTGGCTGTCCAGGTGAAGCCATCGCTGCTGGTCATCACCCGATTGCCTGTGCCACTGCTGGCAACCGCCACCAACAGGCCCAGCTCGGGCGACCAGCAGACCCCGGTCCAGTTGTTGTTGGCCGGCGTCTGGCGCAGGGTCCAGCTGGTGCCATCCGGTGAGGTCATCACCCGATTACCAAGGCCGCTGTCGCTGACGGCGACGAACAGCCCCAGCTCCGCAGCCCAGCAGAGCGCCACCCAGTTCTGATCCGCCGCTGATAGTTGGGGGCTCCAGCGGATGCCATCGCTTGAGGTCATTACCCGATTGCCCGTGCCGCTACCCGCCACGCAGGCGTAGAGCTGCAGCTCCGGCGCCCAGCAGATCGCCTGCCAGCTGTTGTCTGCCGCTGAACGCACGGTTGACCAGAGCACGCCAGTGATTCCCAGCACTGGTGTCTGGCCAGCCAGTTCCGCCAGTGCTGCTGCAGGCAGCTGATAGGTGCCGGCAGCGGGGCCAGCAGGGCGGGTGATCGCCAGCAGGTCGCCTGGTTGGAGGGTCATCAGCTGCGGCGATCAGGGCAGAGCTGGGAGGGTGCTGAGATCCAGAGGCATGTAGTCCCCGGCCGGCTGGGCAGTGGCCATCGCTTCCTTGAGGGCTGCAGCATCGACAGCGGCGCCCTCGGTACCGGCGGTGAGGTCCTCGGCAGCCGCTAGGCGCAGCACGCCTGCAGCAGCGGTGGAGGCAGGCTCAACGCTCAGCAGCGGCTGAGCTGGATCGCTTTCATCGATGGCCAGCGGTGCAGCCACCTGGATGCGGATCACGCCGGCGCCATCGGGGCCCAGAGCGGCATTGGCACTCCAGATCGTGCCGTCAAACAGCAGCAGATCCCCCTGGGCGATGTCCTGGCCGGCGATGCCGCTCCAGCTGGCCAGGGCAATGCCGGAGCTGCTGGCCAGGTACACATCCCCGACTGCAGCGCCTGCCGGGGCCTCACTTGTGGTGGGGTCGATCGCACCTCGGTAGGTGAGGGCACCGGAGATGGCGGCATGGAGAGTGCCATCGGCATCCACCGAGAGGTTGGTGCCGGGTTTGATTGCACCGATCGATGCTGCGGTGGCGGGAGTGAGCATGAACGCCTTGACCTCATCAGCCGTGGCCCGGTAGGGCGTGCTGCCGCGCTGCACCAGCAGCAGGTCGGTGGGCTGGGGCAGGGAACGGCCGGCGGTGCGGCTCTCGGTGGTGGTAGCCATGACGATCAGCAGAAAACAGGGTTGGGGGGATCAGGGTTTGGCGTCAGGGCGGTAGGGGGCTGAGCAGGCGCAGGTCCAGCGCGAGCACCACCACCCCATTGCTGGCGGCGGCACTGATGAGCGGCGCTAGAGCTTGCACCGAACTGATGCCCCCGGCTGGGGGCGGTTCAGGGGTGCCGCCGTCCTGCAGCTGGGCCTGGCCCAAGAAGATCACCCCCTGGGGCCGGCTGCTGCTGCGGCACTGGGCCGTCAGCTCGGCCAGCACAGCCGGATCGGGAGTGGCCATCGGCGCCAGGGCAGTGCTGCAGAGCTGTTGCCAGCCCCCAGCCAGGAATGCGCTGGCTCGGTTGCAGTTGGCCGTGATCAGAGCAGGGCATCACCCAGCTCCAGAGCAGCGAGATCCGCGGCATCGTTGCTGCCCTCGCTGGTGGCTGTAGTACTGCCGCTGGCCTGGGCTTCCAGTGCCGTGGCCTGCTCGACCAGTTCGGCTTTGGTCTGGCTGGCATCGAGCTCTACGCCATGAACAGCCGAGCAGTATTCGACGATCTGGGCCTTGGTCATCGCCTGGAAATCAGGGGGCTCAGAAGCCAGCAGGGCTTCTCCGTCGCTGGTGGGGGTTTCCGTTGACTCCAGCAGCTCGCCGGTGGGCGTGGTCTCATCCAGTGCTGAGGCGGGCTCTGTCGCTTCCGGTTGCTCGGGCTCAAGGTCAAGCGCATCCACCAGCTCCGGCGCTGGCTCCGGCTCGGGCTCGGGCGCAGCTTCTGCCGACTGCGTGTGTAGCTGCCAGCCCAATGCCAGCCAGCCAGCCAGGTGCACCGGCCAGATCGAGCGGCTCTCGCCGTCCTTGACGATCAGCAGCTGGCTGGGTGGCAGCAGGGAGTCATCGCCCACACCCGGATCCGGGGTGACGCTCAGCCGCTGCTCCGGGCCCGAGAGGTGAACCGGCGTGGAGGCGGGGTTGTTGCTATCCAGGGGTTGCAGCAGTTGCAAGGGCATTGCGGTGTCCATGGCACTCACCTCAAAGCCCCTGGTTGGCGGTCAGCGCCACGCACATCCCTACCGGTGTGCTCGGGGAGATCACAGCGCGCGCCAGGCGCAGGCAGGGCGGCGTAACCAACTCGCTGTCGGCTGGATTGAGCAGAAGGGCAGCACCACTGATGCTCGCCTCCACCTTGCCGCCAGCGGCGGGGATAGCGACGGCAGCGGCAGTGATCCAGCTGCCGGCAGTGCCGTCAGCCAGCAGCGGCGCAAGCTCCAGCGTCACCGTTACCGCGTCGCTGTGGCCGGGATGGGAGGCCACCAGCACAAAGGAGCAGGAGGCATCGAGATCGGTGCCGAGATTGATGACATCGCCGCTGCTGCGGCTGTGTTCGTAGCAGTCGGTTGCTGAATGGTTGATCCAGCCGACGAGCACCGTCTGGGCATCGAGCAGCCGGGTGGCTTGGGTGGTCATGGATAGGGCTCCAGATCAAAGGGGGACAAATCAGTTGGCGCGGGCAGGGTTATTGCGTTGCCCAGCAGGCGGCGCTTAGGGCAGCACCAGCGGCATGGGCGCGACGTTGTAGAGGCGGGCCGCTGCCTTGCGGTTGCAGACGGCAAAGCCCACGTACCAATCCACCCGCGTGCGGAACACCGGTGCGTCATGCACCTCCCCGAAATCACGCACCGCAATGCCATACCTGCCCTCAAACGGACCCTGCAGACCGCAGACCGCCGCATCGCCCAGTACGCAGCAGTAGATGGAGGTGGTGCCTGCCGGTTCGTCGTAACCGAGCACGGCATGGCCCTCGGCGTCCTCCTCCACCAGCAGGATTTCGATCCCCTCGAAATAGTGGCGGCCGTCGATCACCTCATACAGCTCGCCGCCGGCCTGACGGGAGGCTGTGCTGATCTGGCGGCGGGCGGCCTTGCTGGCAATCAGCACCTTGTCGCCGCCGTAGCCGATCACGCTGTCGCTCAATGCCTCAAGCGCCAGCAGGTTGAGGGTGCTGCCACCGTTGTCGATTGTCTGCTCGTCTCCAGGTGCCAGGCGCTTGCTCAGCCCGTTGAAGGCCCGCGGATCAAAGGTGTCATCGCCATTGATGATTGCGGCTTCCAGTGTGAGGCGCATGGAGCGCACCTTCATCTCGGTTTGGGCAGCACGGGCCTCAGGGCCCTGCAGATCAACGATCGAGCGGTCCACATCCAGATCACCGCCAAAGAGGTGCACAAACTCCGAATCGGAGTTGATCACCCCATAGCTCTGGCGGTAGCCCTCATTCACTGCCCGGAAACCAACGCGGGGCAGCTTGGTTTCAGCCGGGAAGCTCAATGAGCCACCGACAAGGTTGCGAAAGGGCAGGCGGCGCAGCAGCTCCCCCTCAGCAAAGGTCTTGAGCACCGCCAGCTGTTCAGCGCGGCGGGCATATTTCTGCGCCTCAATCAAGGTCAGGCCCAAGGGCACTCTCCCGGGGCCTTGCCCCAGTGACAACAGCAGCTGTTGCCAGGTCGCGTCTGGACCGTCAGTTGATGCTCAGCTCAGGGCATGAGGTGGAGGCTGGCGGCGGCAATAGCAGTCGCTCCGCAGGTTGCCCCTTGCTTGCTCGTCCCAGGGGCCGAGGCAGCACCGGGGCGCGGTGGTCGCGTCCTGCTTGTCACACCGCCATGGCCACCATTCCCGTTGAGCCGGTCTGCCCGATCCGCTTAATCTCCTTCCGTCTGGCCGCCAAGAGCAGCACTACGGCGCGGCGGCTATTCCTCGATGGCGAGGGTCAGATCTGCGCCGATCCCCACTGGCTGCCGCGTGAGCAGGCCCTGCTGCTGGCCCGCAATCAGCAGCTGATCTGGGGGGCAGCCGCCCGGGTGATCGTGCTCTGAGCAACCGGGGCCAGCGAGCGTGAGCTCTCTCGCCCAACCATTGCTGGCCTTTGGCCACTGGGCTTTACAGCGACTCCAGCCAAGAAAACAGAAGGCGGTGCTTATTCATGCCCTCGATGGAGGCGGCCGGAACGGCCTTCACATGAGCGTCAGGGTGCTGGGCCAGGACGATATCCACGGCATGGGGCTCATCAAGGGCCTGCACCATCTCGATGCCATCGCCCAATGAGCCAGAGAAGAACACCGCGTAATGGACGGGGTCCAAGTGGCGATCGACAGTGGTCATGGCAGCAGTGCAGCGCAAAAGAGAAAGAACTGCGGTGCGGAAGGGTAAACGGCACGCGCCGCTTCGTCCTCCCACAGGATTGCCAGGTCTGCATCCAAGTGGTGTTTCGCAGCGCTGGCGTTGCCACCGCTTGCCACCGGGGTAATGCTGTTACAACTCACAGTGGTTATCAGACCATGAGCCGCAACCAAGATCCCTTCCAGATCCCACGCGCCGGCTGGGAAGCCGCGCCCAGCGCTGGGCTGGCCTCGATCGATATCAATGCCAATGGCGGCGCCATCAATGGCGGTGAGTTCGTCCTGGAATCCTCCCTCGGTGGGGTGGTCATCTATGCCGGCTACCAGGCCCTGCTCACCGCCCTGCGCACCGAGGCCCTGCGCCAACGCGGCGTGATCGACCGTGCCACCCAAATCCGCGCCATTGGCGAGACGGTCTGGGCCTCCACCAAGCAGGGCGCGGTCGTAAGCCTGGCGCTCGGCCTGGTGCTGCTGGTTTTCCCCTGGCTGAGTTGGCCTCTGGCAGTGCTGGGGTTCGTGGGCATGGGCAAGGCCTCGCTCGATCTCTTCCATGCCTTTTGGGATGGCCTGGATGAGGCGCAGCGGGCTGAGCTCCTGGCCGCTGCCAACGAGGCTGGTGTGAATCTGCGCCGGTTCTTCGATGGCGAGCAGGGCCAACCGGGTAACCAGCTGGCATGAGCCCCCAGCTCCCAGCCGGGCGCTGGGGGGCGTTGATCGCGCGGCTTGGGGACGCGTTGGCCGATCCAGCCGCCTTCTCAATCCTTCAGGACCGGCTGGTCCGCCATGCGGCTGAGCTCAACGGTCAGCTGCCCGAGCTTTTGCTGCGGACCCCCTACCCGGAGGTCGCTCTGCGCAGCTGGCTCGCAGACAAGGTCCTCAGCCACTGGATCCCCCAGGCCGATGGCGGCACCGCCGCGCAGGGCTGGCAGTTTGAAACCGCCAGCTGGAACCGCTCCCGCGGCGCTGCGGTGATGGAGCCGTGGGAGATCGGCAGTGCCCATCTCGATGGCGGTATCGATGCACTGCTGGCCGAGGGCATGCCGCAGGCGGTGGGGATCGAAAGCCTGGAAGCGGCCCTTCTGGCGGCGGGACTCAGCCTGGGGTGTGGGCCCTGCGCCACAGGCAACAGTTGCAGAGCGCCAATGCCCAGGATCGTCTGATGCTGCTCCACCAGGGCCTCAGGCCCGTGGGGCTTGGCGCACTTACCGGTGTGGGGTTGTCGTTGGTGCTGAGCGTGGCCTTCGCGATGGGCCCAGGCGGGCAGGTCTGGCTGGCTGGCCCGATTTGGGGACCTACGGTGCAAGTCCCCTCCATACCTTCCAGCGGGCAGCTGTCATGCCGTCTCAGTCCATTGGGCGGGATAGCCAGCGCAGGCACTCTCGGATCCAATCTTCTGCCCCGGCCGACTCCCCGATGCCCACGGCGGCTACGGCGCGCAGGGCGCGATGGATTTCAAGGGCTTCGTAGCCCAGGGCAGCCAGGGTTAGCTGCACTTCATCACGGCCTTCTGCCGGCAGCAGGGGGCCGTCTGCCAGCGAATCCGGATCGCCGTGGTTTTCCAGTTGCCCCAGAAACCGCTGCTGCAGTTTGGTCCGCAGCTCGACAGCCAAGCGCTCGGCGGTGCGTTTGCCCACCCCGGGCGCCTGGCAGAGCCGGCGTAGATCGGTTTGCACGATGGCCTGCACCAACTCCCTGGGATCCATCACTCCCAGTAATCCCAGGCCCATTTGGGGCCCTACGCCGCTGACGGCAACCAATTCCCGAAACAGATCCCTTTCGTGGCGCTCACCAAAGCCGTAGAGAATCCAGGCGTCGTCGCGGATAGCCAGGTGGATGTGCAGCTCCAGAGCACTGCCCTGCACCGGTAGCTGCTGCCATTGACGCTGGCTCACCTGAACCTCGTAACCCACCCCCTGACACACCAGCAGCAGGCCGTAGCGCTTGTCCTGCTGCCAGGGATGGTTGAGTTGCCCTTGCAGCCAGCCGATCATGGAGTCAGTAATTGGTTCCCCATCGTGCCCGCTGTGCCAAGGCAATGCTGCTTCGCCGGCTGAGCGCATCACGGTGACTGGCCTATCGCGCTTCCTGCCGGCGTCCCGGTGAGATCCATTTGACCTCAGCGCCTACACCGGAAGACTCGCCACTGCAGGGTGAGCAACGTCAGCTGGGGGGGATGGGGCAGCAGGCCTGACAGATCCGCAGTAAAAGCGCGGTGCTGTGGCAGGCAATTGGCACTGGCAATGGGGATCAGCTCCCCACCCAGTCGCCATGACATCGATGAGTGCCGATCGCTTCCTCGATCGCTTCCGCTTCTTCTTGGCCGAGAAGCAGCAGATCCACGCCGTTGGTCAGCTGTATGAGGTGATCAGCAGCAGCGACCAGGGCGCCGCGATCCTCGACGAACAAGCGCCCTGGGCCGTCAGTTACAGCAGCAAGCCGCCAGCACCCCCAACCCCTGAGCCGCTGCCGCCAGCACCGGCAGGCGGCCTCGATCCCCGCGGTTCAGAGGAAGCCGGCATGGCCGGCCCACAGATGGCAGCACCGGTCAAACCGGGTGATTCCTACCTGCTTGTGAATGACCGCGACGAAGACCTAGAGGCCTACGACCACAGCGGCAAGTTCCTCTGGAAGATCCCCTGTCTGGCCCGGGGGCAGGGCGCTGATACCGACTGGAGCCACACCAACACCGACACCCCGCCTGGTCTCTACAAGCTGGGGCAGCTGTATGCCGATTACGAGCAGAACCCCAATCCACCCTGCTCAGATACCGCTATGGCCTACGGCTGGTACTCCTTTGACCTGGAGGAGCTGGAAGGCCAGGAGATCAAGGCCGGCCGGGCCGGGATCATGCTCCACGGCGGTGGATCCGCCTGCGGCTGGCCTGGTGCCTGGGCAGCGCAGCAGCCCCTGCATCCCACCTTGGGTTGCATCCGTATTCACAACGTCGATCTACGCGACAAGGTGCTGCCCCTTTACCGCCAGGGCACGGTCTATGTGGGGGTGTTCCAGGAAAAAAAGTGACGGCGGGGCCTGTGAACCAGGAGTCCGGGCCCCACTCCAACCTGCAGCACTGGCTCAGCTTCTTCTGCAGCAGCGGCGTCACCAAGTCCAGCCTGGGTGTCATCAATCCGCTGACTGCTGAAGAGGCCTGCGGCTTCCTGGGCTGCATGGTCATCGAGACCGGTGAGCCGGAGCTGGAGAACCTCGATGTAATCGAGGCGGGCAGTGGCGCTGGCCGTGGGGCCATGCAGTACACCGGCGTGCGGCGCAGTGCCTATGACGAAGCACGGCTACAGGCCATCGCAGAAGGCATCGATCCCAACAGCAACAGCTGGCAGCAGCAGTACTTCGCTGAGGAGTACGCCGGTCTGCACGATCCGCCCCAGGGCTCGTTGATCGGCTGGACCCGCGTCTTTGAAGACCGCCCCTCTGGCATGGATTCAGCAGCGGCAGCGGCCTACTGGACCGGTTCAGCCGCAGCGGCTGAGGGTTACTTCAGGCCCGGCACACCGCACCTAGAGCGGCGCCAGGCGGAAGCCCAAAGGATCTGGGGGTTGCTGCAGGGCGGTGAGCTTGTGCTGCCTCCCGCAGGGGGCTGATCAACCGGCAGGAGGAAAGAGAACCGTGACACCAGAACCAGCACCACGGCCACCCTTCGATCGGGAGCGATTCATCTTTAAGACCCTGGCGGTGGTGATCGGCACCCAGCTGCTGATCTATTCGCTGGCTGCTGGGGTTTGCGGCCAAAGGGCGCTCCAGGGCCGTCCTGTCGGTCAGATCTGCCCCGGCACGCTGGAGCAGCTGCAGGGCGGCTTTGATTCCACCCTCAAGCTGCTGCTGGCGCTGCTGGGCGGTGCAGCGCTGTCGCGGATGGCACCTCCCTCTTGAGCGCGATCAAGCTCCTGCTCTCACTGCCTAGGCCGCAACACCAGCCAAGCAATCAGCAGCATGCTGCCGGTGCTCACCAGCGTAAAAATCCAATCGGCGTAGGGAGTCCAGGGCATCCACCCAGCCTGCCTCCCCCGGATACCCCTTGGAGAAGAGGCTGAGCGCCATGCCAAACATGGCTGCTCAGCCCTTGAAGTCTTCAACACGTCTGTGGATGTACCTGTTCACGTGTCCTGAGGGAAACCACAGCTCAGGCGTCTGATGCCTGAGAGGTAGTCAGCCCCTGATCGCATGTGGCCAGTAGGGCAACCCTGGGTTTCTACCCTGCTGCGATGGCCCCAGACCTCAAGCACCCTGCCACTGGCGATTTGATTGTGTTGGCCGATGGTGAGCAGCTTTGGCGGATCGGCTGGCCTGGCAATCCAGTGCTGGTGGTAACCAAGAGCGGACCAGACGGCAACGCCCTCTACCGGCTGGCTGATCCCAAATGCAAAACCTGGAACAAGGTGGGGGATATGAAGCTGGTGCCCTGGCCAGAAGCCGGCAGCTGAGCCGGCCCAACCCACCTCGGCAGGAGTAGAACAGCTGTACTGCTGCCGTTGCTGGTTTGATGTTGGCCGACCTGCCCATTGGCGAGCCTGTGCCCTTCTGCTTGGGTTCATTGGGTGAGGGCTTGGATCTCCAGGCAGCCCTGATTCCCAACCCGGTTTGCACCTTCTACATGCGGGCCAGCGGCAATGGGATGCGCCAGCACGGCATAAATGATGGCGACCTGATGGTGATTGACCGCAGCGTGGAACCCTGCTCCGGCCATGTCGTCGTCGTTGCCCACCAGGGCAGCTTCCTGATGCGCCCGCTCTTGCGGCAGGGGGAGCAGTGGTTACTTGAACCCGTGCGGCCAAACGAGGTAGCAATTCCTTTGGACCTGGAGGTCTTTGATCGCTCAGGCCTATTTGGCGTGGTGGTGCATGCGGTGCATCACCTCAACAAGCCGCGTTTGCGAAAGATCTGAGCTGGGGTAGTCAGGGAAGCAAGCAGACTCAAACAACCGAAATTCGGATGTTTGATCGCTCCGAGCTTCCACCCGTTCGCTCCCGCTCTGGGATTCCAGCTCTGCGCTGAACACGCTGCACATCCGGCTTTGCTGCACCCACTCGCGCCTGCTCAGGGATTCCGCTGCACCCCAATCAGACCCAGGTCCAAAACTCTTGCCTTGCCCACCAGTGGCTTGCTCCGGGCTTCCTCAGTCTGAGGCATTCCTGCGTCATGCCTCCGCTTCGGGAAGTCCCGTCGCTGCGCCACACCTGGCGCCGATTTCATGGCCATCCGCTCTGCTGCCGCCTCACCGTTCTGCAGGCCAGAAGAAGATCCGTTCCTGCTGCTCGAATCCACCCTCCGTTCCATCGAGGTGGTGCTGATGCTTCGGCGTGATCTGCCGCTGCGCCGCACCTGGAGCGAGCAGCCCTATGGAGAGGAGGAGATCACCCGCCTGGAAGAGGAGGTCCTGCCCGCCATCCGCAAGTGTCTGGCCCGCGTTGATGAGCTCGATCAGCGGCTGCTGGCCCAGCATGAGTTGCTGGTGCTGCGCTGCGAGCTAGAAGCCAAGCGTCACGCTCTGGCCTAAGGCTCAGGAGCCACAGGCTCAAGCCCGGCCGGGGGCCTAATCCCGGCTTTCTCCCCCCTGTTGGATTGCTGGCGTTCAGGGTCAGTAGTGGTGCACCGCAGGGGAGAGCACTTCCCCGATGGTTCGCCCAAGTGCCAGCAACCTGACGGGCTGGCAGCGCCGCAGCGTCAAAGCCAAGGCGAGCGCCCTACTGGCGGCCTTGACCCGGCGGCTTGATGGGCGCGAGTGGGGGCGTTTTTTCTCCTTCCTGCGATGCAAGCCACCTCCACCCTGCTCCGCTCCAGCAGCACCAGGCAGCGCAAGGCCGGCCCAGCCACCACAGCAGCTCGGCAGCTGGTGCTCTTCTCCTTGCCAGAGCCGATCGCCTGCTGCTGGGATCTGATCTGCCCAGAGGAAGCCTGGGAGCAGCCCCTGCGCTGGGCCGTCTAGGGCCCAGGCCCGCTGGCGGCCTACGCCCCTCCACCCACTCGCGCCTGCTCGGGGATTCCAGGGCTGCGGCCCAAACCGGTGTTGCACCAGTTGGCCTAATTGCAGGCAGCTCAGCTGCCGCCAGCTGCCCATCGATCAGCACCACCGGCTCCGTTCACTGCAGGAGCGTTGTGGTGCTCCAGCCAGGCATTCAGCAGGTCGCCTTTGGTCACCCGATAGCCCAACTGACGAGCGGTGTGAAGCAGCTCTTGGCGGCTACTGCATTGGCTGAGGGTCTGCTGGAGCGCCTGGCTGGTTTCTGCATCAGCCACCAACCGCTCCAGATCAGACCAGCTCATGCGCGTGCGCCCGTTATGCGCTCACGTTCGCGTGGGATAGCCCCTGGCACCAGGTTCCGCAGGGCACGCTGCTGCACTCCGCCCGATTGCTTTCTGCCCTTTATTGGGATGAAGGTCAGATCCTTCTGGGTAAACCAGACCTCATCCGAACTAATGGGAGCAGCTGGACCACGCCTCGATCGCAGAGGGTCGAGAGCAGTCCTGTTCACCGGACGCGGTGAGGAGGCAGCACGGGTCTTTCAGCAGGGCCAGTGGGTGCTGGCTGGCCGGGCGTTGCGAAACCCCTCCGCAGCATGCCCCTGCGGCTCGCACTAGCAAGGGCTGACGCAAGGCTCGCTGCTCTCGCCCCTGGCTAGTGCTCACCTTTGGGGCGCTTGGTCGGTGTTCTCCGCACCACCCCAGCCATGGCCACTCCCCAAGGCCCCGTCTGTGAAGTCCGCATGCTTGTGGTTCACCGCTATGCGCCCGGCGTTCAGAAGCTCGGCTCCACTCCCTGTGAGGTCGAGTTCTTTGGCCGCCGCGGTAAGCCCGTCAAAAAGATGCGGCTGATCCCCGCTGAGAAGGCCTTTGCCTTTGCCCGCAAGCTGCAGGGCACCCCCGGCTGCACCGTCTCGGTCTGCTGAGCCCTTGGGGCTCAGGCCCGGCTGCCGCTTGGTGGCCGGGCCTTTCAGGTCGCCACGGGCTGAGGCGGTCAACATGGGCATCAGAAAGGCCTCTTGCGCTCTCGGCCGTGATGGCTCACCGCACACCCCACGACACAGCACTAAATGGCTGAGTGCATCCGCTACGTCTGCAACCACTGCTCCAAGGACGTGCAGTCCTGGTCCGATGGCAACCCCTACTTCATCAACGCAAGCGGGCGCAAGGAATACGCCTACCACCCCAACCATGAGGGGCTGGCCCGCTGCATTGGCAACGACTCGCCCCATCTCTGCCTCCAATGCGGCCATGGGTTCCGGGTTGATTCCCGTGCCCCCATCACCTGCTGCCCAGAGTGCGGAGCAGCAACCATCAGATCCACCTTTGAGCTGGAGGGGATGCAGTGTCCGTTTTGCAAGGAGGGCGCGTTCGTGCTGGATCTGGGCTTCCGGTGCCTCTCATAGACACAACCCTTGGCAGTGGCCGCCACCGCTGCCCCAGAGCAGGCAGCCGCTTCGGTTTTAGCTGTCCTGGACAGGCTGGTGATGCATCAGGTATCTGGCGGTCACAAACCGCGACCGCTGACCGGCCCGGCTGAGGCTGTAATTGGCGCGAGCGATTTCCTCCTCCGTCGCGCGGGTTTTGTAAAGCGCTGAGCCGGTATCCCGATGGAGGAGCACGTAGTCGCTGGCCTCTGGGGCGGTGGACATGGGTATGACGGGGCAGCGGTAGGACGCGCTGGGCCGCAGCAAAGCGGAGCAGCGCTGCCGGTGCCAGTGCCGTTCGCGGCTGTTACAGATCGGCTTGCTGCACGACGTCCTGCTGATCGCTGGCTGGCTCAGCCATGGGCACCCAACCAGCGCCGATAACGGCTGCGCTGCCGCCGGGCCCTGGCCTTGGAGCGAGCAGAGCCGAACTGGGGGCTGCTGCCATCACGGCGACGGCGCACCCAGGTCCCTTTTCTGATCAAGCCAGCGTCTTGGGCGTTGGCGCGGCGTGCGGCAACGATCGTGCCGTAACCCTGCTTTTGTTTGGCGCGGGCACGGGAGCGGGCCTGGCTGGCGCTGGCGGCTGGCACCACGGTTGATGTGGAGCGGTTACGCCAGAACACCAGATACCAGGCCATAGCTCTATGGGCGGGTGTGATCAGCGCCGTGGTGCAGCCGCCCTGGGCGTGGTGCCCTTGACGGCCTCTAGATACAGCTCGGCGGTGCTCAGGGTCTGCAGGTTTGGGGCGGCGCTGTGGTCATGGCCCGCCTCTGCGACCGTGCCCGCATACAGGCCACTGCGTTGCTGGAACAGGAAGCTGAATACCGGGTGACGGCGCAGCTCCTCCATGTAGTCGCCATCGCACAGCGCCACGCCATCGGCGGTGAGGGGTTGGCCCTTGCCATCGACGGGAAGCAGCCGCTCACGGCCGTCCACATCCCCCAGCTGGAAGTGGCCACCGCACAGCGTCACGAAGGTGTCAAAGAAGGTGCCCCGTTCATCGCCGCCGACCCGGCCCTCAGCTTCTGAGAACAGGCGCTCCAGCAAGCGCTCCTTGCGCAGGTTCTGCACCTGGGAGCGGGCCTCGTCCCGTTCTTTTTCAACGCTGCGCACGCGGCGGATGTTGGCCTCATTAAGCTGGCGTTCACGGTCGCCTACCTGGCGTTCGAACTCTTCTCGCTTGCGCTCAGCGTCCTGCAGGCGGGCGTATTCATCGGGGTTGATCTCAGAGAAGCGCGACAGCTGGGCGCGGGCCTTGCGCAGCTCTTTTTCGAGCTGGTTGCTGCGGCGACGTTCGGCGCGCAACGGTTCAGCACTGCTTGTGGTGGCAGCAGGGGGGTCATCGTTGTCGCTGCTGCCGCTGACACCTGGGTCTTGGGGCAGGGAGAGGTCGAAGGTGTCGTCGCCCTCGGCAGAATCCAGGCCAGCGTCAGCGGCGCCGTCGCTGTCGAGAAGGTCGGGGTCAGTAGCAGGTGGAGCAGAGCCAGCGGGGCCCTGGTTGGGCTGCTGCTGCTGTTGGCGGTAGATCTGCCATCGAGCAGTAGGGGCCAAAGGCGCTGGAGCGGTGCCGCTGCTGGTGCGGCTGAAGTCAGAGAAGAAGGAAGAGGACATCACCCATCACGGCTGTGGTGTTGCGGGCGCCCCGTCCGGGCTGCGCTCGCTTTCCCTGTTGCCAGCTCTTCAAAAGCCCTGCTCAGGCAGCTCATCCAGCACAGCTGCAGAGCGCCTCGCCGGCAGGTAGATCCACTCTCCAGCTGGCAGCTGGGTGGAGGGCAAATAACCCGGCACCAGCAGTTGCATCCCGGCCGGGACCGGCGTGGTGGAGCGATAGACAGGCAGAAGCAGGGTGGTGCCGGAGGGCAGGGGTTCCTCGCTGGGCCAGCTGCTCAGCTCCGGGTTGAACTCGCGCAGCAGAAAGAGGCTGAGGTTCTGCGCGCTCGCCACGCTGCTCAAGGTCTCACCCTCGCTGGTGACATACGGCTCGCTCTGCTGCAGCACCGTGTTGAGGCTGCGCAGCTTGCTTTCTGTGGTGCCGTGCCGGCCAGCCAGCACCGCCAGGGAGTCGCCCTCAACTGCGGTGATCGTTTGGGTGCTTTCCAGCTGGGGGTTGCTCCGCCGCAAGGTGGCCACGGTGGTGCCGTAGCGCTCAGCGATCAAGTTCAAGGTGTCGCCATCCCGCAGCACCAACACGCTGTGGGGCCTGAGCACCAGCTGGATCGCTTCCCCCAGCAGTGGCTGCACCAATAAACCAATGCCACCAGGGCCGTAGTCCGCCCCGAAGTGCTGCACCAGGCAGCCGGCGAACTGGGCACGACCACCGGAGGGCAGCCCGCCATCGGACCGCAGCTGAGCCAGATCCCCAAGCCACATCACCCCCTGACAGGGGGCCTGCACCGTGCCCAGCAGCGCTGGGTCCCAGGGCAGCGGTGCCTCGTCGCGGAATCCGGGGGTAGCCCAATCGAGTTCGGCCGCCAGCCAGTCAAAGGTGTTGCTGGTGCTCACCGGCAGGATCGCCGCACGGCAGAGGTAGCCCTGCAGCAGCACATCCCCCGGGTCGGTAAGGGCGGTGTCGTTGTAGCCGCCAACAATTCCCTGCTGCTCGAGGAAGCAGTCGATCACGTGGCGGCGGATGGGAACCGGACTGCGGCTCTCGGGCCGGTCGACTTCAAACAGGCAGAGGCGAGCATTGGCGTAGGGCTGCAAAGCCAGCCATAGAGGCGCAGCAAGGGGCTGAGCCACCCGGCTGTCGGTCGCTGGTGAGGCCGCTGGCAAGCCCACCAGCTGGCCCCACTGCCCTGCGGCCCGCACAGGGTTAAGGCCCTGGTTCAGCGGCGAGATGAGCTGCTCCATCGCTCAGCCCCGCACCAGTGATCCCTGGAAGGGATCGGTTTTGCATTGGCGCCAGTTCTGCAGCCTTGGCAGCAGCAGCGCCAGCTGGCCTATGTGCTGGCTGCGCTGCCGGTTCAGCACTACAGCTGGTGATGGGCCAGCAGGGTTCCATTCGCTTTCGGTTTCCTCCAGCAGCAGCTCGGTGGCGTACTCGACCACCGCCAACTTGCTCAAGGGCAGCGGGTTGGGCACGACGCCACCGGCGACGCCCTTGCGGCTGCTGCGGATTGGGCTGTTCACCTCGGCTGGGGTCAGTGCCGCCAGCTGCTGATCCAGAACGGCGATGGCATCGAGATGGCCCTGGGCGGTGCACACCCCCGTGGGGTAGTGGTTCTGGAGCAGGGCCATCTCCCGGTTCAGGGCTGAGAGAGAAGGTGAGCTGACAGGAATCGAGAGGGCAATGCGCAGGGCTTCTGCGTCGCTTGGGCGCCAGGTGCAGGTGGGTGGGGAGGACTGGGTCATGCCCTCCGTTGCCAGCTCAGCTGCCCCCAGTGATCTCGCCCAGCCCCAGCTGCTGGCGCAACTCGACGCCGTCGATCACCCCCCGCTCATGCAGCACCAGCCACTCCTGCACCGAGGGCTGGGGTTTGCGCGGTGGTTGCGGCGGCACCAGCGGGCAGATCTCCACGCTGCAGGCAGGGGTATCGGAGAGCTTTTCGCCGGTCAGGCGGGTCCACTGGCGCAGCAGGGTGCTGAGCATCGAACTCTTCTGGCCCGCCAGCGACTGCAGCACCGCAAAGCTCTGGCCAGCAGTCAGGGATATTTCCAGCTCGGTGCGGGCTGGACCGTGGCCACCGGCTGGGATCAGGGCGTCGCGGCGCATGGCTTCTTCCAGCTGCTGCAAATAAGCCCGGTGCTCCGCCAGTGAGCGAGCTTCTATTTCCACCCACTGGAACTTGGCACCCTCCGGCAGGTCCATAAAGGAGGAGGTGGAGAGCACCAGGCGCTGGGGGCGTTGGCCCTCTGCGCCGCCGGTGGCAGCACCGGAACCCAGGGCGCCATCACTGCGCCGGAAGCCGTAGGCATCCACCAGCCCGGTGCGTACGCCCACGGGCAGGGCCGTTCGTGACAACAGATCCTCGTAGTCGCTGCGGCAGCGGTAGTGGTTGAGGTACTGGTGGGCTAGGCCCAGGTGGGGCAGATCGCCCTCACCAAACGCGCTGCCATCCACCGAGTACCAGAGGGCTGGCAGGTCAAAGCGCTGCGGCAGCAGCGAAGGCTCACCCACCGGCACCACGTCGTAGCCATCAACAGCTCCGGGATTGGGGTTGGCCTGCCAGGTACGCAGCACCAGGCCGTCGTCCGTCACTGAAAGGCTGCGGTACAGCCAGGCCTGTGGATCCGGCACTAAGCCGCCATGGGCGTCGATCAGCACCGTGGGCACCGCGGCATTGCCGCTGGAGTAACGGGGCGGCAGGGCCTGGCGGCGCGGCTCCCGCCAGACGATCTCAACTGGCCCCGATGCAGGAGCGCCTGAGGCGCCGTCGGTGGGCAGGAGCCAGTTGAGCAGGTCACCCCGGGGCACCAGCTGCAACCGCGGCAGGGAGAGCCGGTCACCCTTGGCAAGGGCTTCCAGCCGGTCCCCTTCTGAGGGCCAGCGGTGCTGGGGCGGCAGTTGCAGGATTAGACAGCCACCGTCCCGCAGGGTGAGCAGGTCGGCCAGGAACAGGAACACACCCAGGTCAGTGCCTTGTCCATCGACATCGGTGGCCACCCGAGTCAGGGAATCGGGTAGCTCCTGCCAGGACAATCGAGACAGCATCCCCGCGTAGGTGCGCAGGGCATCGCGGTAGAAGCCGGTGGGGCGGGCGGCCTCCAGCCGCTTGATGTAGCAGGCCTCAGGTTCTTCTATGCCGCGGGTCAGATACAGCGGCCGGCGGCTGGTGCCGTCGGGGAGTTCGAGCAGGGTCCAGCAGTCGTAGACCAGTTGCAGGCGATCCCTCAGGCCGGAGAGAGTGGGGTGTTCAAGCCAAGGGGGCTGGGCAGGGGCTTCAGATCGCGGTGGAGAAGTGAGCGAATGGCTGGTGGTGCGAGCAGATCTGCGGCGATGGATGGTGGGCACACCGACAAAACAGGTACCTGCTCTTGCCAGAGGCGCCAAAGGCAAACTGGCAGTGGGGATGCAAGAGCTGCATCGTGATGAGCTGTCTGCTAATGAGGGGCAAAAGCCTGGATAGAAACCACGCCTTACTATCCGAGTGCAGTGAAGATGCTGGCGAGGAAAGTGCAATTCAACACTCCCATTACTTTTCAATGGTCTTGCGTTGTGAACTATCGAACGCAACGGTTTTTGTGGGGGCAGTCAGAAGCCTCGGATCTTAATGATGACCATCTCAATAATCTCTGGAGAGCTGAGGAAAGCTTTTGAACGACCCTATAAATCAACTTCGGCTGGGCATCCCTGAGTTCGAGGCAATAATCTCTGACTTAATATCAGCACAGGCTATTCCTCTCGGATCCGCCGATCCACCAGCGTCGCCTGGGATCTACGCACTTGTACACGAAGATAAAATTAAATACATCGGCCAGGCCATCGGCTCCAAAGGGCTGCGGGACCGCCTGCTGTCGAAGCATTTAAGCGGTGACGATGGCCATACACTCCAGCGCGTGTTTGCTGTCAAGTACCCGAACCGCAATCAACGTCGCGAATACCTCCGAGTGCACATCCTCGCAAAGTGGTGTTGTGTTCCCGATCGACCAACGGCGTCTGTAGTTGAAAGACTATTGATTTGGTCGATGCGACCAGAGTGGAATGTCAAATAAGCAGGAATGTCGGCCAATTCGCACGGCGTTACTCGAGAGGGAAGGCCACCACCCGAACTGAGCAAGCATCGACAATCTGAATCCAATGCTCCCGGCTGATCCCTAACCGCTCCAGCATCTCGCCCACGACAACTCCCGATGTAAGCAATCGCTGCCCCCGCGCATGAAGCTCCCGCCAGGTCGGCGGCACCTTGAGCAGAAAGCCGTTGTCCCGCAGAAAGTGTGTGATCTCCCCATTGGCATACGTGCGCCCGTAGGGCCGAAAAGGCCCCCGTGAGGGGTCGTAGCGGCGCGCCGCCTTGATCAGCCCAATCATCGCCAGCTGCAGCAAGTCCTCCTTGGGGTGAACAGTGCGGCGAGCGAAGTTGCCGGCGATCTTCTCAGCAAGGTCCATGTGCTCCAGGGCCAGGGCATCAGCAGCGGCGTGGGGCCGCACTGGCCGTTGCCGCTGCGGCCTGCAGCGCGTCGTCGGCTGACACTTGGGCCTCGCCGGGTGATGCACCGGTGCCTGCAGGTTGATATCCAGCTGCTGTGCCCGGGCATGGCACGCCGGCCGGCGGTAGAGCCGTTGCTTGAGCATTTGCGCCGCACCTGCGGCATCACCCACCAGCACAACCGTGATCGGCAGCACCAGCTGCACGGCTGCCGAAGTCAGCACGGCAGGGCTTGGGCTCCCCACCAGGGATGGCGTGGAACATTCCCGCACCGCGGACAGCAGCAGCTTGCTCACCGGCTCACCAGTAGTGGCGTCACCACCGGCTGGATCCCCTGAGCCTTCCAGTAGCGGCCCTCAAGCCACAGGGCACCGTGGCAGAAGGCGTCCACCAGATCCTTGCTGCCCTTAGGGAAACGAATTGCTTCTTCCACTAAGGGCTGGGCGCGGTGGTGAAAACGAATTTGACCTGCTTCCACCAGGGGGGCGACGGCATGGGCGCGGGTCTCCTTGCTGCCTCTCGCCGTGATCGGCAGCATCCCCGGTACGCGGCGCCGGAGGGTTTGCAGCACAGCCGGGCCGTTGGCGGCGTCCTCAATCAGCACGGCGTTGGGGCGAAGACCCTGCTGCTCCAGGGCCTGCAGGCAGCCCAGCAAGAAGCGGATCACCTCCGGCAAGCCAAAGCGGTGCCGGGCGGCCCAAAGCACCTCCATCTCCAAGGCAGTGCTGTGCGGCGGCCCCTCGGGTTCACCGCTGCGCGGGTTGAGCGTTCTCGGTGGGGGTGCCAGCAGGCCCGCCAGGCAGAAGCCGCAGTAGTCGCTTTCTGCCTCCCCCTTGAAGGACAGATCACAGGAGAGGGCCAGCAGGGCGTATTGCCGCTGGCGGCCAGCATTAGCTCCTGTCTCCTCCCGCGGAAAGGGCGGCCTGATCCAGTTGCGCAGGAAGATTGACCCAGACGCCGGGCTGGGCCGCTGCTGATACAGCGCCGCCCACCAGTAAGCGCCCAGGCGAGCACGGATTTTGAGCAGCTCGCTTAGAGGGAAGCGCTCCGGGCAGAGGGCCTCGCCCCTCTGGCGCCAATCGGGTATCAATGTGCAGGTAGGCGGCAGCTTGGGGCGTTCGGTCGGCTCTTCTGCAACAGCGGGTAGATCCAGCACGGTCCACTGCTGCGGCGCCTCGCCCAGCTCCTGCTCGTACAGCCAGCCGATCACGTCTTGGTGGTCCCAGCGGGTGAGCACCACCACCTGGGCTGAGAGGTTCGGCTGCTCCTTGCCATCCGGCCCCAGCACCATGGCCGGTTCGGACCGGGTGAGCCACACCGAGCGCAGCCAGTCGATCAGCTTCTGACGCAACGCCGGTGATGCCGCATCACCTGGGCCCTTGTAGGGGTCGTCGATGATCCCCAGGCTGTAACCCTTGCCCGTAAAGGGGCCATCCACACCAGCAGCGATACAGCCACCCCGCTGACGGGTCAGCCAGTTGCCCACCGCCGCTGAATCGCGGGCCAGCAGATGACCGGTCACCCGGTAGAAGTGGCGCGCTTCTCGGGAGTGGGCGTAGGCCAGTTCCGCCGAGTACGACGCAATCGCCGCAAAGAGGTGCGGGTAGCGCTGCAGGAAGTAGGCAGGGAACAGCTTGGAAACCAGGAGACTTTTGCCGAGTCGGGGAGGACAGGTGACGATCAGGCGACTCAGCTGGCCATCGGCTACGGCCTGGAGCAGCTCGATCAGCACCTCAGCCCAGCGGTGGAAGCCATAGCGGGGGTAGGCCTCAGCGATAAAGCTGCGCAGGCTCTGGGGTTCCGATGGCTCGGCTGTGGTGGTTGTGGGCAGGTGCAGCAGGCCGGCGTCACCCCAGGGGTCGAGCTCGCTCAGCAGCAGGCCGCTGCTAGCTGCTGCAGGGCCCTGCACAAGTGCCGTACTTGAGGGAGCGCCCGTCATCCCCTCAGCTCCGGTGACTTGATGGGGCCCCGCAGGATGCCGCCGATCTCAGCAATCACCCGGAAGGCACCCACCGCCGCAGAGAACTGCTCAGCATCCATCGCCCGGCGGGCGCAGTCGTAGAGGGCGTAGATGTGCTGGGCCTGATGTTCGAGGCGGTTGCTGATCAGGTCTTCCACCATCCGCTGGCGTGCCGCATCCAAATAGGAGCGGACCGTGCGGGTGTTGGTGACCCCCCAGCTGGCTCCTGCGTTTTCGTAGATCCGCAGCAGGGGCATGCGCTGGGCAATCCACAGCTGCGCCTCGGCGATGCGCCGCTCCACCTCCATCGCCGTGGGCCTGGGCGCCACCTTGCCGCGACGGCGGAGCCGGGGTGGATTGCCCTTCCCGACTGGCCTAGAGGGATCGACGCCGGCTGAGGGGAGGAGGGACCGGCCATCGGCGTCCTGATCCAGCGGGGCAGAGCGCAGGGCCTCGATGACCTCGTCGATAGGTGGCGCTTGCTGAAAAGACATCAGCCAGACAACCAGAGCCGCAGGGACCCAGCTGGGGAGTACGCAGGTGCCATAGCTGGAATTTGTTTCAGCGAAAGCATAAATGCTTTATCCACGCTCGCATATCCGCAGGCCTGATCACCGCTCTGGCCGCGGGTCAGCTTTGTAGCGGCTGGTCCCGGAACGGCTGGAACGGCGCTGGAACGGCCCGCGTTCCGGCCAGATCGGTTGCCAGAGCAGCGTTCCCACGGTGGTGGAACAAATGGAACACTAAATACAGATATAGATATAGATAGAGGCCTAAAGCTGCATACCAATTGGTGGGGCTATTGGGTTACCGATCGGGCCGATCCCTTGCCGAGGCTTAGCTGCCTATTTATCTAGGGGGATGTCCTTGCTGAGCGTTCCACCCGTTCCAACCGTTCCACCCATTGCAGCGCAATGGATCTGGGCGTTTGGGGGGCGGAACGCCGCGTTCCACCTGGATTCAGGTCACCGCGAAGTAACCGGCCCTCGTCTCAGGCCAGAATGGCTGCCCTGCAGTGGATCTGCGCTGCCGAGCTGTTCAGAGGCTATTGATGGGGATGGCGCAGGCCCTGGCCTTGGAGCCGGCCCCCTTGAAGCGCACCGAGTTCGTGGTGGGCTGCGCTCCCGGCAATCTGGAAAGGATCGTGCTCCAGCTGGAGGCCCACGGGGTGCCGTCGAGGATGCGGGCGATCGCCTCGGCGGTGTTGCTCACCAGCAGGTGGCCCTCGTGGATGCGAATGCCATGGCGCGAGAGGATCTCCTCTGCATAGCGAGCGCTCACGGGATCAAGACCGCCGGGGGTGACAACCGTCTCGACCAGCTCGCCGACGTTGCGTGTATGGATCCGGTCCTCGGTTTCCACCCGCAGTTCGAATTGCAGGATGCGATTGAGACAGCGCCGTTCATCGGGCAGACCGATGCTCTGCTGAAAGGTGCTCCAGTCACTGCCAGCGATCAGGGCCTGGGCCTGGGCAGCTGTCGGGACTTCACTGGACTGCAGGGCCCAGGCGCCAGCGAGCAGCGTTCCGTACTGATCCCCCTGATGCTGGGAGCCGAAGTGGGCCGCCGCAACGCGGGAGAAGACCCGCACTGCCTGGCGGATCATCGGGAGCAGGACCACGGTTCGGGCGATCAGGCGACGGCCGGCGCCGGCAGTGATCTGCTCCTCCAGGTCACGGTCGAGCTCCTCCCAGTGGCGCTGCCTTGCCGATGGCTGGAGGTGATCCGGGGCCCGCAGGGTGAGCTGGGAGAAGCGTCGTCTGTCGGCGCCCTGCCTGAGGGCGGTTGAAACGCTGCTGAGCAGGAACATCGAGCGAACCCGAAACCGCTGCACCTCCCCTGCGGCGGAGCCCTTGCCGATCGAAGCACGTGTCTCGCTGGAGGCGTAGCGGGCCAGGGCAAGGATCTGCTGGATGCGCTGCTGATCGGCTTTCTCGTTGCTCTCGGCCTCGTCGATCACAACCGGCAGGGCATCGGAGCGCAGGGCCTGGCGGATGAAGGCCTCGGTTGTGTTGCCCACCACCGGCAGGGCGAAATCCCCCAGCAACACCCCGACAAAGCGCTCCAGCAAGGTCGACTTGCCCGAGCCTGCAGCGGCTGTAAGCCAGAGGTGCGGGCGCCAGCTAAGCGCCCCGGAGATCGGCGCCAGGGCCACCCAACCTGCAAGCAGCAGGGAGGACGCCGGGATGTCCCAGTGAAACCGCTCGGCAATCGAGAGCACCATGAACGCTTCCTGATCGCTCAAGGGAGTGGCATCGCCGGGCCCGTGGATGGCCGCGCCGCGCTGGTAGTGAAAGCGTGAGCAGAAGGGTTGGGTGATGGGCTGACTGCGGCCATCGACAACGAGGCGATCACCGAGGTGGAGCACCGATTGCCCTGCATCGGCCCAGGCGCCGCGACCGCGCAGGCAGTCCAGATCAAAGATCCCAACGGCGGCCTGCTGCGTAAACAGATCAGAAGCAGCGGCGGTCCAGTTGACCCCCGTCTTGGAGGGGAAGAGGGTCTCCCAATAGGCGATCGGCGCCAGGCGGCAGAGATTCATGCCGCCGTGGGAGGAGGAGGCCAGTCGCACCACCTGACCTGTCGAGCAGGGCTGGTAGTAGTAACCATCCCCATCGAAGCCGAGGCAGAGAAATGGCCGTTCGCCTGGGGTGTGGGCTTCCCGCGGCACCGCTGTTCCACCAGGGGTGGGGCACGGAAGTACCGGAGCGGCGGTGCAGTCAACTGCGACGTGATTCATCCGCAGGTGGGCGGCCCGGGCGGCCCGCAGGATCACGCTGATGCGCTCCCCCAGCAGGCCTGGAGCGTCATCAACCGAGCCGCCCGGCGGCAGGCCACTCCAAATCTCGCCGGCCGGCAGGTGGAGCAGCGGCAGGCCCACCTCCGCTGCGGCCTTGATCACCTGGCGGGCGCGGCGCTGGCCCTGCTCATCGTGATCAGAGAGATAGACAATGCCGGCCACACCGGCCTGCCGGAGGGCGCGGTAGCGCTCGGCGATCTGGGGGCTGCTGTGGGCGTGGCCCGGTTGGGTGGAAGCGAGGAAGCCACCGCTGATCAGCAGGTCAGCGCACTTCTCCCCTTCCAGCTCAAGCAGCCAGTGGCCGCGAGCCTGCAGCAGCGACCGCCACTGGTACATGGGCCAGGGAGCGGGCCCAGCACCGCGCTGCCAGCCCTGGTCGGTGCGGTGATTGGCGTAGAAGACCTTGCCGCCGGATCGATCAACGCGGCTGACGCGCTGGTGGTCGGAGTAGGCGTAGGGACTGCCGGTGGGCAGCGGCGCTGCCTGCTCATCGAGCAGCGCCAGGTGGAATGCCGGCACCGCTGCTGACAAGGGAGAAGCCGTGGGGTCTGCAGAAGCCAGCAGGCCATCCCAGGAGACATGGGGCTCCGCTCGCTGCGCTGCGACAGGAGGGGGTAGCGCCGCCCGCAGCGGTTTTGGTTGTTCCAATCTGAGATGGGCCTCTAGGTGGCGGGCGGCGGTCGCAAAATCCCAGCCGGTCACGCGCAGCAGCAGGTCCATGCCGCTGCCGCCACCGCCGCTGCGCTCGCGACCGCCGCACTGGTTGCAGTACCAGCCGCCGGGGCCGTCGTCGCGGTCCCAGCGGTAGCGATCGGTGCCGCCGCAGGCGGGGCAGGGCTGGTGCCGGTCCTGCAGCTGCTCCGGGGTAAGGCCGGCCAGTTCCGTCAGGAGCCGGGGCCAGTGGCCATCAGCTGCGAGCAGCACATCGCTCGCCATCAGCGCAGGGAAGCCCCATAGCTGGACAGCGAGTCGCTGGAAAGGGAATCGCTGGGGGCAGGGGGCAGCCTGCGCTCGTCGCCGCGCATCACCTGCACCAGGGTGCGCCTGACGAAGGAGGCGCGGCTTTCGATGCCGTCGGCGTTGCGGTCGATCCAGGCGACGACGGGCTCAGGGAGCTGCAGCTGTACGCGCTTCATGATGACAGTGGAGTGCTACCGCAAAAGCCTAGCAATAGTTTCAGGTAGCCCTAAAGTCTGGCTAAGTGCTGTCGGCGTGCCGTGGCTATCGCCCTGCGTCCTTACCAATTGGAGGCCGTGCAGCGGGTCCGGCTTGCCTTCCTGGAGGGGCACCGCGCCGTGCTGTTTGTGCTGCCCACCGGTGGTGGCAAGACGGTGGTGTTCAGCCACATCGCCCAGCAGGCGGCAGCGCGCGGCAACCGCATCGCCGTGCTGGTGCACCGGGCCGAGTTGCTGGAGCAGGCCTCCCGCTCCCTTGCGGACCTAGGCGTGGAGCACGGCCTGATCGCCGCCGGCCGCTCGATGAACCTGCGGGCACCGGTGCAGGTGGCCTCGGTGGGGGCCCTGGCCCGGCGCTTATCGATGCTGCCGCGCGATTTCTTCCAGCTGCTGGTGATTGATGAGAGTCACCACGCGAGCGCCTCCACCTGGGCGAAGGCACTGGAGCACTTCAACACCGCCAAGGTGCTCGGCGTCACTGCGACACCCTGCCGCAGCGATGGCCAGCCTCTCGGTGCCTGGTTCTCCTGCATGGTGCTCGGTCCAACTCCCGCCTGGCTGAGCGACAACGGCTACCTGGCACCGGCCCGGGTCTATGCCCCACCGATCGGCTTTTCAGCCAAGGGGCTGCGGCGCCGGATGGGCGATTTCGATCTACGCCAGGCCGCCGGTGCCCTCGGCGGTAGCCGCATCCTGGGCGATGCGGTCAGCCATTACCAGCGCCACCTGGCTGGCCGTACGGCGATTGCCTTCTGCTGCTCGATCGCCCACGGCCAGGCGGTGGCCGAGGCCTTCACTGAGCGGGGGATCAGGGCGGCCAGCATCGACGGCAGCCAGGATGTGGGCACGCGCAGGCAGCTGCTGGAGCAGCTGGGGTCCGGTGAGCTGAAGGTGCTAACCAGCTGCAGCCTGATCGGTGAGGGGGTTGATGTGCCCTCGGTGGGAGGCTGCCTGCTGCTGCGGCCCACCCAGAGCCTGGCGCTGCACCTGCAGATGATCGGCCGCTGCCTGCGCCCGCAGCCAGGGAAGACCGCGGTGATCTTGGATCACGTCGGCAACATCGAGCGGCTCGGGCACCACCTCGATGAGCAGGAGTGGAGCCTTGATGGCGTCAAGAAGCGGGAGCAGAGCAAGGCCCCGCCTGTGAAGACCTGCCCGCAGTGCTTCTGCGCGATGGCCAGCACGCTCAGCGTTTGCCCGGAATGCGGACATGTGTTCCGGCCGGAGCGCCAGAAGCTGATCACGGTGGAAGGAGAGCTGCGGGAAATCAACCAGCAGGAGCTGCGCCGCCAACGGAAGCGGGAGCAGAGCCGAGCCCGAACCGCCACGGAGCTGGAGGCCCTAGGAACCCAGCGCGGCATGAAGAACCCCAAGGGCTGGGCACGCCATGTGATCGCCAGCCGCCAGACGCGAGGACATTGGAGCCTGCTGGCGTGAGCGAGCAGGAGCTACAGCAACGGATTCGGCTGCAGCTGGGCTCAAGTCCAGTGCGGCTGTGGCGCAACAACGTCGGTGCGTTGCGTGATGAACGCGGCCGGCTGGTGACCTATGGGTTGTGCAAAGGCAGCAGCGATCTAATCGGCCTGCGCCAGGTGCTGATTGGCCCGGAGCACCTGGGCCAAACCTTGGCCGTGTTCAGCGCCATCGAGGTGAAGGCCCCGAAAGGAAGGCTGCGGGAGGAGCAGCGCTCATTCCTTGAGCTGGTGGAACGCTTTGGTGGCTACAGCGGCGTTGCCACGAGTGTCGAAGAAGCCGCGCGGGTGCTGAGGCTCAGCTAATCAGGCCGGTGCGGCTTGCCTCAGCCCCCCCCGTAACTGTCACCGCTGATCGAGCTCATATTGCCCGTAACAGCCTGTCACGAAGCCGACCATTGGGGGTTGGTGCTTAGCAAGAAGCACGGGATACTTTAAGGGTTCCCAAACGGTAACCCCATGCAAAGCCTGCAGGACAAGCTGGATGCGGCCCGAGTGCAGTTCGGCAAGTTCCTGCGGAACTGGCGCAAGAGCAATGACTGGTCCGTCACCACCGCCCAGGACTGGGCCAAGGCCTGCCCAGGGTTGATCCCCTGGCCGCTACGGGTCGCCGGCGGCCAGTGGGGCAACCTGGAGAACAGCAAGGTGTTGCAGCCCCAGCCCAGCACCTTCATCCAGCTGGCGGTGCTCAACGAGTGCCTGGCGCAAGAGGAGCGAGGCGCGATCAAGGACCGGTTGCTGCGCGATCGGGTGCAGCGGGCAAGGCCAGTGCTGCATGCCGACGGCCGCCCCTGGGGCGCAGAAGACTGGTTCGCCTGCTACATCGGCAAGCTGGAGGGTCCCGCCGAACTCTGGCCATGCCAGGAGGAGATCGACGCCGAGGCTGAGACCAAGCGGCTACGCAGCCTGTTCGATCAGGCCCTGGAACTGGTCGGGCTGCGGCCGGTGTCCGCCGCGATGCAGGTGTTGCGCAAGGCGGGAGATCTGCCGATGGAGCAGGTAGTGGCGATCGAGAACGCCCTGTTTGCCGGGGAGCGGCTGGGCCCGGCCCTCGTCCCGATCGCCCGTGAGGCCTTGCATGCCTGGGTGCGGGAGGTGGCCCCGGAGCTGGAGCCCAGCGAGCCTCTCAGCAAGGCGGCATAACAGGCGCAGAGGATGCCAAAAAGCAGCAGGTAGCGCCGTCGCGTGCGCTACCAAAAAAGCATTTATGCGGTACCGGAATACCTGGCTTAAGGGTTCCCGAATGGATAACCGCAGGGGTAGCGTTGGCATCCTTCTTTGCGGAAAGGTGAATCAACGCGAACGAGCCTTTACGGCTTCCCTCTCCTTGCCCCCTGCTTCCAAGGGGTTGCAACGCTCCGATCTGGAGCACTACATCCTGATCCAGGCCTCCTTCTCCGCCGCTCTGGCCCAGTGGCAGCAGCGTTGGCGGGAGATCACAGCCGACTCACTGGCGGCCCTGGCAGGCCACGGCATCGCCATCAGCTTCCGGCAGAGCATTTGCGGGAGCTACGTGGCAACGCTGCTGCACTGCGGCGGCGGCGGGATTGATTCAGGTCTCTGCCCCTCGCTGCTAGAAGCGCGGCGGATCGTCCTGGGCTATGGCCTGGAGGATTCGCCATGAGCAATTTCTCTCTGGCGGAGTATCACTGCCATCCCGCTTGGTCCCCCACGGCGCTCAAGGCTGCAGTGACCGGCACGATGCGGACCTGGAGCCATCGTTTCGGGCCAGGGGCCGCAAAATTCGTTCCCTCGGCGGACATGGTCAAAGGCGATCTGGTCGATGCCCTGCTGACGCCCCCCTTTCGGATTGATGACCGCTTCGCCGCGTATCGATCAATCGCCCGCAACACCAAGATCGGCGCCGCCAACTGCGCAGAAGCGGAAGCAGCCGGACTGACACCCGTCAGCGTCGAGATGGTGGAGCAGGCCCAGCGCATCGCTGATGCCCTCCACGCCGACCCAGTGGTGGGCGAGGTGCTGGCGGCCCTGGACCCGTCGCTCAGCCAGCAGCCCCACTTCTGGCAAGACGAAGCGGGCCGGCCCTGCCGCTGCCTGCCGGATGTGGTCACCAGCGACGGCCGGCTGTTTGACCTCAAGAAGACCCGCAGCGCCGTGCCGCGGAAGTTCTACTGGCAGGCCAAGGACCTGGCCTATGACTTGCAGCTAGCCCACCTGGCCCTAGGCCATGAGGACCGCCATGGGCAGCCGCCGCTCGAGACCGGGGTGATCGCCTTTGAGTGGCCTAGCGATCTGACCGCCCCGATCGACTGCAGCCTGCTCATCTTTGATGGGCAAGACCTGGAAAAAGGTCTGCAGCGGCGGGAGGAGGCCTTCCGGCGGATCGCCGAATGCCAGGCCACCGGCAGCTGGCCGAGTCACGGGCGCCAGGCATTCCGTCCTGTCTTTCAAGATTTCAGCCTTCCCGAAACCTTAGGCATTGATTTGGATTCCATTGATCTCTTCTAATGAACGACTCCACCCTCTCCACCAGTTCAGGTCCATCCCCTTCCTCAGCCCTGGCCCCAGCGACAGACACCCTGCAGGTGTTCAGCGGTATCGCCGCCTTTGACGCCGCCCAGCGCATGGCCAAAGCCCTGTGCTCCTCGAGCCTTGTGCCCAAGGAGTACCAGGGGCAGCAGGGGCTGGCCAACAGCTTGATCGCCCTGGAGATCGCCGGGCGCATGCGCCTCTCACCGCTAGTGGTGATGCAGAACATGACGCCGATCCACGGGCGGCCGACCTGGAGCAGCAAGTTCCTGATCGCCACGGTGAATGCCAGCGGCCGCTTCTCGCCGCTGCGCTTTGTCTTTGACGCCAAGGAGCAGCCCAGCAGTTGCTACGCGGTAGCCACCGATAAGGCCACCGGTGAGGTGCTGGAGGGGGAAACGATCACCCTCGAGCTGGCCCGCAAGGAGGGCTGGTGGAGCCGCAAGGACCGCCAGGGCAACGAGACCAGCAAGTGGCAGACGATGACCGGCCAGATGCTGCGCTACCGCGCCGCGGCCTGGTGGTCGAACGTCTATTGCCCGGAGATCGCCCTGGGCTTGATCACCCAGGAGGAGGCGCTCGACATCGAGGCGGTCACGGTCCGAGAGGCTGGCAGGGCCAGCATTACTGGGACTGAAATCCAGGCGCCACCTCAGGCCGCTGCGACATGGAGCCAGGCCGCTGAGGAACCCGCTGGGCCAGCCGCCACGGCGCCGGAAAAACCCACCACCCGGCGTACTGCAGCTGGCTCCCGCGCCGCCGCTGTACCCAACCTCTTACGCCCTCGCGAAGACAAAATGATTCCGCCGGAAACCCAAAACAGCGCCACTGGGCGTATCGAGCCGTCCCATGGGGGAAACGCTGATACACAGCAAGAGGTGATCGACGCCGAGATTGTGGACACCAGCGGGGCTGCGCCGGAGCCGGCCACCCCAGCTGAGCACCAAGGCGAGCAGCAAGGCGGGCAGCAGGAGGCCCTATCGCTGCAGGCCAGCGAGACCCCTGCCGCAGGCACCCAGCCAGCACCGCGGAGAAGCAGGAGCCAGGCCGCTGCTGCCTCGGCTCCAAGCCCGGCTCCAGCTCAAGAGGCAGCCCCAGCTCAAGAGCCTGAATTGAATCCGGTGGAGGTGGGCCTCAGCCAGATCCCACACATCGCCACCCTGCTGGAGCTCGAGCGCGCCTACGGACGCGTCAACCAGCTGCTCAGTGCGGGCCAGATCAACGACGAGAACGCCGAGCGGCTCTGGAGCGCGATCTCCAGGCGCCGCCGGCAGCTCGAGGTCAGCGAGAGCGCCCAACAGAGCACGGGGGCGGGGACATGAGCACCTCCCCCCAGAAGCCGCGGCCACTGCGCCAGCGGATCGGCAACCACAAGAAGACCATCGCCATGAACAACGACACCTTTGAGCGGGTCGATGCCTTCGCCCGCAGGCACAACATCACCTGGAGCGGAGCACTGCACGAACTGGTGCGCACCCATCCGCTTATCGGCCTGCCGTCACTGCTGGCGGTTCAGGAGCGCATCAAGGCCCGCACCGGCTCGGCGCTCGAGATGGAAGCATGAGCATCAATCTGATCGTGCTGGTCGGCAATGCCGGCCGAGATCCGGAGCTGCGCTTCTTTGAGACCGGCAGCTGCGTCTGCGAGTTCACCCTGGCGGTGAACCGCCCGCCGCGCGACGGCCAGCCCCAGGAGCCGCTCTGGGTGAACTGCAAGGCGTGGGGCAAGACCGCCCAGGTGGCGGGGGACTACCTGCGCAAGGGCAGCAAGGTAGCGATCGTCGGGCGGCTCGAATTCGAGCAGTGGAGTGACCGCAGCAGCGGTGAGATGCGCAGCAAGACCCTGGTGGTGATCGACCGCCTGGAGTTCTGTGAGGGCAGGAGCGGTACGCAGCAGCAAGAAAAAGCCGCCGACTTAGCGGCCTTCTCCGCTGGCCAGTCCGTCAGTGGCTCGGCGTCTCAGACGGCAACCGCCGCTGCAGAGGGCTCCCGCAGTTCGAGCGCGGCGCCATGGGGCGCACCCGCTGGAGTGCCAGCACCGGCGGCACCGGCCTGGACCACCAGCGGCCCCATCAGCGACGAGGAGGTGCCCTTCTGATGAGCCAGCACACCAACGTCCGCTTAGGCGGCAGGGGAAAGAGTCCCCAGCTGCCGGCCTTCTGCCGCACCCGCCAGAGAAGCGCCACCACCGTGGGGCTCAGAGCGCTGCAGCAGCTGCAGTGGTTGCTGTGGCTGCTGCTGGCGCTGCAACTGAGCACGATCCTGCTGCTGCTCTCCGGCCCGGTGCCAGCTCCCCGGAGACCGCAGGCAGGAGCACCCCTCGCCACCACTGGCGCAGCTGGCGCCACTGTCCTCTCGCCTTCTCAGCTATGAGCAGCACAACCGCTTTGGTGCCCTATCCGTTCGAGGGGCACCGCATTCGGGTCAGCACCGATGAGCACGGTGATGCCTGGTTCGTCGCCGTTGATATAGCTGGCGCCCTTGGCCAGCTTGTGATCGCCAGGGGGCTGGCCAGCCTGCGGGAGGAGGAGCAGTGCCTCTATTCCCAGGAGGGGCCAGGCAGCGAGGGCTGCACTCTGGCCCTGATCAGTGAAGGCGGCCTACTGCGCTCGCTGCTGCTGGACGACAGCCAGACGGCCTGGCGGATGCGGCGCTGGCTCACCCATGAGCTGCTGCCCGCCATCAAGCGCAACCACCAGGTCAAATCAAGGGCCCACTTATCAGGCTCGGCTGGGGAAAAGACCCAGACCGTGCAGGCGGTGCTGCGGCTTGCCGAGGAGATCATCGAGCTCACCGGCGTCGGTTACTCCGATGCGCTCCTCGCGGCCATTGAGGACATCGAGGCCAGCACCGGCCTCCACCTGGCCCCACTGCAACAGATCCTTTGCGACACCAACTCTGCGGCCTCAGCTCATCGGCCCGCTCAGCAAGGTCGTGCGCCAGCCGAAGAACGCCTGGATGCAGAGCAACTGGCCGAGCGGCTGGGCCGCACGATCAGGGATATCAACCGCCGGTTGGCGGCCTGTGGCCTGCAGGTGCGCAATGACCTTGATGACTGGCAGCTCACCGCAGTCGGCTGCGACTGGGGTATCGCCCTGCCGCGCTGCAGCCGCGGCGAGCACCGGCAGCAGCTCGTCTGGGATCCAGCGGTGGTGGCGTTGCTGCAGGGGGAAGGGTGATGTCAGACAGCATTGCTCTGGTCGGCCTACCCCCCGAGGGGCAGTGCGGCCTGGTGGCCCAGAAGTCGAATGTGAATCCTCGCTGTTGCAGGAGGGGCCGGTAATGGTCTCTCCAAGAGTTCGTCACAGCCGTCCGCAGCCCCCTGCCAAGCCAGTCGAACTAGCCCATACCCAGGAATGGGCTGATGCCCGATCGACGGCTCCGCTTCTCGGTGTGAGCGAGAAAACCCTGGGGCGCTGGCGCAAGGCCGGCTTGTTCCGGGCTGGGGTGCATTGGCGCCGCAAATTCCCAAGCAGCAATTCACCAGTTCTGTATCACCTAGAGCGCTGTAACGAAGCGATGAATGAAGCAACGGCCCGCACGCCCCATCTCCTCGAGAAAAACTGAGCCCTTAAGGCACGTCCACGAAAGCCCTGGTTCAGTCCGTTACTGGTCCAGGGCCTTTTGTTGGAGTGGGCCAGTGACGCCCTGAGAGGGGTCCAGCAGGGCTTGTAGGGAATCAAGCCGCCAGTCCTGCTGGTTTTGCTGTGTCCCGCTGCCAGAACTTGAATCTTGAGGAAGGCGGCGCCTGGTGGCTTTGCCCACATCTTGCCCACAAAGCAGGGGGCTTATCGGTGAAAAGTCAATCGGGGCGACAGGATTCGAACCTGCGACCTAGTGCTCCCAAAGCACCCGCGCTACCAAGCTGCGCCACGCCCCGTTGGAAAATAGCTTAGGGGTGCGTCGGCGCCATCAGGCAAGGCTCAGTGGCCGATGGATCGGATCAGGTCCAGGAGGTTGCCGCCAGCGGCTGGCGGCTCAACGCCTCGATCGATAAACCAGAGATAGCCGGCTAGGGCATTCAGCCCAATGACCAGCAGCCAGACCCGCCAACCCTCTGGGAGCTTCATCTCAATCGCAGACAGGCGAGACCATCATCCTGGTCAAAGCGGGCCAGGCCAAGGCCGGCCGGGGCAGTTGACAATGCAGTCACTCGCCTATAGTACGGGTGTATTAGTTGCCCAGGGTCATGGTTTCCGCCCCTGTTTCCACCCCGGTTTCCTCCCCGTACGCCGTCTTCCGCGCCGAAGACTGGCCGTCACATTTGCAGACCTTTTGCACTGCTCCAGCCCGGCGTCATCCCCAGCCCCCAAGTCCTTGCCAAAGCTCGGCGCTGGTGCAGGGCGAATTATTTGAATTCCTACTCCCCGCGCCTGGCTAGTGTTGAAATCAACACGCGGGGACCTGGTCATGGCGATGAGCTCCGGCAATGGCGACTCAACTGATATCGGTCGCTCGGTGATGAAGTGGGGGCGAGATGGCGAGTTGTCCGTCCTCGACCTGCGCTCAATCCTGGAGCGACTCAGCGCCGTAGACGAGCAAGCCGCCAGGCTGATGGATTGCCCCTTGAATCCGCCCAGCTAATTCCTTTGCAATCAGTTCCTAAGCGGCTAGGGCAATGCAGTCGATTTCCACCCGAGCCCCCTTGGGCAGAGCCGCCACTTCGACGCAGGCCCGAGCCGGCGACACCCCATCGCTAAACAGCTCCGCATAAATCGCATTAACCCGAGCGAAATCGCCCAGGTCTGCCAGAAAGACCGTGGTGCGCAGCACCTGCCCTGGGCTGCTGCCGCCCGCTTCCAGCACGGCCTGCAAGTTGCTGAGCACTTGGCGGGTCTCGGCCTCCACATCGCCAGCCCCCACCATCAAGCCAGTGCTGGGATCCAGGGCGATCTGACCGGAGCAATACAGCACTCCTCCCGCCTTCACCGCCTGGTTGTAAGGGCCTACTGGCGCCGGGGCGCTGGCGGTGATAACGGCTTCGGGCTGCATCGGGTGACTCATGCCAGGTCAGGATGGTGGCTGAGCCTATGGCCCTTGCCGGTCCTGCGCCGATCGCCAGCCCCCTTGCCGAGCTGATGCCTGCCGAGTTGCCGTTGCGCGAACACGTGCAGCTGCATGGCCTGTGGCACCGCTACGCCAATGCAACCGCAGGCGACTGGACGCTGCAGGGTATTGATCTGGCCCTCCATCAGGGCGAATTGGTGGGCTTGCTTGGACCCTCCGGTTGCGGCAAAACCACCCTGCTGCGCTTAATCGCTGGTTTTGAGCGTCCAGAGCGCGGTTCGGTATTGATCGACGGCCGCACCGTGGCCGGTCCCGGCCGCTGGCTGCCACCGGAGCGCCGCGGCGTTGGCATGGTTTTCCAGGACTACGCCCTGTTCCCCCACCTCGACGCCTGGCGCAATGCCTGTTTTGGCCTGCGGCGCGGTCAGGACAGCAGCCGGGCCAATTGGTTGTTGGAGCTGCTCGGGCTCAATGGCTTGGAGGGCCGCTATCCCCACGAGCTTTCGGGCGGCCAGCGCCAACGGCTCGCATTGGCCCGGGCCCTGGCGCCGGGCCCCTCCGTGGTGCTCCTCGATGAACCCTTCTCGAACCTCGACGTGGAGGTGCGCCTGCGGCTGCGCAGCGAGCTGCCTGCCGTGCTTTCGCGCTGTGGTGCCAGCGGCCTGATCGTTACCCACGATCCCGAAGAAGCACTCGCCATCTGCGATCGGGTGGCGGTGTTGCGCGATGGGGTGCTGCACCAATGCGCCAGCCCCAGGCACTTAGTGCAGCACCCCGCAAGCTCCTTTGTGGGCCGCTTTGTGCTCCAAGGCAACCTGCTGCCGGCCCAGCGGTGTGGTGATCAAGTGATCACAGCTCTAGGCAGCCTGCTCGCCACTGCCGGCTCCACCCTGCTGCCCCAAGGGGGAGCGGCAGGCGATGGCGAGGAGGTGCTGGTCAGTCCGGAGGCGATTGCCCTCCATCCAGATGCGGAGGGCGAGGCCTGGGTGCAGGGTCGCGAATTCCTGGGTCGTGAATGGCTCTATCGAGTCCAGCTCGGTGATCTGAAACTGCGGCTGCGCTTGCCTTTGGAGGCCGAATACAGCCGTGGCCAACGCTGCCGGCTAGCCCTGCGCCCGGGAGCCCCCGGCGTGCTCTTCCCATCCCAGCAGGCCTTGCAGGTTGCCCCCCCTGCCCAGCCGACCTAGCTGGGCCAGTGATCCTTGCTTCGCCGCAGCTCGGCCAACTGTTCCGGGCTGCTGGCTCGCACAAACAAATTGGTGGCTCGCTCCAGCTCCACGCTGCTAGGGATGGTGGCTTCGCCCCGGGCCCGCGCCGCCGCAACCGCCACCAGCCGCGCCTCGATAGCACCGGCACAGGGATCGCTGGCTGGCACCACAGCGGCAGCCCAGCCCAAATTGGCTTGGGTGTATTCGTGGGCGCACCACACCTTGGTGGCTGCCGGTAGCTGGGCCAGCCGCTGCAGCGATGCATGCATTTCGGCGGCGCTGCCCTCAAACAAACGCCCGCAACCGCCAGCAAACAGGGTGTCGCCGCAGAACAGGTGCCCGGAAGCGGGCAGGTAGTAGGCGATGTGGGCGCGGGTATGCCCAGGCACGGCGATCACCTGCACTGGCTCACCCAGCAACTCAAAGCTGTCGCCATCGCCCACCCCCTTGGTTTGCAACGGAATTCGCTGCAGGTCGTCGCGGCTGGCCAGCACCGCCGCCTTGGGCCAGCGGGCCAGCAGGCCGGGGGTGCCGCCGATGTGGTCGCTGTGGTGGTGGGTGTGCAGGATTGCCACCAGCTCCAGCCCCTGCTGCTCGAGGGCAGCGATCACTGGCTCTGCCACCGCAGGATCGACCACCACCGCCTGGCCGAGGCGTTGCAGCAGAAATATGTAGTTGTCGCGCAGTACCGGAATCAGCCCGACGCTGAGTTGCTGCATCGTTAAAGTCCAGTTTGTGGCGCCTTTCCATGATCACCGCTGCAGCCCCGGCATGATCACCGTCGCCCTCGCTAAAGGTGCCCTGCTTAAGGATTCGGTGGCTCGCTTTGCGGCCGCTGGCCTCGATTTTGCTGGCCTACTTGAGCCCGGCAATCGGCAATTGATGGTGCCCAGCGCCTGCGGTCAGGCCCGGGCCCTGCTGGTGCGCAATGCTGATGTGCCCGTCTATGTGGCCTACGGCCAGGCCCAGCTCGGCGTGGTGGGCTACGACGTGATCCGCGAACACCAGCTGCCGGTGGCCCAGCTGCTCGATCTGGGTTTCGGTGGTTGCCGCATGAGCGTGGCGGTCAAGGCAAGTAGTGGCTATCGCCGCGCTTCCGAGCTGCCCGCCCACTGCCGCATTGCTAGCAAATTCACCGGATGCGCCCAGGCCTTCTTTGATGCCCTCGACCTACCGGTGGAGTTGATCCATCTGGCTGGATCGGTGGAGCTGGGACCGATTACCGGCATGAGTGAAGCGATCGTCGATCTGGTGGCCACCGGTCGCACCCTGGATGAAAACGGCCTGATCGCCATTGAAGATCTTTTCCACTCCACCGCCAGGCTGGTGGGCCACCCCTTAGCCCTGCGACTCGACGACGGTCCCCTACAGGGAATCGTCGACCGCATCGCTCTGGTTGCCACCCCCCGAGGTCGCTGATGGCAGGCCTCGACCGGCAACGCCTAGCCCGCCTGCTGCCCTACCTCGGCCGGGACCGCCGCCGCCTGGGCCTCACCCTGCTGCTGCTGATCCCGGTGGCCTTCGCCGCTGCAGTGCAGCCCCTGCTGGTGGGCCAGGCGATCGCCGTGCTGAGGCGCGAGCCCACCCTGGGCTGGCTTGATGGCATGGCGG
This sequence comes from Cyanobium sp. Tous-M-B4, assembly GCF_024345395.1. Lineage (NCBI taxonomy): Bacteria > Bacillati > Cyanobacteriota > Cyanophyceae > Synechococcales > Prochlorococcaceae > Cyanobium > Cyanobium sp. Tous-M-B4. The sequence goes on along the minus strand of NZ_JAGQBA010000005.1, from coordinate 110,802 downwards.
TGCCAGATGCCCTGCGCCTGCTGGTGCTGATGCTGCTTGGTGCGGTGTTGCTGCGTCTTGGCCTGCAGGGCATCCAAACCTTCAACGTTCAGGCTGTTGGCCAGCGGCTCACCGCCCGCATCCGCGACGACCTGTTTGCCCACGCCATGGCGCTGTCGCTGCGCTTCCACGACCGAACCCCCGTTGGCAAGCTGCTCACCCGGCTCACCAGTGATGTCGATGCCCTAGCCGAGGTATTTGGCAGCGGCGCCGTAGGTGTGCTGGCCGACATGGTCACTTTGCTGGTGATCGCTGTCACGATGATCTCGATCGAATGGCGACTTGGCCTGTTGCTGCTGGTCAGCCAGGTGCCGGTGGTGCTTGGCATCCTTTGGTTGCAGGGTCGCTTCCGTAAAGCCAACTACCGGGTGCGTGAGGAGCTCAGCCAGCTCAACGCCGATCTGCAGGAAAACCTCCAGGGCTTGGAGGTGGTGCAGATGTTCCGCCGCGAGGCCACCAACAGCGCCCGTTTCTCCCAGGTCACCGCCGCCTATCGCGAGGCCGTCAACGGCACAATTCTATTTGATAGCGCCATCTCGGCCTTCATCGAATGGGTGGCCCTGAGCGCCGTGGCCGTGGTGCTTGCCCTGGGCGGCTGGATGGTGCTCGGCAGTGCCATGGGCCTAGGCACCCTCACCACCTTCATCCTTTATTCCCAGCGGTTGTTTGATCCCCTGCGCCAGCTGGCGGAGCGCTTCACCCAGATCCAGGGGGGCCTCACCGCAGTTGAACGCATCGGCGAGCTGCTCGAGCAACCGATCGAGATCGCTGATCTACCCGCTAGTGAACGCTCTGCTGCAGCCATTCAGAGCGGCACTAAGCGGTCCAGTGCTGGTGAAGTGATCTTCGAGAACGTGTCGTTTGCCTATCGAGAAGACGACCCGATCCTCACCGATCTTTCCTTTCGCATTGCTCCCGGTGAACACGTGGCCCTTGTAGGCCCTACCGGCTCAGGCAAAACCACCGTGATCCGGCTGTTGTGCCGGCTCTATGAGCCCCAGCGCGGCCGGATCCTGCTCGATGGCATCGACATTCGCCAATTGCCGATTCCCACCCTGCGCCAGCGCCTTGGGGTGGTCCTGCAGGACACCTTCCTGTTCAGCGGCAATGTGGCTGACAACCTGCGCCTCGACGCTCCGATCAGCAGCGAAGCCCTGCATCAGATCTGCACTGAGCTGGGCCTAGAGCCCCTGCTACGGCGCCTGCCTGATGGGCTGGCCACCGAGCTGCGTGAGCGCGGCGGCAACCTCTCCTCCGGTGAGCGCCAGCTTTTATCGGTAGCCCGGGTGGCAATCCGCGATCCCTCAGTGCTGGTGATGGATGAGGCCACAGCCTTTATGGATCCCTCCACAGAGGCCACCCTGCAGCGCGACCTTTCGCGGCTGCTGCAACAGCGCACCGCCATAGTGATTGCCCACCGCCTTGCCACTGTGGAGGCAGCAGATCGCATCTTGGTGTTGCGCAAGGGGCACTTGATTGAGCAGGGCAGCCACAGCGAGTTGCGCCTGGCGGGGGGTGTCTATGCCCAGCTGGCCGACCTACAGGAGCGGGGCCTGGCGGCGCTCTGAATCAATCTTCAGACCCTGGCGACTGGCTGCTTGACAACCGGCTCAGCCACTGCTGAATCGGTGCCGCCAGTTGCTCCGGCATCTGTCCCATCGGCAGGTGGCCAGCTCCAGCCAGCTCGATGAACTCGTGCTGTCGGGCGTAACCGGCCAGATGGCGCACGTAGCGAGATGCCATCACCTGATCGCGTTCGCCTGCAATCCACAGGCTTGGCACCTGCAGGCATGCGGTGAGCTGGGGCAGCTGGCGCACCGCCCCTCGGCCGGTGCTGCAGGCCAGCAGGCCCTGGGCAGCCCGGCGCTCGGCGAGCAGGGGGCTGCGCACCGGATCGCTGCCCGGCAGCTCCGCCAGCCAGCCAGGCCGCCAGCGCAAAAACAGGGCGCCGCCGCGGCGCACCTGGGCAAAGGCTCGCGGCTGATACACACCACCGCCAGCGGCGATCTGGATCAAGCCCACCAGTTGCTCGCCCAGTAGGGGCGCCGCATGAAGGGCGACGCTGCCCCCGAGCGAATGGCCCAGCAGCACTATTGGTCTGCCGCCCGCCTGCTCCTGGGCCGCTGCTGCTAGCCAGCGGCCATAGCTGGCCAGGTTTGGCTGCAGCCCCCGGGGCCTGGGCCGCTGGCCGAAGCCGGGTAAATCCGGACTCCACATCTCCCAGCGTGGTGCCAGGGCGGCAGCTAGGGGCGTCCACAGCCTGCCGGCCAGCAGCCAGCCGTGTAGTGCCACCAGCAGGGGGGAGGGGGCTTGGGGCACCAGCGCTCGGCAATCCAGGCCCCCCAGGCTGGCGCAGCGATCGCAGCTCGAACGACCATCGGGCAGGATCGTTCCATTGCGTTGCACCCGCCCCTGTGGCTTCGGCCGAGCTCCTCACCAGCCTCTACGGGGACCAGCACCGGCTCTGCCCCACGCCCAATTCCCAGCTCAGCCTGGTGCTCAGCCGCGAGCGGGAAATCGATTTGTTCGAGCTTGAGCGGCTCTGCGATGCCGTGGGCTGGAGCCGCCGGCCACTGCGCCGCGTGCGCAAAGCCCTGCAGCACAGCTTGCTGCGGGTGGGGCTGTGGCGCCACGACGCCCGGATGCCCAAGCTGGTGGGCTTTGCCCGCTGCACCGGCGATGGCGTCGTCGAGGCCACTGTCTGGGACGTGGCAGTACATCCCCTCTATCAGGGGGCTGGGCTGGGCAAGCAGTTGATGGTTTACGTCCTCGATCAGCTGCGCTCGATGGAAGTGGATCGGGTCAGCCTGTTTGCCGACCCAGAGGTGGTGGCCTTTTATGTCGCCCAGGGCTGGGAGCTTGAGCCGCTGCAACGCCGTTGCGCCTTCTGGTATTCGCCTTAGCGCCGGCTTCTATGACCCCCCTTCGTAGTAGCGACTAGCCAGCTCCTCGGCACTGCCGCCCCGCCGCCAGGCCCGCCGCAGCTGGGCGTTGCTAAGTGCCGTCTGCCATACGCCCAGCTGCTGCCAGCGGCGACCGTCAACCCTCAGCTGGGCACCCAGCGGCCGTAGCCGGCAGTGGCGCCGCAGCCGCAGCGCCAGCTCCAGGTCTTCCATCAGGGGTAAGGGCTGCAGGCCCCCTGCCCGCTGCAGCAGCGATCGGGGCAGCAGCAGGCCCTGGTCTCCATAGGGCAGCTGCCGCCAGCGGCTGCGTAGTGCTACACCCACCTCCACCAGCCGCAGGCCAGGGCCAGTACCAGCGATCTTCAGGTCGAAATACCAGGCCGCATCGATTTGTTTTGGCCCATTGAGGTCGATGGCCCGTGCCACGGCCTGCTGCCAGCGCTCTGGAAGGCGGGCATCGGCATGCAGCAGCAGAAGCCAGGAGCCGCCGCTGCTTTCAACTCCCAGACCAAACTGCCTCCCCCGGCCGGGGGGGCTGGCCAGCACCTGGGCACCAGCTAGGGCCGCCACCCGGGCGCTGGCATCGGCGCTGCTGCCATCCACCACCACAATCTCCTTCAGCAATTCCCACCCCGCCGCCAGATCGGCAAGCAAAAGTGGCAGCCGCAGCGCCTCATTGCGGGCCGCAATCACCACGGAGAGTGTTGGGGTAATGGTGGTTGGGGTGATCAGCGCCATGGCAGCAAGTCCCTGGCCCAGTCGAGGTCCCCGCGGCGGGTTAGCAGTTCCGGCTCCAGGCCCCGCCGCGCCATTGCCGCCAGGGTTTGCTCAAGCACCTGCGCGCTCCCCCAGGCGATGCCGGCGAGCAGCTCCGGGTCGGGACGCCGCAAGCCAATCAGCCAGTAGCCCCCATCTTGGGCCGGGCCCAACACCCCATGGCGGTGCCCAAGGGATGTAAAGGCGGCTGACAGGTCGCTGGCTTCGAGCTGGGGCAGGTCGCTGCCTATCAGCACCACCTGGCTGGCCCCTTCCCTGGCGGCGCGCTGAAACTGGCGCTGCATACGCAATCCCAGAGCCCCTCGCCCCTGCAGCACGGTTCTATCCGCCCCCTGCGCCTGGCCCCAACGCCTGGCGGCGCGGCTACCCAAGCCCTCAACGGCAAGCACCAGTTCAAGGCCGTGAACCTGGCGGGCTTCCCTAGCCGCCGCTAGGGTGTGCACTGTTAGCCGCGCCTGGATTTGGGCGGCCCTGGCTGCACCAAGCTCTCGGGCCAAGCGTCGCTTGCAACGCCCCGGAGCCGGCCAGCGGGCCATCACGATCAGCTGGCGGCTGCAGGTAGCGCTCACCCCTGGCGGGGCAGTTCCGCTGGCTTGAGCTGCAGGGTCAGCCGCCCGTCGCCGCGCCGCAGGGATACGGCCAGAGGCTGACCCACCCGGCCCTGGTCCACTGCCAGCTGCACCTCGGAGGGGTTCTTTACGGCCTTGCCTCCCACCTGGTCGATCAGGTCGCAGGGCTTGAGGCCACCCTCGGCGGCTGGGCTGCCGGGCATCACCTCCACCACCACCACCCCATTCACCTCGGGAAGCCGGCATTCATCGGTGCTGGCGTTGATCTCTCTAACCAACTGGGGCGTTAGGGCCTGCAGGCGTACGCCGATGTATGGGTGGCTGACGGAGCCCTTCTCGAGGATCTGGGCGGCGATCTGGCGAGCAACGTTGATTGGGATCGCAAAACTCAGGCCGGCGCCTGGGGCCTGACGGATCGCTGTATTGATGCCGATCACCTGACCCCGATCATTGATTAGGGGGCCGCCACTGTTGCCGGGATTCACGGCGGCGTCGGTCTGGATGTAGGGCACGCGCTGGCCCTCACCCACCGCATTGGTGCGCTGAATGGCGCTGATGATTCCAGCTGTGACGGTGTTATCGAGGCCCAGCGGATTGCCAATGGCGATGGCCCATTCGCCCGGGCGCACTTTGGCGGAATCGCCCAGTGGAGCCACCGGCAGCTTGGAGGCCACCACCTTCACCACCGCCACATCGGTTAGCGGATCGCTACCGAGCACCTTGCCGGTGAAGGTGCGGCCATCGGGCAGGGTCACGGTCACTTCACTGGCTCCTTCCACCACGTGGGCATTGGTGAGCAACACCCCGTCAGAACGAGTAATGAAGCCCGAGCCCTGGCCCTGCTGCTGCTGAATCGTGGGCCCGCGGCCGAACAGGCCGCCCAGGGGGTTCACCACCCGCTTGACTGTGTCGATTCGCACAACGGCTGGCCCCACCTTGGCAACCGCATCAACGATCAGGGTGTTGCCCTGCTGCAGCGGCGGCGTTGGGGGCGCATCACTGATCGGTATCTGGGTGCTCTGGCGGCCAGGAAGCCCAGGCAGCCCTTGGCTGCAGCCCACCAGCAGCAGCGCTGCAGGGGCGATCAGCGCAGCTCGACGGCAGGGGGGGAGGCGGAGCATGGGGATGGAACTGGGCCAGGTCTGAATCCGTTTCATTAAAGACGGCCCTGCTGCGCAACCATGCGTAGATTCGACTCCTTCGAGACGGCGGAATTCGGTGCAGCAGGGAGAGGAGCTGTGGCACCAGGTTCAGCAGGCCCTGCAGGCCAACCTCAGCAAGCCAACCTTTGAGACCTGGATACGACCGGCTCGCTGTCAAGGATTTGAGGCCGGCCAGCTGCAGCTTGAGGCCCCCAACAGCTTTGCCTGTGGCTGGCTGCGCAAGAACTACCTCGGCACGATCGAGGCGGTTGCCAGTGAGATCGCCGGCAGGCCGGTTCAGGTTCGGGTTTCCGCAGCCAGCGGTGATGACGTCATTGCGGCGTCCGCCAGTGCTGCGGTGGCGGCCGTGGCCCCCGTGGCTGTCGACAAACGTGATGCCGCGCCACGGGCTACGGGCGAGACCCCCCGCAAATTGGCGCCGGGCCTCAACCCCCGCTACGTGTTCAACCGCTTCGTAGTGGGACCCAACAGCCGCATGGCCCACGCTGCGGCCCTGGCGGTAGCCGAAGCACCGGGCCGGGAGTTCAACCCCCTGTTCCTGTGCGGTGGCGTGGGGCTAGGCAAAACCCACTTGATGCAGGCGATCGGCCACTACCGGCTGGAGATCAACCCCGATGCGCGGGTGTTTTATGTGAGCACCGAAACCTTCACCAACGACCTGATCCAGGCGATCCGCAAGGACGGCATGCAGGCCTTCCGCGACCGCTACCGCGCCGCCGATCTGATCCTGGTGGACGACATACAGTTCATTGAGGGCAAGGAATACACCCAGGAGGAGTTTTTCCACACCTTCAACGCCCTGCACGAGGCGGGCCGCCAAATCGTGATTGCCTCCGATCGCCCCCCCAGCCAGATCCCCCGGCTGCAGGAGCGGCTGATTTCCCGCTTCTCGATGGGCCTCATTGCCGACATCCAGGTTCCGGATCTGGAAACCCGCATGGCGATCCTGCACAAGAAGGCAGAGCAGGAACAGATGGTGCTGCCCCGTGACCTGATCCAGTTCATCGCTGGCCGTTTCACCTCCAACATCCGTGAGCTCGAGGGGGCTCTCACCCGGGCGGTGGCCTTCGCCTCGATCACAGGCCTGCCGATGACGGTGGAATCGGTGGCCCCCATGCTCGATCCCGGTGGTAGCGATGTGGAGGTAAAGCCGGTCCAGGTAATCGAGAAGGTCGCCGAGGTGTTCGGTGTAGGCGTCGAAGAAATGCGCAGCGCTAGCCGCAAGCGAGCAGTCAGCCAGGCCCGCCAGGTGGGGATGTATTTGATGCGCCAGAGCACCAATTTGAGCCTGCCGCGCATCGGTGAAGCTTTTGGTGGCAAGGACCACTCCACGGTTATGTATGCCGTTGAGCAAATAGACCGCAAACTCAATAGTGATCCGGTCCTTTCGCGCCAGGTGCAGCAGGTGCGAGACCTGCTGCAGATTGATTCCCGCAAGCGTCGTTAAACACTTGCTTAATTACATTGAATTCAGCGGCAACCCTGCACTGAAATCCTATAACTGAATCCCAGGGCAGCGGGATCATTGCTTGCCCCTACCTTGAAATTCATTTGGGTTGCCTGCTTGCCGGGCACGCTTGCAAAGGGGCCAAACATTTTGCCTGTGCCCATCGGCGGATTCATCAGAGTATTGAACATCTGCAGACTTGAGCCATCGCTGAACTTCATATTGCCCTCCACTGGGTATTGGGCTTGGGCATCTGAGGAGTTAGCCGTGAAGAAAAACTTGAAGCTGGTGTACGGCTGGGTGATGAAGAAATCGGTGTTCCAGTTGGTCTTACCGATCAATTTGCCCCGTCCGACCGACTTGGACACGATCGGTGAGCTGCCATTTCCCCCAATCGGTTGCAGAAAGGTGCAGGTGGGGGCAGCGACGGCGCTGCCGCCCCAAAGGGCAACTCCCAGGGCGAATCCGGCTGCGGTACGGCGTGTCAGGGACATGGGGCGATCAAATCAGACTCAAGTTTAGGTGAGGGGACGAGATGGGTCTAGTCCCTCTACTTCACCGTCAAATACACGGCTGGCCGTGATGTCTTCAGCCTCGATCGTCATCAGATCGAGTTTGGTTAGGGGGCTGCCGAGGCGGCTGAATAGGCGGTTGGCCTGGCGCATCCGGGCTCTATCGATGGCGTTACGGATCGAGCGAGCATTGGCGAAGAAGGGCAGCTGCATACGCCGGTGGATGTAGTCGGCGAAGGCTGCAGTGGCCTCCTCGCTGAAGCGGTAGTTCTCGGCAGCTAGCACCAATTGGGCAATAGCAAGCAGTTCCTCGGCGCTGTAGTCAGGAAAATCAATATGGTTTGCCACCCGGGACGAGAGCCCTGGATTAGATTGATAAAAAATATCCATTCGCTCCTTATAGCCCGCAAAAATTACTACCAAGTCGTCGCGATTGCTCTCCATCACCTGCAGCAAGATTTCGATGGCTTCGGCGCCGTAATCCCTTTCATTTTCTGGTCGATAGAGGTAATAAGCCTCATCGATGAACAGCACACCGCCCATTGCCTTCTTGAGCATCTCCCGAGTTTTTGGCGCGGTGTGGCCGATGTATTGCCCCACCAGATCGTCGCGCGTAGCGGTCACCACATGGCCTTTACGCACGTAGCCGAGGCCGTGCAGGATTTTGCTCATCCTGGCGGCAACTGTGGTTTTGCCCGTGCCCGGTCGCCCCGTAAATGACATGTGCAGGCTTGGCGGCTTGGTCTCTAGCCCCACCTGCTGCCTGGCCCTGTCGACCACCAGTAAGGCAGCGATTTCTCGGATGCGCGCCTTCACCGGCCGTAGGCCGATCAGCTCCAGGTCGAGTTGATCGAGCATCGCCTGAATGCCGGCTCCTTCATAGGCCGCCTGAAGATCAATCACCGTGTCGTTGCCCGGGGCTGGGAGTGTCAACAGACCAGAGCATCAATGGCTGCTGTGAAGGCCCAGTCCGCTGCTTCGATTGGGCCGTCTTCGGTTTCGGCACGCAGCGTCAGGTTCACGTAGGTACGCCCGAAGCTGATATCGGGGAAGCGTTGCTCAGCCTCGCAGAGGGCATTGAGCCGCTCCAGAAAGTCTCTGGTGGTGGCGTAGTCGCTGAATTCAACACGCCGCTCAAGCCTTTCGGCCTGCTCGGGTTTGGGGCGCGGGGTCCAGGGTTGGTCCATTACTTGAAGCTAGAACAGGTCATTTTGGGCGGCTTAGCCAAGGCAGGATCAGTCAAGGCAAGCTCAGTCCAGGCAATCTGTACGGGCAGTGGCCAGCCGGGCAGCCCAGGCGGCGGCATAGGCGCGATTTGCTGCCTGGGCTGCTGGTTCGCTGCTGTTGAGCGGCTGGGGGAAGGTGCCACGTATCGCCGCATTGGTGACACAAAACATCGACTTCTGGAAGCTCATGCAGATTTTCACCCGCACATCTCCCTCCCCCCGAGTGCGCTCGCGATACCACTGGTGCAACCGCTCCGGCAGATGCCGGAACATGTCTTGCATCAGCAGGCTGGGTGGAATGCCGGCGCCCATGCTCGGTAGGGGGTCGGCAAATAGGGCGCCATAGGCAAACTGCGCCTGATCCGGTGAGATCTGCTGGGCCTGGGCATTGAAGCTAACCGTGCCCAGAAACGGCATGCCCCGCAGAAATACAGCCTCCACGTAGGGCACTGCCACATCCACCAGGAAGGTGAGACCGGCCTCCGGAGGCAGCACCCAGAAGTGTTCGCCGTCAACCTCCACTCCGTAGGTGATCGGGTTAGCAGCGGCGGCGACAAGTCCGTCCTTGATGAATTCGACTACAGCTTCAATAGACCCCACCCTGCCATCTGCCTCAGCCACGGCCAGATCGATGAAAAGATCGCTCATGACCCTCCAAAACTGACCAAGGGCGTGGGTAGTGGCCGCGCTACGAATCAGCTCGGGCAGGAAGCCCTTGAACAGGGGATTAAGCAAGGCCAGCAAGGGATCAAGTCGGGTCTTGCGGCGAATGATCGCTGCGCAGTTAGCCGCAAACGCATCGGAATCCAGATAGGCATCAAGTCCGCCGGTGCCATGCCAGAGCATGGCCTTCATGCAGTATTCGGCGTATTCGAAGTTGATCCGGTCGTGGATTAGGTGGCGCCAAATCTTGGCCGGATTTTTGTCACCGTCAAGGTATTTGAACAGTGGAAAAGGCAGCAGGAACTGCTGCTCGGCTTGGAAGATCAGGTTGATGCTGTAAGCATCCAGCACCTCTCCGTAGCTCTTGAGCACATCCACCACCTCGATTAGGTGGTCTGCGGATTCGCTGAGCAGGGTGTGGCCGCTGAGTAGCTGCTGTTCGAGTTCTAGGGCAGCAGGCCTACCCCCAGCGTGGACAAGTTCGGCCGAGATGATTGGCATCAGCCCACCCCCCACGGATGCAGGGCAGCTAGTTGCATTGCCGCCACCAGAGCTGGCAGTTGGGCCATGGAGGTGGAGGCAGCCTCACTCAACTTGCCGAGGCCCGAGGGCAGCAGCCCGATGGCCACTACGGCAAAGGCCAGACCCATTGCCGGGATGGTTTCGCGGGGCGCCACGGCGGCCAAGCGCACATCGAGGCGACCGTCGGCCACCGAGTCGGTGGTAGGCGTCACTGCCAGGCGGCCAAAGAAGGCGCGATTAACCAGCAATAGAAAATAAACCGCCGTAAGGCCCGAACCAACCATTGAAAGCAAGGTCGCCAGGGGGAAGGCTGTGATGCTGCCGCGGAACACCATGAACTCCGAAATGAAGCCGGCCATGCCAGGCATACCGGCACTGGCCATCACCCCCAAAATCATCAGCGTGCCTGTGAAAGGCAGACCCCGTTCAGGGTTGAGCAGACCATGCAGCACCGAAAGATCCCGGGTGCCCGTCTTGCGATACACAATGCCCACCAGCAGAAATAGCAGGGCTGAAATCAGGCCGTGGCTAACCATCTGGAAGACCGCCCCGAGCAGGGCTACCGGTGTGGCAGCCGCAGCAGCTAGCAGGATGTAGCCCATGTGACCCACGGAGCTATAGGCAACCATCCGCTTCATGTCCTGCTGGGCGATCGCTGCCAGGGAGCCAAACAGCACAGAAACGGCTGCCCAGATGGCCAATCCTGGCGCCAGCAGGGCCCAGGCCTCCGGGAAAAGACCCATGCAGAAGCGCAGCAAACCGTAGGTACCCAGCTTGAGCAGCACCCCTGCCAGCAGCACTGACACTGGAGTAGATGCCTGGGTGTGGGCATCGGGCAGCCAGTTGTGGAAGGGGAATAGGGGCACCTTGATGCCGAATCCCACCAGCAGTGCGCCGAGCAGCACCAGCTGTCCTCCCATCGCCAGCCTTTCACTGGTGACAGGGGTGAGGCTGAAATCCACACTGCCGGTTAATAGGGCCAGGCCTAGGAAGGCGCCGAGAATCAGCATCCCCGACACCGCTGTAAAAATCAGAAACTTTGTGGCCGCGTAGGCCCGGTTGGCGCCACCCCAGATGCTGATCAGAAACCAGAGCGGGATCAGCTCCAGCTCATAGAACAGGAAAAACAGCAGCAGGTTTTCGGCTAAGAACGCACCGTTGACCGCTCCACTGATAACCAGCAACAGGGCGAAGTAGATGCGGGGCCGCTGGTTGATGTCCCGGGTGCAGATCGCTGAAACCAAGGTGAGGGCACAATTGATCAGCACCAGCGGCATTGACAAGCCATCGACCCCGAGCCGGTAGTCGAGGCCGATGCTGCCTACCCAGACAAATGACTCCTGCAGCTGCATGCCACTGAGGCCTGTGTCGAAGCGGAGCAGCACCAGCAGGCTCCAAATCAATTGCAGGCCCAACACCACCAGGGCCACGGTGCGCATACGTCCGGGCGAGGGGTTGCCGGGCCATAGGGCCAAGGCAAGAGCACCCAGCAGAGGAATAAGTAGCAGCAGGCTCAGCATCAGGCGCTCCTCATCCGTGCAACCACTGCAGCGAGGTGAGCAGCAGCACAATCGCCAATAGGACCGTTAGGACGTAGGTCTGCAGCTGGCCGCTCACCGAGAGCTTCAGCCCTTCGGCGCTCGCCAGGGAAAGCCTGCCGATGCCATTAACAAAGCCACTTACCAGGGCCTGGTCGATCCAGTTGCTAAATCGTGCCAGGCCAGCCACCGCCGCCACAATCGTCACCCTGTAGATGCGCTCGGTGTAAAAGTCGTAGGCCAGCAGATCCTGGAGCAACCGCAGGGGCTGGAACATCGATCGGGACCAGAACTTGTGCAGGGGCGCCAGGCAGCCGCCTATTACTCCTGCCACGCCGCTTGCCACCACAGCAGTGGCGAGGGGCAGGGGGAAGGAGGCAAGGCCCGGCACCGAATCTATCCGTGCCATCAAGGCTGGCAGGAGGGCTACCAGCACGGTCAGACTCACCATTGGTAGGGCCATCAGCCAGTTGACCTCAGGGGCCCGCTTGGTTTTTGGCAGGGGCGCTCCCATAAACACCTGCCGGAATACCCGGGTGAGGTTGAAGGCTGTTAGGGCATTGGTGATCAGCACAACAGCAGCAAAAAATGGTGCAGTGCGGCCTAGCGCCTCCACCAGCAGGCCGAAGCACCAGAAGCAGCCAAGGGGCAGCAAACCCACCAGGCCCGCTCCCCCCACTAGGTAGGCGGTAGTGGTGGCAGGCATGCGGGAGCCCAGGCCACCCAGCTCGGTGAGGTCCTGGCAGTTGGTGGTGGCAATAACGCTGCCCACACTCATGAACAGCAGGGCCTTGGCGAGGCCATGGGCAAACAACAGCAACAGGGCAATAGCCGGCTGTTGCAGGGCGATTGCAATGAATACCAGGCCCAGATAGGAGGTTGTGGAGTAGGAGAAGGCCCGCTTGATATCCACTTGGGCGATCGCCACCAAGGCGCCAGCCAAGGCGCTGATTGTGCCCACCACCAGCAACACATCAACCGCCAGCGGTGAAAACCGCAGCAGCGGCATCACCTTGAGCAGCACAAGGGCTCCAGCGGTAACGACTACGGAGTTGCGCAGAATTGAGGCTGGGTTTGGACCCTCCATGGCCTCATCAAGCCAGAGGTGCATCGGGAACTGGGCGCACTTACCCATGGGTCCAGCAATCAGGCCCAGCCCGAGCAGGGTGCCCGCAAGCGGGGTCAGCGAACCACTGGCATGGGATTCAGCTGCCCACACATAAAGGTCGTCGAATTCCATCGAGCCAGCCCAGGCTGAGAGAGCGACTACGCCCATCAGCAGTAATACATCGCCAACCCGCTTGGTCAAAAAGGCGTCTCTGGCCGCCGTAACGACCAGTGGTTGGGCGTACCAGAACCCCACCAGCAGATAGGTGGAAAGAGTGAGCATTTCCAACAGGAAATAGCTCATGAACAGATTGCTGCTCAGTACAACTCCGGCAAGGGCGCCTTCAAAGAAGCCCACCAAGGCATAAAACCTGGCCAGGGCCCACTCCTTATCCAGGTAGCCCAGGGCAAATACCTGACCCACCAAGCTCAGTCCGGTCACCAGCTCAAGGGCGGCCAGATTGGTCAGGGATAAGTCGAAGCCAATGCGCAGGTCGAGATCGGCAGCCTGAAACCAAGGGATCTCGATGTGCTGAGGACCGAGCAGCCATACCTGCTGCAGGATCAAGGTGCCATGCACCACCGCCAGCAGCGTGACGATCAGGTTGAGATAGGCCGCAGGGCGAGGACCGTGACGCTTGATCCAGCCAGCAGCCCACGGCAGGGACAAAACCATGCCGCTGAACCCATAGAGGGGGATCAACCAGGCCAGCTGGATCGAAAGTGGCAGGGGTGGGGCGAACAAGGGGGGATGGGCGTTAGTCGGCTCAGAAGGTGGCCCGGTCCATCAAGGGGTTGGGGCTGGAGCCAAGGCTGCGCAGCCAGGCCCCCAGGTCTTCGCCGTGGTGCTGTTCTTCTTTCCAGAGACTCCTGAACAGGGCTTCGTTAGCGCCATCACCCACCAAAACGCAAAAGCGAACTGCCTCGGCGTAGTGATGGATCAGGTCGTTTTCGAGGGCCAAATTGAGCCGGAGCAATCCGACTAGATCGGCGGCATGGGCAACGGGCCTCAACTGGGATGCGGCAGGAGCCACCCCCAGAGCAAGCATGCGCTGCACGAGGCGTTCAGCATGCTGCATTTCTTCCACCGTTTCGCGTCGAAACCGGGTAGCCGAATCAACATCTCCCCAGAGCTCCACTAGGGAGGCCTGGGTCATGTACTGCTGAACTGCGGAAAATTCCAAGCTCAGGGCGCGGCCGAGGTAACCCAGGACGCGCGGATGAACGGCGCCCATGGCCATCAGAGGCGACGGGTGGCAGCAGTCGCGATAAGGGCAGGCTCAACTTCGCTGTGGGGACGGGCGATGATGTGGGCAGCAACCAGGCCGTCACCGACGCGCTCACAGGCATCAGCGCCGGCACGCACTGCTGCATTCACAGCACCTGTTTCGCCACGCACCATCACGGTGACGTAGCCGCCGCCAACGAACTCACGGGCGATCAGGGTCACTTCAGCGGCCTTGGTCATGGCGTCTGCGGCTTCGATCGCCGGCACCAGGCCACGGGTTTCGATCATGCCGAGGGCGATGCCCTGAATGGAAGGAGCCATGGCGTTGCTGCGCGAAGGAGTGGTTGGGGGGGTGGTGCCGGCGCCCTTGCCGGCACCGGTACGGGGGCCGGTTGAGCTGGCGCTAGAGCGGCGAGTCGTGCTGGAAGCACGGCGCGCTGTCGAAGCAGCTGGCTTGGCTACGGCTTTCGCCGCAGGGGGCTGGGCTGCCGCCGCCGGCAGGGCCTTGGGGGCCGCTGCAGGTGGGGTCGAAATGGCCGCCGCCTCTGCAGCCACCGGTGTGGAGCTAGCTGCCGCTACCGCGGGTGCGGATTTGGCAGCAACAGGTCCGCTGGTGGTGGATTTAGGGGTGGGGGTGGCCATGGCTCAGGAGTATGGGGGCTGGAGTGATGACAGGTCGCTCGGGCAGCTAGCTACCCGGGCCGCCTAGCCATCGGGCTCCCAGAAATCAATGATTCCGCCGATCGTGAGATCGGTCTGCACCTCGGGATTACCGCAAGCAAAACGGGCCGCAGAGCCACTGGCGGTGAATACCCAGTTACCTGGGGATGCACCGACTGGGTCGACCGCAACGCTCAGCTTGCCCTTGGCGGTGCGCAACACGCGCAGATTGGAGTGATCTAATCCAGCAACCCGCTGGCTGCAAACCAGAGAGCCGGTGACCTGCATGATTTCCATTAGCTAGCACCTCCTGGCGGAACTTGCGCCTTGCCAGCATCAGGATCCCAGTGGTCAATGATTCCCACGATCGTTAGATCGCTCGGGTACGACTTGCTGCCAGCGGCCTCGCGCGCAGCTGAGCTGCCGACGCAGATCACCCAGTCGCCTGGCACGCAGCCCACGGCATCAACTGCCACTTTCTGAGTGCTGCCATCGAGCACCACCTGCAGGTGCTTGTGCTCAAAATCTGGGATGCGATTAGTGGACACCAGTGGTTTTACCACCTTGCAAATCAACATGTCAGTGCCCTCCTCCGCTCGCGAATGTGATGGTGGAACCTACAGCTTCAGCTGGGGTGTGACGGTCTTGGTCCCGCACGGTGAGCAGGGCATGCAACAGACCCTGTTCAAATAGCTCGGGATAGCGGTTTTCCATGGCTGCTTGCACCCGCTGGCAATTGCGGATGGCTCGCTGCCTCGCCCCAGGCACCTTGCCGTTGTAGTCAAAGCGCACCACCACTGGCACAGGCAGGCCCCGAGAAACGTTCAAACCCTTGAAAATCTTGATGCCTACATCTAAATCGGGTGCTCCCTCCTCCACCGTGTCCATATAGGCGAAGTAAGTGAGGTTGCGCAGATGGATCTCCTTGAAGCCTATGCCCACACCGATAAAGCGCTCCGCATGGCCAGCATCGCCGTAGCTGCCCCGGTGGTACTGACGCACATAGTCAATCTGGGAGATGTTGTTCTCGATCAGGCGGGCTATCAGCTTCACCATGCCCGGGTCGGGACTGCTGGCCGCTGCCTGCTCCACCAGCGATTGAATGCGGGCCCGGCCCTCAACCGCATTGAGATGGCGGGTGGCCTCATAGGCCGCTTTTGCATCCAACCAGCTCTCCAGGTTGGTGCTGCCATCAATGCCCGGCACATGCACACGAATCGTGTCGGTGTCGGTGTCGATGCCGAGTAGCAACAGATCTACTGAGGCACCACAGCAGAAGCTGTTTTCAACGGCCTGCTGGAAATCCTTGAGCCGGGCTAGGCCACAGGAGGCGGCCAAGGCGTCATCGCTGCCGTGGGCAGCACAGCCCTCATGCAGTGGATCTTTTGAGCTGAAGTGGTATAGCACCACCTTGAGGTAACGGGTGTCATCGTGCGCCGAATTGGGCTGACCTTCCCGGTAGCGGCGATGTTCAGTTTTGACCCAGCGGTTGACCGTGTTTTCGACGTCAAATAGGGCACCAGCATGGGAGCGCCGACGCACCGAACTGAATGGAATTCTCAGGGCATAGGCCATGGCGTGGGCTAGACGCCCGTCAGCGCAAGGGGTTGCGTCTAGTAGGTGGAATCCACAGGACAGTAGAAACTCATTGAAGGCTTCGGCTGCTGGACTACCGGGCTTGCCTCCCAAGGGGTCGTGTTGAAAGAAGGCGTCGCTAGTTTGTTCGTAGGTTTCAAATACACACCAGGCGAACAAAGTGCGCATGTCGAGCTGGCTTACCCAGGCCTTCTCGAGGATGGGCAGCGGCAACTCAAAGCCCAGTTCTGCCCTGGCCAGCCGCTGGGCCTGCTCAATGAAATCAGCCTCGTGCTGCAGGGCTGAAAGGCGCTTGAGCAAGGGCACAATGCGATCAAATGCCCCTTTGACCTGATCTTCGTAGGCCCTCAGGACCCCATTGAGCTGGCCATCGCTAAGCGGATGCAAGCCAGTCGCCACTAGCTCGCTCGCGGCAGCTGTGCCGGGCCGACGGCGGGGAGCCGTAGGAGCCAGCGGGCGATAGGCAGTGGCGAGAGGGCGTCGGGGCATCAGGAGATCAACCGCGGGCGCCGCCGGAAACCGTGATCAGAGAACCGGCCGTGGTGTTGCCGCTGGAACCGGTGACACGGCTGACTGGCTCGGGACGCTCCTCGTTGCGCTTCGGCTGGAGAGCTGCGGGCATCGAGGTCTTAGAGCCTGGCCGAGTGGGGTTGCGGCGCCGGGCTGAAACTCCTTCCGTGCCGGTGACCCGATCACCCCGATCCCAGTCATCACCAGTGATCTTCAAGCCAGCAGAGATGCCTTCGCCGGTAACCCTGGAGGTTGGACGGGCATCCTCGTCAACGCTCACAGGAACCTCAATGGACCCGCGGGCGATGTGGCTACTGCCGCGACGATCGAAGCGGAATTGCTCGGTGCCGGTGACCATGTCACCGGCCAAGTCAAAAGGGCCGGTAATCCTGCTGCCCTGCTCGTAGCTGGTGCCGGTTACGGCCCCTGCTGGTTCTCGCCCCAGCTGGGCTGAGCGAGCCGGGGATTGAATGCTGAATTGCTGCCAGGGCTGGCTGCCCGCCAGGGGTTGGGGGAAGTCGGAGTCTTGGGCTGCGGCGGCACCGCAAACCTTGGCGAGTTGATCCCCACCTATATAGGGAGTACCGGTGACGGCTTCGCAGGCCCCGCGGCCGGCACCGGTGAGAACACCACCAATGCCTGGCTGTATGCCACTCATGCGGTTAGAGCCCCGCACCGGAGTGCGCTGACGCATTTCGGCGACGGACTTGCTGTTGCAAAAGTCCCCTGCCTGCTCAAGGCCGGCGTAGGGCGTGCCGGTTACGACCTTGCAGGTGCCGGGCTCATCACCGGTGACATTGGAGGAGCGGCCAGTGTGGGTACCGCTGACGATCTGGGCCCGATTGGTGACGCTGAAGCCCACCTTGGCCGCCTCCGGCTCGGGCTTGCTGCCGCAGAAATCGGCGTATTGCTGGCTGCCGACGTATTCATCACCAGTTACCAGGCGGCAGCTACCGGGCTCATCACCGGTGACATGCTCGCTGCGGCCCACATGGGTGCCGGTGATGCCAGTGCCCCGAAGGGTATGCAAGCTTGCAACCTTGGTAGGAGCTCGTCCGGTCACCTGGCCTTGATCGGATATGTACTGGGAGCCGGTGAGTTGTTTACCCGAGCCGGGTTCGTCACCAGTGACAAGGCTTGAGCGACCAACCATCACACCGGATACAGCCTGGCCTCCCTGGGTCTGGCTGCGCCCAACCTTGCGGGGGCTAGGGCTCGGGCTGGAGGTGCCGCAGAAGGCTGCTGACTGATTGGCGGAAACGTATTCGGTTCCGGTGACGTTCTTGCAGGTACCGGGCTCATCGCCAGTCACCTTTTCAGAGCGACCGACCTCATTACCAGTGACCCGGTTGCCATGGGTAGTGGCGCTAACTCGCACCTTGGCAGGTTGACTTGTCACTGGACCGCTCTGGCAGAAGGCCTGGAACACCTCGGCGCCGAGATATTCGGTGCCCGTAATGGCGCGGCAGGTAGCTGCTTCGTTACCAGTGGTTTTCTCTGAGCGATTTGCCTGGGTTCCAGTAACCACCTGACCAGAGCTGGTTTCGCTAACGCCTACCTTCCAGGGCGCTTCTGCGGCGGCTGCCTGTTTGGCGCCGTGGCGGTTTGGGCCGGAGGGGCGGGTGCCGCCGGCTCTGCTGGAACCAGCACTGCCAACCTTGGCCCGCAGTTCACGCACCTTCTGGGAAAGTTCGCGGGCGCTCATATCAGGATTGCCCTGGCGGGATACCGAAGCGGCTGTTGTGCTCTTGGGCGCGTTAGCTGACTTGCCACGCTTCGAGAGAGCTTCTCTCCGGGCAAGCACAAGGGCCCTGCTGGGATCCAGTTGAGAGAGGCGCTTGGCTGTGGCACGGCGATCGCCACTACTTGCGCTTGTTTGACTAGTGCGGTTACTGAGGCTCATAAGGGCCGGTGCAGCAGCATTCTCGCCCTGGCACTTGCACTTGGCTTCCGCTGCAGGTGCCTGGACTATGGGTGCAATTTTTGCCAGGTCCGTGCGAGTGCGGTCGCTGGAGGTGTCGGCACGTTTGCCGCGCTTGGAAAGGGCTTCCCGTCGGGCAAGCACCAAATCTCTACTGGGATTTGCGATTGGACGGGCCTGGGTGGTCCGGCTGGAGCCGGTAGGTGCAGCAAGGCTGCGGTGAGAGGCAGCAGCCCGAGCGTTCACAGCCGGGGCAGCAACTGGAGCCGCCTTGGCCACCGATGCTGAGGACTCCTGCGCTGCGGCTGTGCGGGTGGGGCGAGCGTCTTCAACCGAGCGCACACGGCTCGCACCGGAGGTGAACCGGATGGCGGCTTTTTTGCCGCCGTTGGTGAGAGCCCTGCGGCGCTCCAAAGCTGCTTCCCGGCTGGATGTGCTGGCCATGTCCGCCCGTCGAATGGAATATCTGAAAAGGTGCCGACCAGTCCGCAGCGCGAACTAGCCAGCAGGGGAAAGGGGTTGGGGCCCAGGCCAATGGCTCGAGCCCCGGAAGGGCTGGGATCAGCGTCCTTCGAAAACCACGAAGCAGGAACCCTGGCTTTGGGTATAAGCGTCGTAGCCCACCAAGCGAACGTGGTGGTCGGGGTAGGCGCGGTGACAAGACTCAAGCTCGTTCACGATCACACCCAGATCCTTCTCGCCAAAGAAGGGCAGCTTCCAATAGGACCAGTAGGTAACCATGGAGTTGCTGGGATGGACATGCTCAACGAGCGGGCTCCAACCCTGGGCAATGATATAAGCGATTTGGTCGTAGATCTCGTCCTGGGTCATCGGCGGCAGGAAGCCGAATGTCTCCAGGGTGGCGACTGTTTGGTAGTCACCCACGGTGCTCTTGAAAGGCATGGGGATCCTTGTGTGGATGGAATGTTTGAACCTTGTATGAAAGGCTCTTAATCTCGTTCGTAGAGATTAATTTAATCTCTAGATCTGAATATTCCGTTCTGGGAGGTGAGTAGGCAAGTTGCCTGCCCCACTCACCATCTCAGACTGGCGATTTCAGGTGTCGAGCTTGTCGACGGTGTCGAACTCGAACTTGATTTCCTTCCAGGTCTCCAGGGCGATAGCCAGCTCAGGGCTGTGCTTCGCTGCTTCCAGAAGGATGTCGCGGCCTTCGCGCTCGATTTCACGACCGGCGTTACGGGCTTTGACGCAGGCTTCGAGAGCTACGCGGTTAGCAGCAGCACCAGCAGCCGAACCCCAGGGGTGACCGTGGGTACCACCACCGAACTGCAGCACCGAGTCGTCGCCAAAAATTGCAACCAGTGCGGGCATGTGCCAGCAGTGGATACCGCCGGAAGCCACGGCGAACACGCCGCCCATGGAGCCCCAGTCTTGGTCGAAGAAGTTGCCGCGGCTGCGATCTTCGGGGACGAAGGATTCACGCAGTTGGTCGATATAGCCGAGGGTCGACTGGCGGTCGCCCTCCAGCTTGCCGACCACCGTGCCGGTGTGCAGCTGGTCACCACCGGAGAGACGCAGGCACTTGGCCAGCACTCGGAAGTGGATACCGTGCTTGGGATGGCGGTCAATCACAGCGTGCATTGCACGGTGAATGTGCAGCAGCATGCCGTTCTTACGGCACCACTTGGCAAGACCGGTGTTAGCGGTGAAGCCTCCCGTGATGTAGTCGTGCATGATGATGGGCTGGCCCAGTTCTTTAGCGAACTCGGCGCGCTCATACATCTCTTCAGGAGTTGCAGCGGTGCAGTTGAGGTAATGCCCCTTCTTCTCGCCGGTTTCCTGTTGCGCCAAATTGGTTGCTTCAGCAACGAACTCGAAACGGTTCTGCCAACGCTGGAAAGGTTGGGAGTTGATGTTTTCGTCGTCCTTGGTGAAGTCCAGACCGCCGCGTAGGCACTCATAGACAACCCGGCCATAGTTCTTACCGCTCAGGCCGAGCTTCGGCTTGATGGTGCAGCCCAGGAGAGGACGGCCGTACTTGTTCATACGGTCGCGCTCAACCACGATGCCGTTCGGGGGACCCATGCAGGTCTTGATGAACGCCATCGGGAAGCGGATGTCTTCCAGACGCAGGTGGCGCAGGGCCTTGAAGCCGAACACGTTGCCGACCAAGGAGGTCAGCACGTTGGTGATGGAGCCTTCTTCGAACAGGTCGAGGGGATAGGCAATGAAGGCATAGAAGGCTTCCTTGTCGCCAGGAACGTCTTCGATGCGGTAGCAACGGCCTTTGTAGAAGTCGAGGTCGGTGAGGAGCTCGGACCACACGGCGGACCAGGTGCCGGTTGAGGATTCAGCGGCCACAGCAGCGGCAACTTCTTCGCGGGGGACGCCTTCCTGGCCGGTGCATTTGAAGCAGGCCAGCAGATCGGTGTCGAGGGGGATGTAATCAGGAGTCCAATACGTGTCGCGGTACTCCTTAACCCCGGATTCGTACTTCTTAGCCATGAATGATTCTCCGGTTGGGTCGGTAAGGGAAATGGGTTGGTTAACGCCTCAGACGTTGGTCAACTCAGTCCTTCTGACCGGCGTAGTTGCCGTTGCCCAGGGCAGGCTCCACTTCGCGGTGGGGGCGAGCAATGATGTGCGCGGCCACAAGGCCGTCGCCCACGCGCTCGCAGGCATCGGCCCCGGCGCGCACAGCTGCGTTGACGGCGCCGGTTTCACCGCGGACCATCACGGTGACGTAGCCGCCACCGACGAACTCACGACCGATAAGGCGCACTTCGGCGGCCTTGGTCATGGCGTCAGCCGCCTCGATCGCGGGCACCAGCCCCCGAGTTTCGATCATGCCGAGGGCGATGCCCATGGATTCAGTTGCCATTACCTGCTCCTGGTGGAGGTGGGGTTGAATGTTCGCTCGCAACCATGGTCGGCAGCCAAACCCCCCGTCAAGCCATTTGGCCGGAACCGACCATCACTGTTGCGTCGTCTTTAGATAAGGCAGGCTGATCAGTGCATCACAAAACGTTAGGCAATGCTTGCCGTTGTAGTGCTGGCAAGTGATTTCGGCCCCGTTACTCCCGTTTTGATCAAAATTTGCTTGCCCAGCAACTAGAGGGCCTCGGCGTCTGTGACGTACGCCACTCCGCCGTAGTAAGTCAAAAGGGGGCGAAGTGCTGCACGTAGTGCATTCAGCAAATCCGCTTCGCAGAACACGATCACATGGGCATTGGCGCCTAGACCGCTGAACTCCATGCCCTCGGACACCGAGCCATGCGGACCCTTGCCGGTGACGTGCCTGACGACGGAATAACCGGGCACACCCACGGTTTCCATTGCCTGGATCACCGCGTCCAACTCCCGCTCGCTGAGGATCAGTTCGAGGCGTTTCATTGATTTATCCGGCAGCGGGAAGCAGGGCGTTAATCATGGCCATGTATAGGGGAATGCCAACAATGATGTTGAAGGGAAAGGTGACTCCCAGGGCTGTCGATATATACAAACTGGGATTAGCCTGAGGCACTGTCATTCGCATGGCTGCTGGTACCGCGATGTAGGAGGCGCTAGCGCACAGCACCACAAACAACAGGGCATTACCAGGTCCAAGGCCCAAGCCTCGAGCGATCAGGGTGCCTACTAGGGCATTGAAAAGTGGCATCAGCACCGAAAAGCCGATCAGAAAGGCTCCCGCTTGTCGTAAATCTCGGATCCGCTGGGCCGCAACGATCCCCATGTCCAACAGGAAGAAACTGAGGGCGCCATAGAAAAGTTTGTCGGTGAATGGCAGCATTTTGTCGATGCTGGCTGGGCTGAATGCTGCAACCAATAAGCCAATCGCCAGACTGCCTACCAGTAGAAATACCGAGCTATTTAAAAATGACTCCCGCAGCACCGAGCTCCAGCCCATTTTCGGCCCCGCACCTTGCTGGCTAGGGGCTGCCAATTTGACCAGCAGCAGGCCCACAATGATGGCCGGCGATTCCATCAGGGCCAGGGCAGCCACCATGAAGCCATCGAAGGACAGGTTCTGGGTTTCCAGAAAGCTCTCGGCGGTGATGAAGGTCACCGCGCTGATCGATCCGTAGGTGGCGGCAATGGCGGCGGCGTTAAAGCCATCCAGCCTGGTTTTAAGCACCAGGTAGCTGTAGAGCGGCACCAATAGCGACATCGCCATGGCGGCGGCGATTGTGGGCAGCACCTGGCCACCGAGGCCGCTGTGCTGCAGCTCCAAGCCACCTTTGAATCCGATGGCAAGCAACAAATAGAGGGAGAACAGCTTTGGGATTGGGGCTGGGATTTCCAGATCCGATCCCACCAGTACGGCGGTCACGCCAAGGAAAAAAAACAGCACCGGTGGGCTGACCAGGTTCTGCAGAATCAGGCTTGGGTCCATCCGTTACCCCTGGAACCCAATCACGCGGGGGCCAAGGCATCTATCAACCGTAGGTCTGCTGCAGGAAATGACAGCCAGGAGTCCGGTGTTTGCAAGCTGGACCCGACATCGACACCTCATTGGGGGACAATGACTTCCCACGATTCCTGCTGAATGCCGATCCTGGTCGTCGCCAGTGGCAACCCCCACAAGGTGGCCGAAATCGGCGCGATGCTTGAGCTGGTTGAGCTGGATGTCCTGCCGCAGCCGCCCGGTCTCGATATTGAAGAAACCGGAGCGACCTACCTCGCTAATGCCCGTCTCAAAGCCGAGGCTGTTGCCCGCATCACCGGCCACTGGGCCCTCGCCGACGACTCAGGCATCGAGGTGGATGCACTGGATGGAGCTCCGGGTATTTTTTCGGCTCGCTACGCCCCCACCGACCACGAGCGGATTCACCGTCTGTTGAAAGAACTGGGTGACAGCCTTTATCGCGGAGCCAGCTTCCGCAGCGCCATGGCCCTGGCCGATCCATCCGGCACCACCAGGGCCGAGGCTGAGGGGATCTGCCGCGGCCAGATATTGCGCGCTCCCCAGGGTCATGGCCCTGGTTACGACAGCCTTTTTTACGTGCGCGAGGCAGGCTGCTCCTACGCCCTGATGGGCCCCCACCTCAAGGCCAAGCTCGGCAGCCGCGGCAAGGCAGCACGGGCTCTTGCCCCGAAGTTGCTCCATCTGCTGGAGCTGAGCAACTAATGCTCAACTGCCTGTAGCTCAACTGCCAGTAGCTCAATTGCCAGATCAAGCCCCTGGCTCAACTGGCCTTGTTGTTGATGTGACTGATCGCCCGCATCGCGGCGGCGGCGGCCTCCTCCACATCACCCTCCCGCCCCGCCAGGGTTAAACGGCCGAAGGCACCCACGGCTTTCACGTCCACCACAGTGATGTTGGAGGATTTTTCTGCCTCATTGGCTGCGATCAGCACGTAACCGGCGGGCTCAGTTTCCAGGATAAACATGCTCATCCCAGCTTGAATCATCGACCCGCGCCGGTTCTGACGGTTGATCAGCACGGCGTGGTCAGGGGTGATCGCCCGGATGATCTCGGTCCAGCTGACCTCGCAACGGCTGCGGAGCTCCACCCGGCTGCCGATGGCCTCGAGCACCACGTCGCCGGAGTGGAGAACGTTGCTCTGGTCGCGGTGGTAGAGCGCCAAGGAGCCGAAGGCCCGCTCCACGATCATCTGGCCAAGCCGCACGGTGCTGGCCTTGAGGGCTATGTCGGTAACCCGGTGCACAGCCATGCCGGGCGATACCTCCAGCCACAAGCAGGCGTCACCGGGAATGGGCAGGAAGCCCTGGCTAACCGTGCCCATGTAGGCAGCTAGCTGGGGCTGCAGCGAATCAAGAAATACGTATGTGCGCAGCTCAATCGACTGCACATGGCTGGATTGGCGTGCCAGCCGGGAGCCCTCGCTGTCGGTGGTAATCACACAACTGGCGCCCGAGCTGTCGCTGCCCACCCGGGTGCCAGTGATCTGGGTGCCGCTACTAGTGCTTGAGCCAAGCGCCATCTCCCGACGCCGGCGCAGCGCCAGTTCGTCTCGGGAGGGAAGGCGGGATGGCAAGGGAAAATCCTTCGAACAGCTAGCCCTCTTATCGGCTTTGCTGCGGCTGGATCTTAACCCTGAAGCCCCCTGCCCCTTGCCCATCGCGGCTGAGCCGGTACCGTCCGGCCAACGTTCAAGGGACGTCCATGGCTACCCGCCGCACCGCTTCTAGCTCCACTCGCAGCCAGGCTGCCCAGGCCGAACCCATGCCCGCCGGAGACGCTGTCAACAGTGCTCCGATGCCTGAATGGATGGCTCAGGCAGCAGCCCAAGGAGTCAAGCCGGAGCAAGCACTGGCTTTCATCGGTATGGGATTGATGCAGAAGATGGCCGGTTCGTCCCACGACCTGCCCTGGCTTTGGTCTGAAGCCGAAGACGGCGGCCAGGCCGATCTGGCTGCTTTGCGGCAACGGCTCGAGCTCACCCAGCTGGCCGTCCAGACCGGGGCACCCCTCAGCACTTCTGAGGTGAGTCAGCTGCTTGGTGCCCGCCCCACCAGT
The DNA here is from genome assembly GCF_024345395.1 of Cyanobium sp. Tous-M-B4. NCBI lineage: Bacteria > Bacillati > Cyanobacteriota > Cyanophyceae > Synechococcales > Prochlorococcaceae > Cyanobium > Cyanobium sp. Tous-M-B4. The sequence goes on along the minus strand of NZ_JAGQBA010000005.1, from coordinate 85,979 downwards.
GAAACGGTCGAGCGAGGCGGTCTCAAGGCCCGCCGCCTCAGCCGCAACGTCTGGAAATTGAGCCTCGCTGAAGAAGCATCAAGCCGGAGCGACGATGCCTTCCGCCGTCGCTTTTAGGCCGGCGCCAGCCCCACCAGCTTCATTGATTCCTCCCACAAGGTCTGCGCCGTTTCGGGGTTGCTGGCCTTGTCGGACAGCTCCTGGCTGAATTGCTGTCCGCCTTTGGTTTGGCGGTTGCCCCAGCTCCAGTGCACACCTGAGGCGGAAAAATCTGGATCGGCCACCACCTGGCCAACCCGCTCTCCTGCCAATGCCTGGCTTACATATCCGCCGGTGATATTTTTCTGGAACCAAGGGAAAATTGTCTGAAATGCCCGCGGCGTGCTGCGGAAAAGGGGCGAGTCGGCAACGCAGCCTGGATATAGCGAGCTGAACACGATGCCGGTGCTTTCGTGCAGGCGACGATGCAGCTCCTGGGTCGTGATCATGTTGCAGAGCTTGCTGTCCTTGTAGGCCTTGCCAGGTTTGAAGGCCTTGCCATTGGCCATGGCGATAGGGGCCTTAAAGCCGGCCTTGAAGCCGGCACAGTCGCCGAGATCAGCTGGAGCTGGGATCGGAATCTTGCCACCAAGTTCCTTGGAGTTGGCCGTCACAGTGCCGAGAATCACCACTCGCCGCGAGGGGTGGCTTGAGCGCTGCAAGTCGCCCAGTAGTAACTGAATCAGTAAAAAGTGCCCCAGGTGATTGGTGGCCATCGATATTTCGTAGCCCTGCGGGGAGCGCTCAGGCAGCTTTAGCCGCGGTTTGTAGACGGCAGCATTAACCACCAGGGCGTCCAAGGGGCGTCCCAGGGACGCCACCAAAGTTTCAACTCCCACCCGAACGCTGTCGAGATCGCCGAGGTCAAAACGCAGATGACTGAGCTGATCTGGAGGAATCCCCAGGCTGGCTGCGGCAGCAGCGGCTTTAACGGGATCACGGTTAGCCGTAACCACATGCCAGCCGCGTTTGGCGAGGGCACTGGCGGCATTGAGGCCCACCCCTGAGGTGGTGCCGGTGATCAAAACCGTTCCGGCGGCTGCTGTTGCGGCCATCAAGTGAGTTGAGACAGGGGCCCCAACCTACGGGTTGGCCTGCTGCCAAACCACCCGCAGGCGATTGGGGGCAATCCACTGGTTTTGCTCGCGGATCAGCCGCTGCTCCCCTTCCACCATGAAGAGATGGTCAAAGCGTTCACGTGCTTTAGAGAGTTTGGCCCGTTCAAGGTCGAGCACCGCCGAAAGCTCACCCTGGCGCTCCATCCGCTCCTGATAGGCAGAGGCAAGGCGCACCAGGCTGACACCAGCGACCACAACAAGGCCAACCTTGAGAGCCAGGCCGATCACGCTGCAGAGCAATTCCTGCCGCTCACTTGAGAGGGCTTGCAGTGCGGCTGCTTCGCCGCCAGAAACTATCTGGGGATCGAGCTGAGAGGCAGGCTTGGGGAGCGAGTCCGGCTTGGAATGCGCGCCAGAAAGCGGCTTTCCCTGTCGCCGCAAGGGCAGATTTTGCCTGGCCTGATAACTGGATGGGACGAGAGGCGGCATGGGAGCAACGAGGGATCAAACCCCGCTGGGGCCTAGACGCTTTTAGCTGGCCAGGCCCGACTTGCCAAGGGGTAAGGCTTGGAAGGACCAAAGGCCAGCTTCTCAGGCTTTGTAGAGGCTGAAGCAGAGGCGAACGGCCAGCACGCCCGCATGGGCAGCAACCACCAAGGCAATCAGCACTTCGGCCTGGCTGAGAGTGGAAACCATGGGAGGGCAGTAAGCAACTGGATTCGCCCCATTCTTTGCCCTTAGGTGGCTACGGTCCAGGTTGTCCCGCCCTGCTGTCACAGCTCTTGATGGCCCCTGTGGAGATTTCCGAGAGTCAGATCCGCCAGTTGGATCTTGCAGCTCTCCAGCCCTGGTTCAGCCTTAGCCCTGAGGCCCTTGTCCAGCAGGCTGGTTCCCTGGAGCTTCACTTCAATTGGCCCCGTGCAGACGACGACCCCCGGGAGCTTTCGGAAATTGCCGAGTTGCGGCTTTGGTCCCTACGGGCCGATGCGGAAGCTCCTTGGCTGCCCCTGTTGCTCGAGCGTGGCGGCGGCCAACTCACCCGCCACGTGGCTATGGTGCTGCCCCACCAATTCAGCCGCACGGAGGGCATCCGTTTTGCCCCCGAGTCCCTGGAACTTTGGATCACCCACAGGCTTTTCAGCCTTGACGCCTGGGCGCGACTGCACGGCTTGAGTTGCCGTCAGGGCTTAACCCAAATGGCTGCGGTGCTTGGCTACGAGCTAGACGGAGGCTTCTGGGCGCCACTTTCAGCCGGGGCGGCTCAGCAGTAGCGCCAGGGCCCTGCGACCGCTGTCGAGCGCAAATATGAGAGTTAAGGCCCGCAGCAGCCAGGTCAGCTGACCATCGCTGACCCGATCCAGTCTGGCGGCCGACCAGTGTGCGGCAACAGCTGCTGTGCCTCCTAGGAGCATCCCGATCGGCAGCAGTGCTCGCCCATCCAGCAGGAAGGTGGTTGAGGCGACTGAGGCCGAGGTGAGCACCGCCAGGGTGCTGAAGCGGATTGCCAGGTGAATTGGCACCTGCATCAGCTGCACCATCAGGGGAACCATCACCAGGCCTCCGCCGAGACCGAGCAAGCCGGTGGCCATGCCTGCGACCATGCCCGTGGCTGCCAAACCCGCCAGCTTCAAGCTGGGGGTATCGATGGCAGCCTGCGAAGACGGGGGGCGAAAGCTCAAGGCCAGCCCTCCGTACATCAACGCCTGCATTGCGAGCAACATCCAGCCATGCAGCACCAGCCCAACCTGGCTGAACAGGCCGGCACCGAGGCCTGCCCCCAGCACAATCGCCAAGCCCCCGCGCCAGGGAAGGCTGCGGTTGCGCAGGTGGGCCCAGGTGCCACCCAGGGTGGTGGGCACGATCGCCAGGGTGCTGGTGGCCAGGGCCTTGTGCGGATCAAGTCCGGCTAGCAGCAATAGGGGTGAAAACACCAGACCACCGCCAATGCCCAGTACGCCTGACAGCAGACCCGCCAGCAGGCCAAGGGGCAGATAGGGCAACAGGCTCCACAACATCCGGGCAACCTGGCGCAATGGATCACTCTCCAGCATCTCCCCTACCAGCCATGCGGCTGCTGCCCAGCAGCTGCCATCCGGGAGCCAGGCAGATGGCGATAGACAGCCTGCTGCTGGACCAACGGGCACCGGCCTTTCGGCTCTACTCCTGGCAGCGCCCGACCCTGTCGCTGGGGTTTCACCAGCGCTGCATAGAACCCCATTGGCAGGCGCTGGCAGCGGCGGGGGTGATCGATTTAGTGCGGCGACCCAGTGGCGGCCGTGCCGTGCTCCACGCCGGAGAGCTCACCTACGCCCTGGTGTGGCCGGACCCCCCCCTGTCGCGTCTGCAGACGTACGGCCGCGCATGCGCCTGGCTGGTCAATTGCTTTGCCTCGTTGGGCCTGCCGTTACAGCCAGGCCGGCAGGCCGCCAGCCCACAACCCAGCAGCTGCTTTGCCACCAGTACGGCCGCCGATCTAGGGCACGCCAGCGGCGTCAAGCGGGTTGGCAGCGCCCAGCTCTGGCGCCGCGGCTGCCTGCTGCAGCACGGCTCGATTCTTTTGGAGCCCCCCGCCGATTTATGGAAACTTGTGTTTGGCGGGCCGCCACCCCAATTGCCAGTTCTGCCCGTAGACCGTGCTGAGCTAGAGCTGCGTTTGATTCAAGCGGCCCAAGCTGAGCTGCCTGCGTCTGCTGCCGGCAACAGGACCATCCCCCTCAGCAGCGAGGAATGGGAACTGATTGCAGCGACCGAGGCCAGTTACTGGCTGGCGTTGGCTGGCCCCTCCTCGCTTGCTTCACCAGAGGCCACCATGGAGCGCACCACCTGGGCTAGGGCCAGGCCAAGTGGATAAGTACCTTGGCGACGAGCTGCCTCGAGCATGGGCGCGGGCAGGCGCAGCCCCAACTTGGCAAGCACCGCCTCGCCGAGCTCGGGGCGTTCGATGGTGCCGCAGGGGAGTCCGGCGGGGCTTAGCACCAGCAGTCGGTTGCGGCCGCTGGCTTCTAGTTGCTGCACCGCTTGCCACAGCGGTGCCGACTCCCGGATGGAGGGCAGGCTCGAGAGCGGTTGGATGTGGTCGCCGATGCTGTCCGTATCCCAACGCTGCACTGGCAGTTGTTGCAGCGGCTTGTCGTCGATGAAGCCCTGCCAGCGGCCGCGATCGCACACCAGCAGCCAGTCGCCTTGGTGGACCTCGCTGGCTTGGGAGACACGCATCTGGCTTAGTTCCCGCAACCGACCTGCCGCCTCAAGCACCCGAAATCGCCGCCCAGCCGCATCCCGTACTTTTAATTCGTTGAGGGTTTGCTGCAGGGCTAGCAATTGGCGCTGATTGCGCGAGGCCCCAAGTCCAAACCAGCCCAGCAGCATCAACCAGGCGCCGCTGAGGCCCCCTCCGCGCAGCAGCAGCACGGTGCCCATGCCAATCGCCAGCAGGGAAAGGAAGCGCCCGCAGCTGTTGGCGACCTCCACGCCGCGCCGCTGGCTACCGCTCGCCTGCCACACCAGGGCCTTCACAATCAGGCCCCCATCCAGCGGTAGGCCGGGCAGCAGGTTGAACAGGGCCAGCACCATGTTGAGGGTGCCCAGCTCCGACACCATGGCGCCCAGCAGGGGCGAGAGATGGGCGGCTGGATGGGTGGCTGCCAGCAGGCCCACACCCAGCACCAGGCTTACGGCAGGGCCAGCAGCTGCCACCAGCAGGGCGCCGCGGGCGGTGCTGCACTCGCGCTCCACGCTGGCCACGCCACCAAGCAGGAACAAGGTGATGCTGCGCACCTCCACCCCCTGGGCCAGGGCCACCAGGGAGTGGCCCAATTCGTGCAGGAGCACTGAAACGAACAGCAACATTGCCGTAACCAACCCCAGGCCCCAGAGCACCGCGCCGCTCATCGGATCCTTGAGGGTGAGGCTGTAGTGCTGTTGGAAGGCCGCGGTGGCAAGCACCAAGATCACAAACCAACTGGGGTGGATCCGTAGGGGGATGCCCCGAATTTTGAAAATTTGCCAGCCTTCTCCCACTGCCCTCTGTCTTGGTGTCTGATCCTAGAAAGGGGCGAAAGCCTTTGCCCTCGCCATGGCGCCCCCCCTGTTGAAGATCTGTGGGTTGCGGGATCCGGACCAGGCCGCAGCGGTGGCTCAACTGGGGGTGGATGCGATCGGCGTGATCGGGGTGCCAGGCTCGCCTCGCTTCCTTGAGGCTGAACGCCGGCAGGCGCTTTTTGCGGCGATGCGGGCAGCTGCGCCTTGCTGCCGCGGTGTGCTGGTGGTGGCCGATCCGCTCGAGCAGCAGTGGCCCCAATTAGAGCTAGGACATGGTCATGCTGTGGTGCAGTTGCACGGCTCGGAAACACCCCAGCTCTGCGACCAGCTGCGCTCCCGCCTGGGCTGTGAGATCTGGAAAGCCCTGAGGATTCGCAGGCCGGATGATCTGCAGCGGGCCGTTGACTACGCCCTGGTGGTGGATGCCCTGCTTCTCGATGCCTGGGTGCCCGACCAGCTAGGAGGCACGGGCCATCGCATCCCGATTGAGTGGCTGCAGGGATTTACGCCAGTTCTTCCCTGGTGGCTGGCAGGGGGCATTCGGGCCGACCGAGTGCCGGAACTACTGACCCAGCTGTGCCCCACAGGCCTCGATGCCTCCAGCGGCGTGGAGCGAAGCCCAGGCAATAAGGATCTCGATCAGGTTGCAGCACTAGTGGCTGCGGTACGGGTTGCTGGCCTAGCTGGGCCTTCCCAGTCAAGATCGGTGGGTCTTGCCCCTTCTTGATGGGTTTGTTTTGTAGATCTGCGCTTCTTCGTCCATCCCTCTGGGCCCTGGCGGTGACCATGGGCTCGGGTTTAGGACTAGCCCTGCTGGCACCGATTCGGGCCCAGGACCTAGTGGGCTGCCAGCTGGTGGATGGCCAGCTTTCCTGCGTACCAGGGGTGAGTGCCGACCCCCAGTCCCAGATCCGTGCCCTGCGACAGCAGATCAATACGGATCTGCAACAGGAGAGTGCTGTTCAGCAGCAAATCAATGGTTTACAGCAGCTGGTGCTGCAAGGTGAAGCCGTGCAGGGGGCAGTACTGCAGGCCACTGCCGCAGCCGACCTATTGGCCGCATTGCCAGCCTCGGCGTTTCACTGGTACCGGCGTAGCCCGGGTGCCAACCAGTGGCTGCTGATTGAAGGCGCTGCGGGGCCCAGCTACGTCTTGCAACTTCAAGACGTTTCGGCCCAGGTAATGGTGGTGGTAGCGGTGCCAGCCCAAGGTAGTGGCTCTAGCCGGCAGGCTTCGCCGGCTATTGGACCAGTTGGCAGCAAACCCTGAGGTTGGTTTTAGAGGCAAGGTGACTTTCCACCTAAAGCTTTCGCTTTAGGTGGAAAGCATGCACTCCTGCTGCTTAACCAGCTCGAAGAATTCGGCCTTGAGGCTTGGATCAAGACGGAAATCGCCCCGCACCACAGAATTGACCATGCTGGTTTGGGGCTCCTTCACACCACGCCACTTCATGCAGTAGTGCTGGGCTTTTACCAAAATCGCCAGACCTTGGGGCTCACAGAGACGCTCGATCTCATCGGCCAAGATCATTACAGCCTCCTCTTGTATATGAGGCCTTGAAAATACCCAGTCGGCAACTCTAGAGAACTTGGATAGGCCAATTACCCGATCACCTGGCTTGATACCAATCCAACAATTGCCCAGAATGGGCACTAAGTGGTGTGAACAGGCTGAACGAACGGTAATCGGACCAACGGTATAAATTTCATCCAACTTTTTGACATTTGGAAAGCTGGCAATCTTAGGTTGCTCGTGATAGCGCCCCTTGAAAACTTCGTGCAGGTACATCCGAGCGACACGCTCAGCTGTCTCCTCGGTGTTGTGATCTTTGTCTATATCAATGACGAGACTACGTAGTAATTCGCGAACTTTGCCCGCCACCTCAATCTCCAATTGCTCGAGCTCACCATCGCGAAGGTGGTCAGCGATGTTGTCGTTTGCGAGGTACGCAACTCCTGCCGCGTCAAGACGCTCCCGGATTCGCAGACTTATGGGCAGGGGAGCTGAATCAGGTGTAACGGTGCGCGAAGGAATGCTGGACGGCAGGGTGGAAGTCATAGGGGGGCTCAAAGCGCGCCGGCGGCCGGCATGAGGGTGAGATCTTCCACCACTGAGGTGGCTGGCTGTTGGGCCAAGTACAGCAGGGCTTCAGATGCCCTTTCAACGTCAAGCATGGCACGGCGATCGAACGTGCTGTGGACGTTTTCGCTCTCCCAGAGTGGCGTATTCACCGCACCTAGGGTGAGGGTGCTTACCCGTATGCCAAAGGGGCGTTCTTCGACGGCAAGGCATCGGCTGAGGGAGAGGAGAGCGGCCTTGCTAACGCAGTAAGCGCCCCAGTTGGGGAAGGCTTGGTGGGCTGCATGGCTGTTCACATTGATGATCTGTCCGCCGCCAGCTTGCCTGAGTCTAGGCAGCAGCGACTGGCACACCTGAAATACAGCACTGAGATTCAGCTGCATCAATCGTTGCCATTGCTCCAGGGGCATCTCTGCCAGGGAGCCCGTATAAGCAACGCCGGCATTGTTAATTACAACAGCAGGGGTGAGCCCACGGCTGCAGAGATCTTCCAGTCCGGGAGCAATAGTGGCTGGCTCGGCCAGATCGATGCCAATGGATTCGATTCTCCTGCCAGTGGGCTTTAGAGCCGTTGTGAGCGAATCGAGGTCGGCAGTGCTCCTGGCCAGCAGGAGTAAGTCGTAGCCAGCAGAGGCAAATTTGTGGGCTGCTGCGGCACCTATGCCTCGGGAGGCGCCGGTGATCAGAGCAACAGGTGCTGAATCAGGCAAAGGCAGGCCTTGGGAGGTAACGGGATCTGAAGTAAACCTTAAGAGCCGGGGGAGGCAATTGGGGACTCGCTGTCGAGCACCCTTCCCATACGGCGAAATTTGGCGTAGCGCTGCTCGACCAATTGGGATTCATTTAGGCCCTGCAGTTCGCTGAGTTGCTCGAGCAAGGCAGATTTAAGGGTTTCAGCGGCCTGCAGAGGTGCCGAGTGGTTGCCGCCGGAGGGCTCGGGCAACACCAGGTCAACGATGCCGAGCTTCAGCAGATCGGGTCCTGTGATCTTGAGAGCCTCGGCGGCGGTGGAGGCCTTGCCTGCGTCCCGCCACAGGATCGAGGCACAGGCTTCTGGGCTGGCCACTGTGTAAACGCTGTGCTCAAACATCAGCAGCCTGTCGGCGACGCCGATGCCCAGGGCGCCACCAGATCCGCCTTCGCCGATCACCGTGGCAAGAATCGGCACCCGCAGCCGGAACATCTCACGCAGATTGACGGCGATCGCTTCACCCTGCCCCTGCTCCTCAGCCAGCACCCCCGCGTAGGCCCCCGGCGTATCGATGAAACTCAAGATCGGCAGACGAAAGCGATCGGCATGCTCCATCAGCCGCATCGCCTTGCGATAGCCCCCTGGGGATGCCATCCCGAAGTTGCGGGCGACATTTTCCTTAGTGTCCCTACCTTTTTGGTGTCCCAGCAGCACCACACCCTGCTCACCGATCCTGCCAACCCCACCCACTAGGGCCCGGTCGTCACTGCCACGGCGGTCACCATGAAGCTCCAGCCACTCATCAGTAATCACCTGGATGTAATCCAGGGTGCTGGGCCGCTGGGGGTGGCGGGCCACCTGGATCTTCTGGGAGGGCGTCAGGGCATCGAAGATGTCTTTGCGACGTCTGGTGGCCAGGGTCTCGAGCTGCAGCAGCTGCTGACTCACATCCACCTCCGAGTCGCGAGCCAACTGGCGAATCTGCTCGATCTGCTCTTCGAGCTCAACTAGTGGTTTTTCGAACTCCAGCAAGGCGCGGCGGGCCATGGCGGGGATGGGCAAGGGGACGAAAGGTATTCAGGCAGTAGTCAGGGCCGGGGTGGGATCGATCTGGGCGGACAGCCCCAGGGCTTGGAAGCCATGGCGCAGGGAAGCGGCACCGATCAGATCCATCTTGTCGAGGCTGATGTTGTTGCGCCCCCAGCTGAAGTTGGTGTGGATCCCTTCGAACTCCAGCAGGATGGCCTCGGCGAAACAGGCAAACATCTGACGTTTGGGGTCGTCCATTTCAGCCATTTCCATCATTTGCCAGGTGATGTCGCTGAAAAACTCAACGATGCCCCCCTTCAATACATGGATGCCGTTGCCACTGGCCTTGGTGTCTAGGTTTTTCGGGTAGCCGCCATCGATCATCAGGCAGGGCGACTTAAGGCTGGCAGCATCGATGCTCAGCGTTTGGGGCAAACTGGCCACCCAAACCACCACGTCGGCTTCCGGCAGGGCCTCCTCCAGCTTGAGGATCCGGCCGCCACCAAGCTCCTGCTGTAAGTCCAGCAAGGGTTGGGGCTGGCGAGCTACCAGTAAAAGCTCCTTAACTCCAGTGCGCTGGCTCAGCCAGCGGCATACAGCGCTGCCGATATCGCCGGTAGCCCCGATAACTGCGACCCGGGCTTGGCTCAGATCGATACCGAGCTTGGGGGCATTGGTTTCGACTTGGCGACAAATCACCCAGGCGGTATGGGTGTTTCCGGTAGTGAATCGCTCCCATTCCAAGGTGGTGGAGCGGATTTGCTGCTCCTTGAGCAGGTTGAAATTTTCGAAAATAATCGAGGTAAATCCGCCCAAAGCGGTGATATCGATACCATTTTTTTGAGCCAGCTCCATGGCGCTGAGCACCTTGCGGCGAGCGGTTTTAAACCGACTCAGCATTTCTGGCACAAAGCAGGAGTCGATGTATGCCCCTTCTATGGTCTTGCCTGTGGCGCTGGTGACCTGAAGATGCTCCACCAGCTGGGGGGGGGCACTACACCAGACGTCGAGGTCACCTTCGGCAAACTCCTCAAAGCCAAGAGTGCGCGCCTTTTCACGAGCAGCCTCGAAGCTTGTGGAGTGACCGATCAGGCCGAACATGGGCAACCCCAGAGAATGTCGCGGACGCTACATCTTGCCACGACACGCCTGGCAGGAGGGCTTCAGCCGATCAGTGCAGCAGCAGCCATTTTGGCGATCTCCCTGGAAGTGAAGCCAACTTCGAGCAGTGCCTCTTGGTAGGAAGTGAGGAAATCGGCCATCAAATCCTCCTGGTCCATTTGAAGAACAGCCGCGTCGCCGGCAACCTGCTCAAGCATTTTGCGCACCAAGGGAAGATTCTCACGGTTTGCCTGCTCCAGCTCCCCCCGCACGGTTTCAAGGTTGGCTTTCAGCCATTCCTGACCGTAATTCAGGTGTGTGTACTCATCTTTGACAACCCCTTCGGTGATCTTACGCGCAAATGGATCGGCTACAGGGATATAGATGTGATACGCCGAAATGGCAAAGGCCTCAATCAAAATAGCCTGAATCAAAAGACAGGTTGTGACCTTGCCTTCAGCTAAAGCCTTCTGAAAATTGTTGTGCAGAGGAGAAAAGAACTCCTTAGCAAACGGCATGTCAGCAGTGACGCCGAGGTTGTTGGCGCAAGCTGTGAAGCCCTTCATGTGCTTGAGCTCCATGCGGGCCAATTTGGTCAGCTCCTCAGCTTGGTCGGGGAGCAGCCCACCGATAGAGATGTAATTGTCGTGAGCTTCCTGCTCGCCTTCAATCACGATCGCGTTGATCCGGCTGTAGGCGTCCTTGTAGGTATCTGTGCTGAAGTCGGGCAGTTGGTCGGATGGGAACGCCTCAGTGACATTGATAGGAGCAAGAGTTGCCATGGCAGCCACGCTGTTGGATCTGATCAGCTGACTGTAACCACCCCCTACCGAACCCTGACCGTCCCTTGGCCTGGCCAGGAGCTGGCCAGCAGGGTTTCGAAGCGGTGCTGCCAACCTGCGACCAACCGGTCAAAAAGTTGCGCTCCCAGGGCTGCAGAAGCGCCGCGGGCGTCGCCAACCACTCCGGTGAGGCTGAGTTCCTGGCTGAGCCAGGCAAGCGGGGCGGCCCCTTCCAGGCTCCAGCCCGATGGGATGACCTCGCCTCGCTTGCCATCGCTGGGGCGCTGTTCGCCCACCAGCTGGGGGGCGAGGTGCAGCATCAGGCTGGTTTCCGCCAAGCCCGCGTGCAGCCCGTCGGAGCGCTCCGGTTCGGGGATGAGCTCGGCGATCCCCTCGGGACCACTCCATAAAAAGCAGGGCAGCACGGCTAGCTCGGGCCGCTCCGCCCGCAGCTGGCGCGCAGCGGTCTGGAGCAGGGATATTTGGCCACCGTGTCCGTTAAACAACACCAGGCGCTGAAAACCTGTGCCAGCCAGTTCGTGGCCCACAGCCACCAGTTGCTCGATCAGGACCTGGGGGGGGAGGCTGATGGTGCCACTGAAACCACGGTGCTCTGGGGAGAAGCCGATGCTCTGCAGCGGCAGCCGCAGGATCGGCAGGCTTGGCTCCAGCGCTGCCAAAACTGCGTCCAGCACTCGTTCGGCAAACAGGCCATCCGTTCCGAGCGGCAGTTGGGGGCCGTGTTGCTCGACCGCGCCCCAGGGCCAGACAACCGTGCTTCCTGGCTGGGCTGCAAGCTCCTGAACCTGCGGCCAGGCCAGCTGCTCAAGGTGGCGCTGCTGGGGCATTTTTTGAGGACTAATCACTACAGTGTGGGGCTCTCAGCCCTTAGTGGAGATGGCCGGTACCGGCAGTCAACCGCCCTCATCCTCATCCCGGCCCGTGCCCCCTGGTCCTGCGCGCCCAGTCCCTGCACGCCCCCAGCCGTTGGCGCCCCTGCGTAAGCCGCCCCAGGTCTTGATGATCCGCAAGGACGAGCCCGCCCCGCCGCCGGCTGCGACTGAGCCTGCCCTTGCCTCAGCTCCCCAGGCTCCCTCTCAGCTCGCTCCCCTTAACCGGGTTGCTTCACCTGCCGCCGCTCCCGCCCGAAACGACGACGAGTTGTTTGACCTGGGGGCCATGGAGGGCCTCACCATGGCCGATCTGCTGGGCCCTGACCCGGGTCAGAAGCGTGCTCCCAAGGCTGCTGTTGCCGGAGAGCCCAGCACCAAGCCCGCCGCGCGGAGCGTCGACGATTTCGACTTTGACGAAGAAGCCTTTCTGGCTGCTCTTGACGACCATGAGCCCCATGGCACCACTGGAGAGGTGGTGCGCGGCTCCGTGATAGGTGTCGAAAGCGATGGCGTTTACGTGGACATCGGTGGCAAGGCGCCGGGTTTTATGCCCAAGAAAGAGTGCGGCCTGGGGGTGATCACCAACCTCAAGGAGACCTTTCCCAAGGGGCTGGAGGTGGATGTGCTCGTCACCGGCGAGCAAAACGCCGATGGCATGGTGACCATCAGCGCCCGTGCCTTGGCCCTGCGCCAGAGCTGGGAGAAGGTGAGGCTCCTGGAGAAGGAAGGAAAGGTGGTGCAGGTCAAAGTGAACGGCTTCAATCGAGGTGGTGTCACTTGTGAACTTGAGGGATTGCGCGGCTTCATCCCCCGCTCCCAGCTGCAGGAGGGTGAAAACCATGAGGCTTTGGTGGGTAAGACCCTTGGGGCCGCTTTCCTAGAGGTCAATCCAGAGACCCGCAAGCTGGTGTTATCCGAGAAGAAAGCTGCCACTGCAGCCCTGTTCCAAAACCTGGAGGTGGGTCAGCTGGTCGAAGGCCAGGTGGTGGCAATTAAGCCCTATGGCTTGTTTGTCGATCTAGGCGGTGTGAGCGGTTTGTTGCACCAATCGGCAATTAGTGGTGGTCAGCTGCGGGACCTGCGTGAGGTTTTTGGCCAGGGAGACAGGGTCAAGGCCCTGATCACCGAGCTGGATCCGGGCCGAGGCCGAATCGCTCTTAATACCGCTCTTCTCGAAGGCCAGCCCGGTGAACTGCTGATCGATCGCGACAAGGTGATGGCTGAGGCTCCAGAGCGGGCCAACCGGGCCCGCTCGGTGCTGCGCCAGCAAGAACAAGGGGCCGGATGAAGCAGGCCGCTCCAGATTGGGAGCTCGACTACTACTCGCGTCCCATCCTTGAAGAAGATGGCAAAAAGCGCTGGGAGCTGCTGATCTGTTCCACCCCTGAGGTGCCCGGACCAGGGGATGTAGCGAGCGAATCCTTCCGCTGGGCCCAGGCCTGCCCAGCCACCAGCGTTAATTCGATCTGGCTGAGGGAGGCTCTGGAGGCAGCGTTGGCTGCTGCCGCCTCCCAAGGTTTTGGACCGCCGAGGCGGCTGCGCTGCTGGCGTGCCTCGATGCGCACCATGGTGCAGCGGGCGGCGGAGGGGCTGGGGTTGGAGCTGGTACCCAGCCGCCGTACCTACGCCCTAGTGAGCTGGCTGCAGGAGCGGGAGCGCCTGGTGTATCCCCAGGAGCCCGGCTACATGGCCGGCCCGTTAGCCCCGCCCCCCAAGGCTTTGCGATCGATTGCGGTGCCCTTGCCGGAAGCGGCGCGGGGCGACAGTTGGGCCTGGGCCACCTTGCCCTTGGGTGTCCTAGCCGCTGCATCGGAGTGGGAGCTTGGCTTTGCGGGCCTCGTACCCCTGCCAGAGGGGGTGTCTGCCGAGCTGCCGGTGCCGGGTATTCGCCTATTCAGCTCCACCAGGGCCCTGGCCCTGGCCGGCTGGCTGGCTGGGCTCGAACCCGTGCGGCTTGAGATCAGTGGCCTGCAGCTAGTGCTTGAGGCTGGCCTTGAGGACCGCTGGCTGCTTACCAACTTGCCGGCTGAGGAGGCAGAGGTGGCCACTGCAGCTTTTGCTGCCGCCCGAGAGCAGGCCGGTGGGCTTCAGTTTCTCGCCGTTCAGGCCAGCGAGCAGGACCAGCGCTTTGAGGGCTTCTGGTTGCTGCGCGATCTTCCCGACGCTTGATGCCCAACGATGGCCGAAGCGGTTGATCCCCCCTTTGATCGTCCCGACCGGGACTTCAATTCCTTGCCCGGTTGGACCTGGATAGGTACCTATGGCGGCTACTACCTCCAGTGCGACCTGCTCCAGTCGTTTGAGCACGGTTTTTTTACACGCCAGTGGCAGGGACGGGGGCCTGAGGTGCTGGCGGCTTATGTGAGCGCTGGGGTGAGTGTGCACCGTCTGCGCCAGGTGCACAGCGCCGTGGTTTTGCCAGCCAGTCAGGCCAGCGCCGATCCCTTTCCAGAGGCCGATGGTCTCGTTAGTGATGCCGGCGGCCAAAGCCTCTGGGCTTGTGGCGCTGACTGCACCCCGGTGCTGATTGCTGATCCCGCTACTGGCCGGGTGGCGGCTTGCCACGCTGGTTGGCGCGGTGTGGCTGGTGGCATCCTCGAGCGCGCCGTGCAGCAGCTGGTGGATGGAGGCAGCCGGCCGGCCGAGCTGCTGGTGGCCCTAGGACCAGCGATCGGTGGTGGCTCCTACCAAGTGCAGCGGCTGGTGTCTGAACAGGTTGCGGCGTCTCTAGCCGCCGCCCCTGAAGCGTCTTTGCTGCCTGTTTTGCTTGAGCAGTTGCGTCAGTGCGGCGCTCTGCAGGCCGATGAAGATCCTATGAAAGATCGCCTTGATATTCGTCTTGCAGCCCAGCTCCAACTGGAGCTACTTGGGGTGCCCACGGCGCAAATTGGCCGCTGCCCTCTTTGCACAGCCAGCGAACCACTGCTTTTTCACTCCTGGCGTCGCGATCAGGTGAAGGCGGTGCAGTGGGGCGGCATTGTTTCTCAGGCTTGAATCTTGGCGCTATTTCGAGCTGGATTCGCATTCAATTCAAGCCGCTTTGCTTGCAGTCGGGCCTGTTTCTGCGCAATAATGCAGTAGTTGCATAATTATCATCGATGCTCACTGGTGCCGACCTTCTCGCCAAGGTCAAAGAACTCGGGGATGTGAGCAAGTCTGACTTGGTTCGCGCTTGCGGCTATGTCTCCCACAAAAAAGACGGTTCAGAACGGCTGAACTTCACAGCCTTCTACGAGGCTCTCTTGAATGCCAAGGGAGTCGATTTTGGCGGTGCAGCCAAAACAGGGAAGGGCGGCCGCAAACTCAGCTTCAACACCAAGGTGCAGTTCAACGGCAACTTGATGGTCGGCAAGGCTTATACGGGCATGCTTGACCTCAAGCCTGGCGATGAGTTCGAAATCAAGTTGGGCCGCAAACAGATTCGCTTGGTACCACTGGGTGCTGAGGACGAGGAAGAGTGATCGACAGGGCTACCTGTTCGGCAACTTTGATGCCATCAATTGCTGCCGAGAGGATTCCGCCGGCATAACCAGCTCCTTCGCCGGCTGGGTATAACCCTGGGGTGTTTCCAGACTCCAGGGTTATTTCGTCTCTGGGCAGCCGCACAGGCGACGAGGTGCGGGTCTCTACACCGGTGAGCAGGGCATCGCCCATTAGGAAACCGGGAATGCGGCGCTCGAAGGCGGGCAGGGCCTCTCGGATAGCTGTCAGCACAAACTCCGGTAGGCAGCCAGCCAAATTCCCGTAGCAAACCCCTGGTTGGTATGAAGGAATCACTCCGCCTCTGTCTTGACTTGGGCGGTTGGCAAGGAAATCGCCAACCAGCTGGGCAGGTGCTTGGTAGTTAGAGCCGCCTGTAACGAAAGCGCGACCCTCCCAATGGCGCTGAAAAGCAACGCCGGCGAGGGGATCGTCGGCGCTTTCGCCGTAGGGCGTCAGATCGGCTAGCTCGATACCCACCACGATGCCGCTGTTGGCATTGCGTTCGTTGCGGGTGTGCTGGCTCATGCCATTGGTGACTACTCGACCTGGCTCCGAGGTAGCCCCCACAACCAATCCCCCCGGGCACATGCAAAAGCTGTAGACACTGCGGCCCAAGTTGGCTGTCTCACGGCAGTGATGCACCAGCTTGTATTCAGCTGGGCCCAGGCGGGGGTGGCCGGCGGCCGGCCCCCAGCGGGCCCTGTCAATCAAGCTCTGGGGGTGTTCGATGCGGAGACCAACTGCGAAAGGCTTGGGCTGCATCGCCACGCCGGCGGTTTTCAACATCTCAAAGCTGTCCCGGGCGCTGTGGCCAAGGGCCAGCACCACCTGGGTGGCGGCAATTCGTTCGCCGCTATCGAGCTGCAGAGCCTGAATGGAGCGGTCCACGGGATTCAGCTCCAGGCCGTCTACCCGGCACTGGAAGCGCACCTCGCCCCCTAGGGTCTCGATTCGTTGCCGCAACCCCCGCACCACCGTGGCCAGTTTGTAGGTGCCGATGTGGGGGTGGTGCAGGGTGAGGATGTCAGGGTTAGCGCCTGCGGCAACTAGCTCTTCAAGCACCTTGCGCACGTAGGGCTTGGCTTCGCTCACCTGGCTGTAAAGCTTGCCGTCGGAGAAGGTGCCAGCGCCACCCTCGCCAAATTGGGCATTGGATTCGGGATTGAAGTCAGCGCTCCCCTTCCAAAAGCCGAAGGTGTCGGCGCTGCGCTGCTTGACCGCCTTGCCCCGCTCCAGCAATAGGGGACGAAACCCCATTTGGGCCAGCAGCAGGGCCGCGAAATAGCCGCAGGGACCAGCTCCCACCACCACTGGTCGCATCTTGCCTGCGTTGGCTCCGCTTACGACGGGGTGATAGGTCGTGTCGGGGCTGGGCCGCAGGTGGGGGTCGCCGGCAAAGCGCTTCAGGAGCCGGGCCTCGGCCCTGGCATCAAGGTCCAAATCCAGATCAAGGCTGTAAACGAGGGTGATCGCCGCGCTCTTGCGGGCATCAACGCTGCGTTTAACCAGCCGCAACCCAAGTAGTTGATCGGGGGCGAGCCGCAGGCGCCTCAGCACTGCCGCCGCCAGGTCGGCCTCGCTGTGGTCGAGGGGCAGCTTCAATTCGCTCAGGCGCAGCACTACCGACTCCAGGGGGGCGCCTGGACGGGAGCCGGGCGCTGATTCATGGCGTTATTTCAGCAGTCTTGGCTCCACTACGCCTGAAATTGGATTGGGCTGCCAGGCTGGAAGCCGATGCGGCATCGATTCTTTGTCGATTACCCACTGCCCCCTTTGCATGGCCCTGGCGGCCCTTTGTGTGCTGCGAGCTACGGCCCACGGCACCTTGCTCTGGCGCTTGTCGGTCTGAGCGGGGCGCTAAACCATGGGCATGTTCCAGCGCAGCACAGCGAAGATGGTGACCTGGCCGATGGTCATCTGGCCTGGTGCCTACCTCTCCCGACGTGGCTTCCTCAGCTTGGCTGGCTTGGGAGTGGCCGCCTTAGCGGCATCAGGCCTGCGCCCTGATGCCGCTGCCGCCCCTAGGGGAGGTGCCAAACCGCTGCTGCCGCCCCGGGGCGACCTGCGCCTGGTCGCGATCAGCGATCTCAACAGCAGCTACGGCTCCACCAGCTATCTGCCGGAGGTGCTGCGAGCTGTCGAGCTAATTCCCAGCTGGAAACCCGATCTGGTGCTCTGCGGCGGCGACATGGTGGCCGGGCAGAAGCAGGGGCTCAGCCGCGTGCATCTGAGTGCCATGTGGGCCTCCTTCCACCGCCAACTGCTGGCACCTCTGGAGCGGGCCGGGCTGCCGGTGGCGATCACCATGGGCAACCACGACGCCTCCTCGGCGCGCTCTGCGGGCCAGTACATATTTGAGCTCGATCGCCAGGAAGCGGAGCGCTATTGGCGCGGCCAGCAGAACGCCTTGGGGCTCAAGTTTGTTGATGCCAGCCGCTTTCCCTTCGCTTACAGCGTGCGCCAGCACGACCTTTTCCTACTGGTGTGGGATGCCTCCTCGGCCGCCCTGCCCGCCGAACAGGTGGCCTGGGCCGAGCGCCAGCTGCGCAGCCCCGAGGCCCAATCAGCCCGGTTGCGCCTCGTGCTTGGCCATCTGCCGCTGCTGGCCGTAGGCCAGGGCCGGGACCGGCCTGGCGAGGTGTTGCAGCAGAGCGAGACCCTGCGCCAGCTGCTGGAGCGCACCGGGGCCCATGCCTACATCAGCGGCCACCATCACGCCTTCTTCCCAGGCCGGGTGGGTCAACTGGACCTGCTCAACCTCGGCGCCCTGGGCAGCGGTCCGCGCCGCCGGCTGCAGGACAGCACGGCTCCGGTGCAGACCCTCACCGTGATCGATGCCTTCTGGCCCCAGGGTGATGGCGCGGGACGTACGACCTACACCAGCTACAACATGACCACCCTGGAGTCGATCAGCAGCCAGCAGCTCCCCGCCCAGATTCAACCCAGCCAGGGACCGTCGCTGCGGCGGATCGGCTGAGAGATGCGGTTGGCGGCTCAGCCCAAGCTGGCCTCGATCCTGGCCACCTCCAGGCGGGTGGCGATCACGGCGT
The DNA here is from genome assembly GCF_024345395.1 of Cyanobium sp. Tous-M-B4. NCBI lineage: Bacteria > Bacillati > Cyanobacteriota > Cyanophyceae > Synechococcales > Prochlorococcaceae > Cyanobium > Cyanobium sp. Tous-M-B4. The sequence continues at coordinate 67,733 of NZ_JAGQBA010000005.1, read as the reverse complement.
CGGGGTTGAGGCTGATCGAATCAATGCCCTCCTCCACCAGGAAGCGAGCGAAATCGGGGTAGTCGCTGGGGGCTTGGCCGCAGATGCCGATCTTGCGGCCGCAGCGTTTGGCGCTTTGGATTGCCAGGCGAATCATGGCCTTCACAGCCGGATGGCGTTCGTCAAACAACTCAGCCACCAAGGCTGAATCGCGATCGAGCCCCAGGGTGAGCTGGGTGAGGTCGTTGGAGCCGATCGAGAAGCCATCGAAGCGCTCGGCAAACGCCTCTGCCGCGATCACGTTGCTGGGTAGCTCGCACATCACATACACCTCCAGACCGTTTTCACCCCGCACCAGGCCGGAGCTGGCCATTTCTGCCAATACCCGATCCCCTTCCTCGGCGGTGCGGCAGAAGGGCACCATCGGGATCACATTGGTGAGTCCCATGCCGTCGCGCACCCGTTTAAGGGCCTGGCATTCGAGGGCGAAAGCAGCGCGGAAGGCGGGGGCGTAGTAGCGGGAGGCGCCCCGCCAGCCGAGCATCGGGTTCTCCTCGTTGGGTTCAAACGCAGCTCCCCCCAGCAGGCGCGCGTATTCATTGCTCTTGAAGTCGGAAAAGCGCAGGATCACCGGCCTGGGATAGAAAGCCGCTGCAATGCGGGCCATGCCCTGGGCGAGCAGATCCACGTAGTACTCGGCGGGGCTGGTGTGGCCGGCCGTTAACCGGGCTATCTGCTGCCGCTGCTGGGCGTCAGCAACCAGCTCAGGCTGGAGCAGGGCCAGCGGGTGCACCTTGATGTGATTAGCGATGATGAATTCCAGCCTGGCTAGGCCCACCCCGTCGCAGGGAATGGCCGCGAGGTTGAAGGCCTCCTCCGGATTGCCCACACTTATCAAGATCTGGGTGCGGGTGACGGGCAGATGGCCAATGGCCTGCTCCGTGACGCTGAACGGCAGGTTGCCCCGGTACACCCGGCCCACATCGCCTTCGCAGCAGCTGATCGTGATGGCGTCGCCGTCCTGGATGCGCTGGGTGCCATCACCGGTGCCAACGATGGCCGTAATGGCCATCTCGCGGGCAATGATCGCCGCATGGCAGGTGCGGCCGCCCTGGTCGGTCACCACGCCGCTGGCTCGTTTGAGGATCGGCTCCCAGTCGGGGTCGGTCCGTTCGGTGATCAGTAGGTCACCAGCCTCAAAACGGCTGATTTCGCCGGGATCTTTAATCACCCGGGCTACGCCGCTGCTCACCGAGGCACCGATGGCGCGGCCGCTCACCAGGGTTTCCGCTTGATGGGGCTCCAGGTGCCAGCTGCGCAGCACCGCCTGCTGCTGCCGCGACTGCACGGTTTCAGGACGGGCTTGGAGGATGAACAGCTCGCCTGTGAGACCATCTTTGGCCCACTCGATGTCCATCGGCGTGGGAGCACCACGCTTAGCGCTGTAGTGACGCTCGATTTGGCAGGCCCAGCGGGCCAGGGTTAGGCACTCGTCATCGCTGAGGGCGAAGCGGTTGCACTCGGCTTCCGGCACGGGCTCGTTTGTCACGGTGAGCCCCGCTTCCCCGTACACCATCCGGATCGCCTTGCTGCCCAGTCGCTTGCTGAGGATTGGCGCAAACCCCTGCTCAAGCGTTGGCTTAAAAATCAGCACCTCATCGGGGTTAACGGCCCCCTGCACCACGTTTTCACCGAGGCCATAGGCGGCGGTGAGCAGCACCGCATCGCGGAAGCCGGTTTCGGTGTCGATGCTGAACATCACCCCAGCGCAGGCCAGGTCGGAGCGCACCATGCGCTGCACACCGATCGAAAGGGCCACCTCCAGGTGGTCAAAACCATTGAGCTGGCGGTAGGAGATCGCCCGATCGGTGAACAGCGATGCGTAACAACGCCGGCAGGCCTGCAGCAGGGCTGCCTCGCCCTGGATGTTGAGGAAGGTCTCCTGCTGGCCAGCGAAGCTGGCATCGGGCAGGTCTTCGGCGGTGGCGCTGGAGCGCACTGCCACAGCTGGCAAAACGCCATCTGGTGTTGCCAGCTCTCGATAGGCGGCCAGGATCGCTTCGCTTAGGTCGGCTGGCAAGTTGGCGTTCAGCAGCAGGTTGCGGGCGGCTTTGCCGGCGGCCTGCAGGGCACCGAGATCATCAGCATCCAGGTTTTGGAGTAGGGCCTGCAGCGGAGTTCGAAGGTCGTTACTGCAGAGCATGTGGCGGTAGGCGGCGGCTGTGGTGGCGAAGCCTCCAGGCACCCGCACCCCCTGGCCCGCGAGCTCGCGGATCATTTCGCCGAGGGAGGCGTTTTTGCCGCCCACCGCGGCGATCGCTCCGATGCCAACAGCCGCGAACGGCACTACGAGCAGTTCGCGGCGGTTGGCATGGGTAATTGGCATGGGTAGTTGGCAGCCACCCCTGACTCTGGCGCCTTCTTGGAGCGTTGTCTTAACTGTTGAGCCAGCGATGCAGGCCCCACATCCCCTGCCGCTGGTTCGAAATGGGTGGCACAGTGGGTTGAAGCTTTTTCGTTGCTCGCAAGTTTCTGTGTCTCGCTTTTCTCTCGCCTGGATCACGGCTTCCGCCCTAAGTACCACCGCTCTGCTGGGAGCTCCTGCCTTCGCCCAGTCGCCTGGGGCTGCCGCCGCTGCGGCCAAGCCAGTCAGCATTGAGACCATGAACGATCTGGCTCTCGCCGCCGCCGTCAACGTATGTGAGCTGGCAGTGGAGCAAAAATTGGCGGTGCAGAACGCCGTTATCTCCAATGCCAAGGCGATCACCTACGTGGTGACCACTGCCCATGGCGGTCAGATAGCTGGCAGCGGCAAGCTTGAGGCTTCCCAGATTGTCAATGGCAGCATTGTGCAGATTGTGGGCCGGGTTAAGCAGGGCTGTTACGCCAAGATCACCGCCGCCGACAAAAAATTTGTGGACGAAGTGATAGCCCAATACACAGCCCAGGCCACCAAGGCCCAGCCCAAGAAGTAAATAATTTTCCCTTTGACTGGAGATCAGTCGGAGTCGGAAGACTCTGGCTTGCTCTCCGGTAGAAGTTGGGCCAGGAGCCCAGCCGCCATCAGCAATCCGCCCAAGCTAATGGCCAGGGTTTTATTGCTCGCCGCTGGGCCCTCACTCCATACCCCAGCCGCTAGGAAGGCACCTCCCAGCAGCAGGGAGGGCACCAGCACGATGCCCTTGGCGGTGCGATTCAGACTCATGGGCAGATAAGTGGCCGCATTCAGGTTGCGACGTTGGCACAGTCGGCGTTGCTATGGGAGTCGGCTTGGGCAAGACCAGCTGCGATTAAACCGCTGCCCAGATCTGCTGCTTGGTTTGTGCTGCCACGCACGGGAGCAAGCGGCTGAACCCTTGCCAACAGCACACCCTGCTTCTGGCCCATCGGCCGCAAATTGACGCGGGTGTGGCGAGGAACGGCTTGGCGAAGCCAGGCCAATGCCTCAGCCTGCTGAGCTTCAGCTACCTCAACACAGGCCAGCTGCACCGTGTAGCTACGGTTTTGGTCGCCTAGCTGCAGCAGGGTTGCCCCCCGCACCTGCAGCACCTCAGCTGCCAAGGCGGCTCCAGGCCACACCAGTAAAACAACCAGCAATGCGGCGAGCCATCTCAAAGCTTGGCTCCGCAGCTGGGGCAGAACAGGTGGGCACTTTCGGTGGTGCTGCCGCAGGAGTGGCAATGGCGGCTCGTGTCGATAGCCAGCTCCGGATGGGATGGCAGCCCAACCATCTGGGCATTGCTGGCACCCGGGGGCACCATCGGAAAGCAGTTCTCGTTGCGGCGCACCTTGACATCGATGAAGACAGGCCCGGGATGGTCAAGGGCCTCCTGCAGTTGCTGGCGCAGGGTGGCCCGTTCGTCGATGCGTACGCCACGAACGCCAAAGGATTCCGCTAAGGCCGCGAAATTCGGCATGCCATTGGTCATTTCCGAGGCCGAGTAGCGCTCTCCGTAGAAGCTCTCCTGCCACTGGCGCACCATGCCCTGCCAACCGTTGTTGATCACCACAACCTTCACCGGCAGGTTGTATTGGCTGAGAGTGCCCAGTTCCTGAATGTTCATCAGGATGCTGGCGTCGCCGGCGACACAGATCACCTGCTCATCCGGGAAGGCGGTCTGCACGCCCATGGCTGCGGGCATGCCGAACCCCATCGTGCCAAGGCCCGCCGAGCTGATCCAGCGCCTGGGGCCATTGTGTAGAAACTGGGCGGCCCACATCTGGTGTTGGCCCACATCTGTGGTGTAGAAGGCATCTGGTGCCAACTCCCTCAGGGCGACAACCACTTCCTGGGGGGCGATGTCTCCCTCCGGATCGGGCACCACCAAGGGGTAGTTCTGCTTCCAGCTGTCGATGCGCTGCAACCAGGCCTCGGTGCGCCCCTCTGAGCTGTCCTGGGCTGAGGCAGCCAGAAGGGCTGCTAGCGCGGCCTGGACATCGGCCACCAAGGCCACATCGGGGAGGCGGGTTTTGCCCATCTCCGCCGCGTCGATATCGATATGGATCACCTGGGCCCGGGGCGCAAAGCCATCCAGCCGGCCTGTGACCCGGTCGTCGAATCGGGCACCGGTGGCAATCAGCAGATCGCACTCTGTGACTGCGAAATTGGCATAGGCGGTGCCGTGCATGCCGAGCATGCCGACCGATTGGGGGTGCTTCTCATCGAAGGCTCCCTTACCCATCAAAGTGGTGGTGACCGGCAGGCGGAAGCGTTCGGCCAGCTGTTTCACGGCGCCATGGGCCCCGCTGCTGATGGCTCCGCCACCGACGTAGAGCAAGGGGCGACGGGCTTGGCGGATCAAGGCCAGGGCCGCGGCAACGGCTTCAGGGTCGGGACTGGGTGGCAACTTGAATCCAGCTGGGATCGCCGAGCCCGGAGCTACCGACGTGTAGTCGAATTCCTCCAGGCCCACATCCTTGGGCACGTCGATCAGCACCGGACCGGGCCTACCACTGGCAGCAATCAAAAAGGCTTCAGCCACGATCCTGCCGATATCGCGGGGATCGCGCACCACCCAGGAGTGCTTCACGATCGGCAGGGTTATGCCGAAGATGTCGGTTTCTTGGAAGGCGTCGGTGCCGATCGAGGCCCGGGGCACCTGCCCGGTGATTACCACCATCGGCACCGAGTCCATCTGGGCGGTGGCGATGCCGGTGACCAGGTTGGTGGCGCCGGGCCCCGAAGTTCCAAAGCAGACGCCAACTTTGCCTGTAGCTCGAGCGTAGGCATCGGCCGCATGGGTGCCGCCCTGCTCATGGCGCACCAGGATATGCTTCAACCAGCCACGAGACTCTGCCTTGTGCAGTTCGTCGTAGATGGGCAGGATCGCGCCGCCGGGATAGCCAAAGATGTGGCGCACTCCATGGCGATGCAGGGCGTCCATCAGGGCGTAGCCGCCGTTTACTCGCTGAGGAGCAAAAGCTTCAGCAGCAGAGTCATCACCAGAATTAGTGGCGGTAGCGGACTGAGCCGCAGAGGCGAGGGGCGTCAGCGTCACGGCTGCTGCAGGCCAATCAACTTGGCGGTTAACGGATTACGGCAACCCTAGTTGCCGGCGGCGCTTTCGGGGCAGCTGCCCGCCCAGGTTGCTGGCGCCTGCCGGCTGCCATAGCTCGTAGGATCTGGGCCGGGTCTAGCCAGCGGCCGCCATGGCGCATGCCCCAATGCAGGTGTGGACCAGTAGTGCGGCCGCTCATGCCCACATGGCCGATTAGTTGGCCCGTGCGTACGCCCTGGCCCTGGCGCAGCAGCACCTGACCACTGCTGTAGGTGCCGCCTGAAACCCGCCCAGATAGATGGCAGTAGATGTGCTCGTAATCGCCCGAGCGAATCACCAGCCCCAAGCCGCAACCTCCGTCGTTGATCACGTCCTGCACTGAGCCAGCCCACCAGTTGCGGATAGGCGATCCCATGGGCGCTGCGATATCAAGGCCGTAATGGGGCTCCACCCGACCCCAGGGGCCGGTGCGGGTACCGAAATGGCTGGTGTAGGCCAGAAAGCTGGTGACGGGAAAAAACCCCATCTGCCAGCGACTCTGGGCCAGCCCCGCCGAGCTGGACATCAGCAGCCAGGCGCTGCCGCTGACCATGACCGCCGCCGCGGTCAGTCCGCCCTGTCTTAGACGGCGCTCAGAGCAGGCCCAGAGCATGCAGTGGTCCCTTGCCGCTGAGTAGCTCCAGCAGGAAAGCGGAAAATCCCACCATCGCCAAGCGCCCATTCCAAACTTCAGAGCTGTTGTTCCAACCCCAGGCCCATTTGTCCTGGGGATACAGCTTCACCTTGCTGGGCAATTCGGCTGCCTGGTCGAGGTTCACCTCGGGTCCAGCCATGGCCTGCTGCACCAGATCGGCCAAGCCGTTGATGAAGGCTGGGGTGGTGTCTAGGGCTGGCACGCGCCGGAAATTGATGATGCCTGCCTCGGTCGCTATCTCCCGGTATTCGATATCGATCTCCTCGAGGGTCTCAATGTGCTCGCTGACGAAACTGATCGGCACCACCACCAAATCCTTGATGCCAGCGGCGCCGAGATCCTGCAGGGCATCGTCTGTGTAAGGCCTAAGCCACTCGACCGGACCAACCCGGCTCTGGTAGGCCAGCGTGAAGGGATTGGCGAAGCCCAGATCACGACCCAGTCGCTCCATGATCAGCTGGGCGCAGGCTTCGATCTCTTTTTGATAGGGATCGCCCGCCTCCTCCACATAGCTCTTAGGCACCCCGTGGGCGCTAAAGAACACATGGGCTTTTGAAGGTTCGGGGCAAGCCTGGATTTCGCGGGCAATCAGGCCGGCCATTGCACCCACGTAGCCGGGGTCGTCGTAGTAGCTGCGAATGCAGCGGATCGGCAGCCGGGAAAAGCCAATGTCGGCCTGGCGCAACCGCTGCAGCTCGCGGAAACTCGAACCGCTGGTGCTGATCGAGAAATGGGGGTAGAGGGGAAGTACCACCACCTCCTCAACCCCGTCGGCCTTGATGTCGGCCACGGCCGACTCGGTGAAGGGATGCCAATAGCGCATCGCCACGTAGCTGGTGGCTTCGATGCCGCGTGTGCGCAGTTCGCTCTGGAGTTCGCGGGCCTGTTGCTCGGTGATACGCCGCAACGGTGAACCACCACCAATGGAGCGGTACGCCTCCTGGGACTTGCCAGCCCGCAGAGTACTAATCAACCAGGCCAACGGTTTTTGTAGAGCTGGATTAGGCAACCGAATGATTTCCGGGTCGGAAAACAGGTTGTAAAGAAACGGACCAACGTCCTGGATACGCTCGGGACCACCGAGGTTCAGCAGCAGCACGCCAACTTTGGCCATGCCCTCGTTCCGCGCGGCTCAGAGGCTGTGAGCGTAACGCTGCCGCTCCTCCCCTAGCGACCAAGGCGCACGATCGATAACGTCAAGTTCTGTGCTGGAACGTCAGCCTCTGTGATGGGCCCATGGCAAAAGCAGCGGTGGAGCTGGATCTGGTTGGGGCAGATGCCAGCGCAGCAGTTTCCACTCAAGCCTTGTCCAAGTTGCAAATCCGCCTCGCCCAGGCAAACCAGGCGCTAGCCCAAGCCGGTGTCTCCTTGCGCATCGAGCTGCGCGGCCAAAGGTTGGGCCTGCGCGGGCCCCTTCCCTGTCGCCAGGGCTCGGGCCGCCACCCTGTGCAGCGCATCAGTCTCGGGCTGCCTGCCGATACTGCTGGTCTTGAGCTGGCTAGGGAGCGGCTTAAAGAGGTGTTGCGTCAGCTGCAGCAAGGGCGCTTCGCTTGGAGTGCCTGGGGGGTTCAACAAGCTCAGCCACCTACACCTTTGCCGTCACGGTTGCCTGCAGCTACACAGCCCGTCGCTGGCGATTTTCTGGGGTTGACAGCGTTTGAAGCAGCATTTTTTGCCGATCCCCGCCGCCGGCGCAACCCTGCCGGTTGTCGCACCACCTGGAGCAGCGCCTACCTGCCCTACCTGCGGCGCCTGGCGGCCGTTGCGGCCGAGCGCGACCTGCCCTTGGGTCTCCCCCTACTCGAGATGGCGCTAGAGAGCTATGCCGCCAGCAGTCGCAGCCGCCAGCAGTGCGGCACCGCCCTGGCCGCCCTGGCTCGCCACTTTGAGCTCGACCTGCCCGATAATTGGAGTGAGCGGGCTGCTGGTTATGGCCTACATGCGGCCCAATTCCGGCGGCTTCCGGGTGATCCTCAGATTTTGTTGTGGGCCGAGCAGATCCCCAATCCGGCCTGGCGCCTGGCCTACGGGTTGATGGCCACCTACGGCTTGCGCAATCACGAGGTGTTCTTCTGCGATCTTTCGGCCCTTGCCCCTGGTGGTGACCGGGTAATTCGGGTGCTGCCCACCTCCAAGACCGGTGAACATCAGGTGTGGCCGTTCCAGCCCGATTGGGTGGAGCATTTCGGCTTGGAGCAGCTGGGGGACTCCCAGCCGCCCTTACCAGCGGTGGCAACCGATCTGCGCCACACGACCCTGCAGCAGGTGGGCCGCCGTGTGGCTGAGCAGTTTCGCCGCTACGAGTTGCCGATCACCCCCTACGACCTGCGCCATGCCTGGGCGGTGCGAACCATTCACATCGGCCTGCCAGACACGGTCGCGGCCCGGATGATGGGCCACTCGGTGGCTATTCATACCCGCACCTATCACCACTGGATCACCCGGCGCGACCAGCAGCAGGCGGTGGATGCGGCCCTGGCCCGTCACCGCCAGAGTGGTGTCACCGCTTTGCTAACCCCGTGAATCAGCACCCCAGCGACCAAGCCTCAAGCCTTGATGCGGCCGCGGCGGAGCTGGGTCCCGGCGGTGATCTGGCGCCAGAAGCTGATCAGGATGGCTATCGCCGCCGCATGGCCCGACGCAAGGAGGTGCAGCAACAGCGGGTTGGTGAGCGCAACTTGGAAAAGGGCCTGGTGCTGGTGTTCACCGGCGATGGCAAGGGCAAAACCACGGCGGCCCTTGGCCTAGCGCTGCGCACCCTGGGTCATGGCGACCAGGTGGCGGTGGTGCAGTTCATCAAAGGGGGCTGGCAGCCCGGGGAGGCAAAAGCCCTGGAGCTGTTTGGCGAGGCGCTGCACTGGCACGCCCTGGGCGAAGGCTTCACCTGGGAAACCCAAGACCGGGATCGTGATCGGCAGCTGGTGCAGCAGGCCTGGGAGCAGTCGTTGGTCTATCTCGCGGATGCAAGTCGCAAGCTGGTGGTGCTCGACGAGGTAAACGTGGCCCTCAAGCTGGGTTACCTGGGAATTGAACAGGTGCTTGCCGGAGTGGACCTGCGGCCGGAGCTCACTCACGTGGCCCTGACGGGCCGGGGCGCCCCGCCGCAGCTGCTGGAGCGGGCCGACCTAGTCACCGAAATGAAGCTGGTGCGCCACCCCTTCAGGGAGCAAGGGGTCAAGGCTCAACGGGGGATTGAGTTCTGAGCCTGGCCGCGGCGGCAGGTTAATTCGCCAGGCCGTTGCTACGCTCCGGCAGATCAGGGGTATCAATGGGCTTCAAGCGCGTTCTCCTCAAGCTCAGCGGCGAAGCGCTGATGGGTGAGCAGGGCTATGGCATCGATCCTGAGATCGTGCAGTCGATTGCTTCCGATGTGGCTGCCTGCGTTGCCGGTGGCACCCAGCTGGCGATCGTGGTGGGCGGAGGCAACATCTTCCGCGGCCTGAAGGGATCGGCCGCTGGCATGGATCGGGCCACCGCCGACTACGTCGGCATGCTGGCCACGGTGATGAATGCCATCACCCTTCAGGACGGCCTGGAGCGGGCCGGTGTGCCCACCCGGGTGCAGAGCGCCATCTCCATGCAGGAGGTAGCCGAGCCCTACATCCGCCGTAAGGCGATCCGCCACATGGAAAAGGGCCGAGTGGTGATCTTCGCTGCTGGCACCGGCAATCCCTTTTTCACCACCGACACCACCGCCGCCCTACGGGCTGCTGAAATCGGCGCCGATGTGGTGTTCAAGGCCACCAAAGTGGATGGGGTCTACAACAAAGACCCCAATAAGCACGCCGATGCGGTGCGCTTCGAGAGTCTCTCCTTCTTGGAGGTGCTCAGCTCCGAGCTGGAGGTGATGGACGGCACCGCCATTGCCCTCTGCAAGGACAACTCCATTCCAATCGTGGTGTTTGACCTGTTCGGCCCCGGCAACATTGGCCGCGCCGTAGCCGGAGACCCGATTGGTACCCGTATTCACCCCTGACGCCAGCCATGGATTTGGAAGCCAGCATGCGCAAGTCGTTGGAATCGACCCAACGCACCTTCAACACCATCCGTACCGGTCGAGCTAACCCATCCCTGCTCGACAAGATTTCAGTGGAGTATTACGGCGCCGAAACGCCGCTGAAATCCCTCGCCACCATCTCCACCCCCGATTCCCAGACGATTCAGATCCAGCCCTTTGATGGCGGTTCGATGGGCCTGATCGAAAAGGCCATCTCCATGAGTGACCTGGGTCTCACCTGCAACAACGACGGCAAGGTGATCAGGATCAACATCCCACCCCTCACCGAAGAGCGGCGTAAGGATTTCTGCAAGCTGGCTGCCAAATACGCCGAGGAGGGCAAGGTTGCCCTGCGCAACGTGCGCCGTGACGCCATCGACAGGGTCAAAAAGCAGGAAAAAGACGGCGATCTCTCCGAAGATCAGAGCCGCGACGAGCAGGAAAAGGTGCAGAAGCTCACCGATAAATTCATCGCTGAGCTTGAGAAGCTTCTGGTTACTAAGGAAGCTGACATCCTCAAGGTGTGACCAGCTCGCCGCCTGGCGTGGCTGATGTGGTGGTGGTCGGCGCTGGTGCGGCTGGCGCTGCTGCTGCCTTCCACCTAGCAGCTGGCGGTTTAGAGGTGCTGCTGCTAGAGCGAGCCAGCTTCCCCCGATCCAAGCCTTGCGGTGGTGGCATGGCGGCCTCGATGCAGGGGCTATTTCCCTTCGATCTCAGCCCTGCAGTTGATGCGGTGATTGACCAGGTGCGCTTCACCTGGTGCCTGGGCGACCCGGTTACGGCGGTCCTGCCCGGTGATTCGCCCTTCTGGATCGTGCGCCGCTCCGTGCTGGATGCTTATTTGGTGGAGCAGGCCCAGACCGCTGGAGCCACTTTTCTGACTGGGGTGGCGGTGGAAAGCCTGCAGCGCGCAGGCGATTGCTGGCAGCTTCAGTCCCGCGGACCGGAGGGGAAACAGCTGCAGCTACAGGCCCGAGCCGTGGTCATCGCCGATGGCTCAGGCTCCCTATTGGCGGCTCGCCATGGCCTTGGTCCAAGCCAGCCCCGCTACGCCGAAACAGTGTCAGTGGAGGTGGATTGTGAGGTGAGCGACCCGAGCACGGCCCGGTTTGAGTTTGGCCTGGTGCGCCACGGTTTTTGCTGGACCTTCCCCCGCAAGGGGGGCTACAGCATTGGCGTGGGCACCTTCATTGGCCGAGACCCCGCCAATGCCGAGGCGGTGCTTAGCCAGCTGCTGCCCAGCCTCGGCCTGCCGCCGCATGCAGGCGTTCGCCAGCCGGGCCGCCTACGCATCTGGGATGGCCACCACCCCTTGCATGGCCAGGGTGCCAATGCCGGTTTGGTGGTGGTGGGCGATGCCGCCTCCCTCTGCGACCCCTTCCTGGCCGAGGGGCTACGGCCTGCCCTGATCAGCGGCTGCATGGCCGCAGAAGCTCTGATTCCCTGGCTAGCCGGTGATAGTCAGGCCCTGGTTGGCTACACCAATCGCATGCGGGCTGAGTGGGGCGCCTCGATGGCCTGGGGGAAGCGCATTGCCCAGGTGTTCTACCGGGTGCCGCGGGTTGGCTACCAACTCGGCATAAAGCGGCCAACGGCTCCCCAGCGCATCGCCCAGATCCTTTCCGGCGAGATGGGCTACGGCGATATCGCCCAGCGCGTGATCCGCCGACTGCTGTTTCAGCGCAATTGAAGGTCTGGTCAGATCTTGGTGCAGTCCTTGAGTTGGCGCAGCCGCTGGTCGATTGATCCCAGCAACTCAATCGCAAACATCGGCGATTCCTGCACGGCAAACAGAAACTTTTCGCGGTTCATCACCAGCACCTTGCAGGCGGTTAGGGCCTTGGCATTGCCGTAGCGGCGGTGATCACTGGTCACCAGTGCGCCTGCCCCGAATACATCGCCGGCGTTGATCTGTTCGTGGCCTTGGTCGCCATTCCAGCTGAGCTGGACCGAACCTTCAAGCAGTCCAAACATGCAGTCACCGGCCTCGCCAGAGCTGAAAATCAGCTCTCCAGGCTCAAGCTTGACCACCTCACCATTGCTGGCCAAGGCGCGCATGGTGTCGAGGGCGTTCACGGGGCCGCTATCCAGTACTTAAAGGTTAGTGTGACCCACCTCGGTTAAGCCTTGCTCAAGCCTGTCCCCACCAAGGCAGCCCCCAGACCTCCCTTGATGTCTTCCGGTGCAAGCCGCCCATCCTTATCGGTGTCGAGGGCATCAAACACCGCATCACTGCCAAGCCACTCCTCGCGGGTTATGCAGCCGTCGCCATCAAGGTCGTTGAGTAGGAAGATTTCATGCACGGCATGGCCAAAGGCGGCACCACCTTCCAGTTCGGCAAGACGGTGAGCTAGCTGGGCCTCCAAGGTTTCGATGGCCTTGCAGAAACCACGGATGCCCTCATCGAGTTTCTCGGTGGCCATTGGATCTGCGGCCAGCATCTGACGGAAATTAGCTTCGTCGAGGTGGATCTGGTCGTCGGTGGGGGCGGGGTCGAAGGCGTTGAGCTTGCGCTCTAGCTCGCCATCGGTGTGGCGCAGCTGATCAAGCAGCGCCGGCGAAATCGTCAGCAGGTCGCAACCGGCCAGCTCGATAATCTCTTCAATGTTGCGGAAGCTGGCCCCCATCACCTCCGTCTTGTAGTCGTAGGTCTTGAAGTAATTGAAGATTTGGGTTACGGAGATCACACCGGGATCTTCTGGACCTGGATAGCCGTCACGGCCGCTGCTCTTTTTGTACCAATCGAGGATTCTCCCCACGAACGGAGAGATCAGGGTGACGCCAGCCTCCGCGCAGGCGACGGCCTGGGCGAAGCCAAACAGAAGTGTGAGGTTGCAGTGAATACCTTCCCGTTCCAGTTGTTCAGCTGCGCGGATACCTTCCCAGGTGGAGGCCACCTTGATCAGTACCCGGTCGTTGCTGATGCCGGCTTGGTTGTAAAGGCCTATGAGCTTGCGGGCCTTAGTGATCGTTGCCTCGGTGTCGTAACTGAGGCGAGCGTCAACCTCAGTTGAGACGCGTCCCGGCACGATCTTGAGGATCTCCTTGCCGAAGGTGATGCAGATCTCATCGAGGGCTTCGCGCACCACGGCATCGGCGCCGGCGTCGGCACCCATCACCTGGCGCGACTCCTGCAAGGAGAGATCGATCAGATTCTGGTAGGTGGGGATCTGGGCTGCCGCCAGGATCAGCGATGGGTTGGTGGTGGCGTCGCGGGGCGTGAACTGCTTGATCGCGTCGATGTCACCGGTATCGGCCACCACCACGGTCATGGCAGCGAGTTGGTCGAGCAGGTTGGCCATTGGCTGGATGAGGGGGGCTGATGGCGGGGCATCGACCCGGGTTGCAGCCACGCTAGCCAGCGTTTTCGGGTTGTCCCAGCAGCGATGCCCTTCCTTGAGGGAACGGCCACAGGCGCTCAGGCGCGGGGCTTAGCTACTGCTTTCTGCAGCTCCTTGGGGTGGGAAGGGGGGATCCGCTCAAGCACCAGCAGGGCATCGATGATCTGGCGCGCTACTGGCGCCGCCACCGTGGAACCGAAGGTATTACCCCCCTTGGGCTCATCCACCACCACCAGCACCACGTAACGGGGATCGTCGATGGGCAGGTGGCCCACAAAGCTGGTGATCAGGGCCCCTGGGATGTAGACACCACGTTCAGCCTTCTGGGCGGTGCCGGTCTTGCCGCCGATGCGGTAACCGGGAATTTTCATACCCAGGCCGCTGCTGTTGTCCACCACCGATTCCATCCAGGCCATCACCGTGCGGGTGACGCCTGGATCAAGCAACTGAAGACCACTGCCTGCAGGTGCGCTGGCTAGGGCATCGCCGGAGCGCAGTCCGCGGGTGATATGCGGACTCACCAGACGGCCGCCGTTGGCAAGCATGGCGTGCAGTTGCAGCAACTTCAGCGGGGTTAGGGAAAACCCCTGGCCAAAGGCGGCGACAGCAGGTTCGATCGCCTGGCCGGTGAAGTCCTTGCGCGTCTTTAGCTCGCCGGCCACCGCCCCGGGCAGGTCGGTGTCGGGGGTTTCGTCGATCCCCATCGTGCGCAGCCAGTGCCAGAAGCGATCGCGCTTCACCTGGGCCATGGCCTTGACCATGCCGACGTTGCTCGACACCTGCAAAACGGTAGGGAAATCGATTAAGCCGTTAGCCCGCTTGTCGTGGTTGAAGATTGGCCAGCCGCCGATGCTGAGCTGGCCGGTGTCTGCAACGCGACCATTGGCCTGAATGGCTTTTTCCTGCAGGGCCACCGCCAGGTTGATCGGCTTGAAGGTGGAGCCAGGTTCGTAGAGGTCCTGCACAGACCATTCGCGGAACAACCCCGGATTAAATGTCCAGAACTTATTGGGGTCGTAGGTGGGTGTGGAAGCCAGCGCCAGCATTTCGCCATTGCGCACGTCCATTACCAGGGCCGCGCCGCGCTTGGCGTTCCACTTCTTCACCTGCTTTGCCAGGGCCTGAAGGGCTACCTGTTGCAAACGGGCGTCAAGCGTGAGCTGCAGGCGCAGGTCGTCGCCGTAGAGGGAGCCGGCCGTTAGGCCGGCTGGTAGGGGGGTGCCATCAGCGCCGCGGCGCATCTGCACGGCGGTCTCCTGGCGCTTGAGATCACTGTCGCGGCTTTGTTCCAGTCCAGCCTGGGGAACGCGTTCCAGGTTGAGAAAGCCCACCACGTTGGCGAAGAGGGAGCCCTGGGGATAGATGCGGTGTGGATAGGCCTCTAGATCGAGACCACTAATACCCAGTTGCCTTACCCGCTCTGCAGTTTCGGGGTCGAGGTCGGTGCGCAGCTTCACGCCGCTAGGCCGGCCGGCCATGGTTTGCAGTAGGGCTGGCTTGGGCTGGGCGAGTACGGCCGCCAGCTTGCCGGCCACCTCATCTGCCGTGCGGATTTTCTGGGGGTCGTCGCCTGGGAAGTTGAAATAACGGGGATGGGCCCAGAGTGTGAAACGCTGCTCATCGAGAGCCACTAGACGGCCATTGCGATCGACGATCGTGCGCCGCTTGCCGATGGGCTTGGTGGTTTGGGTCTGGATGGCATGGGCCCGGGTCTGCAGGTTGGTCGCATCCACCACCTGGAGCCAGGCGAGCCGACCCGCCAGGCCAACTAAACCGGCACAGAGCAAGCCGTAAACAGCTAGCAGGCGTCCAGCGGGAACTGGTTGGATGGCTACCACGCGTTGCTGGGAGCTGCGAGGAGCCCGAACCGGACCGCGCTGACGGCTGCTGTTCATTGAATTATTGCCATCAATAGGCCGTCCGGATCTGGCGCAGGGGCAGGCTGCTCAACAGTGGCAAGCCGGATGGGCCTGAAGCCACGCTCGGGGCCGGCAGGTAGATGAGTTTTTCGCTGCTGGTGGGTACCAGCCAGCCGGGACGCTTCACGGCGCCAAGGTGGTGCTGTTCCAGGAGGGCGGCTGATTCCTGCAGCTTGTGCTCCAGCACTTGGGACGACTCCATCTGCTGATAGCTCACACCCCATTGGTTTTGCCAGTGCAGGGTTAGGGCACTGAGGGCAAGCATGCAGATTCCGAGACCAGCCAGGGTGCCATCAGTGGCCCGGTGCAGGTTGGAGATCCAAGGTGCGCGGCGTTCCAGTTTGCGGCCGGAGAGCGAACCCTGAATCAGCTTGAGCGTGCGTTGCTGCAGCTTGCGACTTGGATTTGCCCCTGCAGTCACGCTGCGCTGTGGAGCCTGCCGGGGCGAAAGGGAGGCAACCAAGGGATCGGGCAATGCACTGCGCGATTGAACCATCCTTGGCGCCAGGCAGCAATAGCTGGCAGACGCTTAGCCAGCAAGTAACAACAAATTGGCAAAGGTGAGGCCATTCCAGAGGCTGTGCATCAGCACGCTGGGCCCGAGCCGTCCGCTCTGCAGCCGAAGCCAGCCCAGCCCTAGTCCCAACACAAATAAAGGTGGCAGTTCTCCCAAGCTGAGGTGGGCGATACCGAAAAGCAGGGCGCTCACGACCACTGCAGCCATCCCCCCCCAGCGCTGGGCCAGCACCGGCAGCAGCACCCCCCGAAACAAGGTTTCCTCAAATAGGGGTGCCAGCACCAAAGCCGTAATGGCGAAACACAACAGGGCAAGGGGATTGGCGCTGTTGAGCACGAGCTCAAGCAGGGGATTGCTGCCGCCGGGATCGCCAACCAAACGCTCCAGCAGCCATCCCACCAGGGCTACCAGCGGCAACACCAGCAACACCTGAAGCAAAGCTCGGCTCAGCGCACTAGCCAGCGGCCGCCAGTGCCACTGCAACCAGCCCCCTTGGGGCCTGGGTCCATGGGGTCGCAGCTGGCTCCACAACAAGACAAGTGGCGCTGCCATTAGGCCGCTATAGAGCCCCAACACCAGCAATCCCTGTTGCAGGGCCGGCTGGCTGGACAACGGTTTGAGCAGGCCCTGCAGCAGCGGCGCCAGCACAAGGGGCATCACCAGCTCGCCCAGCACCACGAACCCGCCAGCGATCAGCAGGGTCACCTCCGCCAGGGTGAGGGGTGGCCCAACCAGCGGGACGGGCGGAGCTGCCTTGCCGCGCCAGAGCAGCCACAGTTCACGCAGCAGCAGGGCTGAGCCCAGCAGCAGCAGCATCACCGGCACTACGGCGGTTCCGAGGAGGCGCAGCACTGCTGCCTGCTGGGCGGCGCGATCTCCACAAGCAACTTGGGGCTCGCTTAGGGCTTGGCACACCAGTTGGCTGCTCAGGGGAGACAGGTCCCAGCCCCTAAGTAGTTGCTCCAGTGCCGCTTGCTCTGGGGCGCGGGTGGCGGCTCTGGATACTGGTTCGAGCAGGGCCTTGAGCAGCAGGCGCTGCTCAGGTGGCACCTGCTGATTGAGATCTTGTAACCGCTGGCGTGCAGCACTCCCCTGGCCGGCCTGAAGCTCCAGTAGGGCCAGTTGCAGCTCTTGCTGAGGTGCTGGCGGCACGGGATTGCCATCCAACTGTTTCTGCAGATCAAGGCGCAGGGCCTCGAGGGGCTGGGCGCCAGTGAGGGCTTGGCGCAGGCCAGCCGGCAGTGCTGGTGCTGCCAGGGCGGTCAGCTCCAGTTGGCGCAGCTCCAGGGAATTGCCCACAGATGGGCGTTGCAGGCTGTCAACCAGGCCAGCGATCCAAAGCAGGCCACTGAGCACCAGGCTCAGCAGGGCAAGTCCAGTGGTCCATCCAGCGTTCTGGCGGGGTTGCGGGG
Source organism: Cyanobium sp. Tous-M-B4 (assembly GCF_024345395.1). Lineage (NCBI taxonomy): Bacteria > Bacillati > Cyanobacteriota > Cyanophyceae > Synechococcales > Prochlorococcaceae > Cyanobium > Cyanobium sp. Tous-M-B4. The sequence goes on along the minus strand of NZ_JAGQBA010000005.1, from coordinate 50,376 downwards.
GGGGGCTGGCGTTCAATCGCAGGCCCTCCAGGGCGCGCCGGTGTCGGGATTCTGGCCCGCACCCCTCCCATACGATGGGATCTGAGCAGCGACGAGCCCGTGCCCCTTCGGATTGTGTTGGTGCGCCATGGGCTGAGCAGCTTCAATTTGGAGCATCGAATCCAGGGCCGCGACGACCTGTCGAGCCTCACGGCAACTGGCCAGAGCCAAGCCTGTGCCACAGGAGCGGCCCTGCGCGATTTGACCTGCGCCGCTGCCTACTGCTCCCCTTTGCGGCGGGCCGCTGAAACCGCCCGACTGCTCCTGGCCGAGCAGGGCCAGGACCTGGTTGCCGAACAGGCGGAAGGGCTGCTGGAAATTGATCTGGCCCCCTGGAGCGGTCTGCTGCGACAGGAGTTGCAGGAGCGCTACACCGAGCAGGAGCAGCAATGGCGCAAAGCCCCTGAGTTGCTTGAGCTGCAGCGCCCCGATGGCAGCGCTTACCTGCCTTTGCAGGAGCTGATGGCCCAGGCCCAGCAGTTCCGTCATTTGCTGTTTGACCGCCATGCCGCCGCGCTAGCTGACGATCAGGCCCCTCACCAGACCGTGCTCGTGGTGGCCCATAACGCCATCTTGCGTTGCCTACTACTAGCCCTGCTGGAGCTGCCCCTCAGCGGCTTCCGCCGGCTGCGGGTCGACAACTGTTCCATCTCTGTGCTCAATGTCAGCAGGGGCGGCGTCCAGGTGGAGTCGCTCAATGGGGTGGCCCACCTGGGTGAGCCCCTGCCCCCTAAAGCTTCAGGCGCCCGACTGCTGTTGGTGCGTCACGGCGAAACCGACTGGAACCGAGAGGGTCGCTTTCAGGGCCAGATCGACATTCCCCTCAATGCCAACGGACGCTCCCAGGCCGAGGCCGCTGGCAGCTTTCTCGCCCCGGTGAGCATCGATCGCGCCTACACCAGCTGCATGGCCAGGCCACGCCAAACGGCCGAGGCAATCCTCGCTAGCCATCCTGGTGTGCCCCTCACCAGCAGCACGGGCCTAGTGGAGATCGGCCACGGCCTCTGGGAGGGCCGCTTGGAGCAGGAGATCGCCGCAGGTTGGCCCCAGCTGCTGGCCGATTGGAAGCGGGCACCCCACACCGTGCAGATGCCTGAGGGGGAGAATCTCCAGGAGGTTTGGGACCGCTCTTTAATCACCTGGGCTCGCATAGCTGCCAGCCTCCGCACCGACGAAACTGCCCTTGTGGTGGCCCACGACGCGGTCAACAAGACCATCCTGTGCGGGCTGCTGGGCCTACAACCCAGCGACATATGGGCCATAAAGCAGGGCAATGGCGGTGTCACGGTGATTGATTACCCCGATGGTCCAGCTGGCCGTCCTGTGGTGGCCGCCATGAACCTCACCTCCCATCTTGGAGGCGTGTTGGATCGCACCGCAGCCGGTGCTCTCTGAGTTTTGACGCTCCCCCTCTGGCTTCACCAGGTTCAGCTGCTCACCGGTCCTGGCCAACCGATCATTAGGGCAGATGCCCTGATCGATAGGGGTGGCGAGCTGCTCCTCTGGGGCGAAGGCGCCAGCCATAGGGCCCAGGCCCTTGGCCTCAGCCCCACCGACGCCCGTTCCTGGCTACTAGCCCCAGTGCTGGTTGACCCCCACAGCGTGCTGGAGCAACCTTGCGGCGGGCGAGCGGAAGATCTGGCCAGCTTGACGGCCGCCGCTGCTGCTGGCGGCTACGGCACCGTGGCCCTGCTGCCCTGGGCAACTCCCTGGCGTGATCGACCGGAGCGGCTTGGTTTGGAGTGGGCCGAGCCGATGCAATTACTGCTTTGGGGCAGTTTCAGCCTGGATGGTGCCGATCAGGAGCTGGCCCCCCATGCCGATCAAATCGCTGCCGGTGCCATCGGTTTGGCCTGCGCTGATCAGCAACCACCGTTGGCTTTGCTGGAGCGGGGCCTGCTGCTGGGGGAGATGGGCAGCCGGCCCGTGCTGGTGGCCCCGCGCGATGCCGGCTTTAGCGGCGGTGGCTTCGTGCGCGAGGGGGTTGATGCTCTTCGGGCGGGCTGGCCCCTTGATCCGGAGCTCAGCGAAACCCTGCCGCTGCAGAGCCTGCTCAGCCTGGCTCAGGCGCGCTCGGCGGTGGCGCTGCGGCTTATGAACCTATCCACAGCCGCTGGGGTGGATCTGTTGGCCCAGGCCCCCAAGCGCCCCCTGGCCAGCGTCAGCTGGTGGCACCTGCTCGCTGATAGCGGCAATCTCCACCCCACCGAGGAGGGCTGGCGGCTGCGGCCCAGCTTGGGAACTCCCGCTGATCGCCTGGGCTTGCTCGCTGGCCTAGAGCAGCGGCTGCTTACGGCCGTGGCCGTGCACCATCTGCCCCTTGATGCGGAAGAGCAGCTGCTGCCCCTCGATCAGCGGCGGGCCGGAGTGGCCGGCCATGGCGCCCGCCATGGGCTTGTGCTGCCGCTGTTGTGGCAAGAGCTGGTGCAGCGCCGCGGCTGGGGCGTGGAGCTGCTCTGGCAGGCCCTGAGCTGGGGAGGCTCCGAGTTGCTGGGGCTGCCCCCCGAGCAATTAAGCCACGGAACTCGCCGCTGGCTGCTGTTTGACCCCCAGCACCCCTGGAGCTGGGAGCGGAGTGAATCCTTGTCGATGGCAGCCAACCAGCCTCGCTTGGGCCAGTCGCTATGCGGGGCCGTGCGGGCTACCGGCCTGCAGCCGGCAGATCACTGGAGCTTGTGACTCCAAGGGCACCGGTTTGGTTGAAGGGGTAAAAGCGCCAGAAGGCCCGACCGATGATTTCGCTTTCGGGCAGGAACGCTCCCCCGGGCCAGAAGCGGCCATCCCAGCTGTTGGCCCGGTTGTCGCCCAGGGTGAGCACGTGGCCAGCTGGAACGACGGCATTCAAGGTTCGGCATGGACCCATACCCTGGCTATCTACGGGGCAATCGCCTTGGACGTAGGGCTCGGCCAGCCGCTGGCCATCGATGAATACGTGTCCCCTTGGATCCACCACAACCCTTTCACCGGGCAGAGCTACAACCCGCTTGATGTAGGCATCGCAGGCAGGGTTGGCAACCCCGGGCAGGCTGCCCAGGAGAGGCAGATTCACCAGCAGGCAACGCAGGGGATTGGAGCTTGATCCAGCTGCCAGCACCGGGTCAAAGCGGTGGGGCGAATGGAATACGACAATCTCGCCGCGCCGCGGCGAGCGCTGGCGATAGCTCAGCTTTTCCACTAAAAGGCGGTCCTGAAGCTGCAGCCCTGGCAGCATCGAACCCGAGGGGATGTAGCGGGCTTCCACCAGAAACTGGCGAATACCTAGAGCCACAGCCAAGGTGATCAGGACGCTGCGCCAGAAGTCCCAGGGGCTCTCTTGGGGTGCCTGTTCGGGCTGGATCAGGGAGGGGCTGGGACTGCCGCCCTCCTGATTGGCAACCTGACCACTCTCTGGACTGTTGGAAGGGCTCAAGACAGCAGATCTCCTTTGTTCAGGTTCACCGAACCAGACAGGGCAGATTAGGCACAACAACCACCCCGCCAAAGACCATGGCGTCCCCTCGCTGGCAAGATCGCACCAAGTCGGCATCGGCGGAGCCAGTGGGCCGCTGGATGCTGGGTTGGGACCGCTTTGTGGCGGTGTGGGCCAGCGTCAACCTGCTGTGGGTGGCGTTCGACATCACCTACGTGCCGCTGCGCACCTTCTGGCTGCAGCGCAACCTCTACCCGATCCCCTCGGTGCCCCTAGTGGTGCCCCTCACCGTCATCCCGGATGTCACCCCCCTGGTGGATCCGATCAAGGGCATTGAGCCCCACCGGGAGACCCAGGCATACCTGGAGCAATTTCGCCAACTCGATGCGGCCCTGCTGTCCCTGCCGGCCGGCCAGGCACCCGAGCCTCGCCAGGTGCTCCTGCTGAATCGTCAGGCCCAACTCACGGCCCAGCTGATCGATAGCAATCCATTTCTGGCATCTGAGGCCTCGGGAACCCTGGAGAAAATCAAAAATCGCTTGCGGCAGCGGGCGGACCGGGATTCCGCTCGCCAGGCCTCCAGCCTGTTGCTGAGTCCAGAGCGGATACGAACCAGCGGCTGGAGCCAGGAGCGGCGCTTCTGGAACGACCAGGTGCTGCCGCTGGTGGCGACCAACTACTGGCGCTCGATCGATGAAAACGGCCGACCCACAGACCACTTCTGGCGCATCGACCTGCTGCTGTTTCAGAGCGTCTTTGTCCTAGACATCTTGTTGCGGCTGATCCGGCTGCGGCGCCGGCTGCCGGGCATCAGCTGGGGTGATGCCCTGTTGCGCCGTTGGAGCGACCTGCCCCTGCTGCTGCCCTTCTGGCGCTGGCTGCGGCTGGTACCGGTGCTTGAGCGCCTGCAGACCTCCGGCTTGGTCAATTTTGAGCCGCTGCGGGCCGTGGTGAGCCGGGGGGTGGTGGCGCTGCTAGCGGTGGAGCTGTTTGAAGTGCTGTCACTGCAGATCCTCGATGGCACCCAGGGCTTGATTCGTTCGCGGCGCTGGCCCCAGCGCCTGCGAGCCCTGCGCAGCCATCAGAGTGTGGCCAGCAGCAATGACGAGCGGGCGCTGGTGGAGCTGGTGAGGATTTGGGCGCCGCTGCTGCTGAGCCGGGTGGCACCGAAGCTTGCGCCGGAGCTGCAAGGTTTACTGGGATACAGCCTGCGTCAGAGTCTCGAGCGCACCGTCGTGCCGGCACCGCTACGCCAGTTGCAACCGCTGCTCCAGGTCGAGACCGGCATCAGTCGCCAGCTAGCGAGCGGCATGGTCGACAGCCTCCTTGAGCTTTCCCGCAGCACTGGCAACCAGCTTTCTCGCCGCGATGACGTGCAGCTCGATTTACTACAGCGATTCATCGACCGGTTCTGGGAGGAGCTGGCCGCGGCCCTCGAGAGCGGCTCGGCCCTAGAGCGCTCCCAGGAGCTGCTGTGCACCTTGATAGACGGCGCCAAGGGCACCTATCTCAGCCAGATCAACAGGGCCGGAATCGAAGCCCTGATCCAGGAGCTCGACCAGTTGATGACCGCTCCTGGCCCCGCTAGCCCAGAAGATCCAGCCACTCCGGCTCCTTGAAGCCGGTGAGGATGCTCCCGTCGTTTGCGACCAGAAAAGGCCGCTTGATCAATTTGCCGTCCGCGGCCAGCGCGGCCAGGGCGGCCTGGTCGTCCATAGCCTGCACCGCAGCGGCTCCCAAGGCCCGATAGCTCTGCCCACTGGTATTGAACAGGCGCTGCCTTCCAAGCTGGGCCAAGGCCTGCTCAAGTTCGGCGATGCTGGGGGGCTGCTCGGTGATGTCCAGCGTTTCGGCAGCTAGTTGACGGGCTGTCAGCCAGGCGATTGCCTTGCGGCAGGTACTGCAGCGGGGATAGCTATAGAGCTTCATCCGGAGCTACGGATTGGGGTGCCGGCCGCTTATTTGATGCCGATTAGGGACTTCAAAGCTCCCACCAGGCTGTTTGAACCCTGGCCAACGGCGTTGGTCGGTTTGGTGCGCACGGTGACGTCGCCGTTGACGCTGGTGCGGCAGCTGAGGCGGAAATTGGCTGGACGATCCGAGAGGTAAACCTCCTCGACATCGCTGCGGGGTGAAAGGTTTTGCATGCCCTCGATCACCTCCATGACGCAGGTGCCGCACTGGCCGATGCCACCGCAGTTGTTGACGTTGTTGAGCCCTTTGTAAGGGTTGATGCCCGCATCCAGGGCAGCCTTGCGGAGATTGGCACCTTCGATGCAACCGACCGTCTGGCCTTCCTGTTCAAAACGGATGGTGGGCACGGTCGAGCTGGGGGAATGGGCGCCGTTCAACTTAGGTCACGCCCGTCCCGATGCCTAGCATCGGAACCTTCGCGAACGAGCTGTGTCAACGCCCCTCAGTTCCGACCTGCCTCTTGGTTATGACCTGCCTCTTGGTTATGACCTGATAGTCCAGCAGCTGATTCCGGGATACGCCAGCCTGGCTCGCCTGGCGGTTGCTTTGCTGGCTGCCTCGCCCAGGGCCGGCAGCTCTGGTGCAGCTGTGTTGGTGGCGGGCTGCGGCACCGGAGCAGAACTGGTGGAGGCAAGGGCCCAGCGCCCGGACTGGCAGCTCACCGCAATCGATCCCTCCGCTGAGATGCTCGCGGCTTCTCAAGAGCGACTGGGTGTCGAGTCGATCAGCTGGCGTCAAACCACGGTCGAGGACCTCAACGCCGACGGATGTTTTGCTGGCGCCCTGTCCGTGCTGGTTTTGCAGTCTTTGCCAGACGATGGCAGCAAGCTTGCGTTCCTTACAGCCCTTGCCCGCAGCCTTGAGCCTGGTGGCCAACTCGTGCTGGTTGATTTGATGGCACCGGAGCGATCAACCCTGCAAAGCCAGGTGGAGGCAGCCTGGATGGGTTTCCAACGGGCTAGTGGCCTCAACGCTGATCCTCACGATCTCGCCCCTCTTACCCAAGGACTCCACCCGATTGGTGAGGCGCGGCTAACGGCGCTCGTCAACGCGGCTGGCTTTGGAGATCCGGCCAGGATCTTTCAGGCTCTCGGCTACGAGGGCTTTCTGCTGCAGCGCCGACCCTGAGCCCTCGAAGCTCGGGGCCGAATAGCTGAAGGGTCGTCCAGCGACAACCATGGCTAGCGGCACCACAGCCGTGGCCAGGGCGATCAGGCTTCCCAGCAGGCCTGAAAGGGCTTGGGGGCCCGTACTGAATGGATCTTCGCCCTGCTCATCAAGGTCGCGCTCTGGCGCGCTCGCTTCGGCAAGATGGGCGATGGAAGAGGGTTGGGAATCTCGGGGAACTGAATCCATAGCAATAGGAAAGGCGCACAAGAGCACCTATTCCACTCGGAAATTCAAAGGGACTTTTTCAATTCTGGCACTGTGGCTCAGAAATTGGGGATCTAACAGTTATCTACTCGTTCAAGTAGCCATGTCGATGTTTAGGCGGCAGGGCGGGAGCCTTGATCGTGTTGATCGCGGCGGGCACTCAGGTCTGCAGGGCGGCCATCGAGATGGTCTAGGCGCAATCGGATCGAGCGCAGCTCTTCGAGAATCGAACCCAACAATTGTTGGGTGGCAGTGGAGGGTGAGTTGAGTACCTCAACCGTTACCTCCTTGATCCGCAGCACGTCGCGGGCAAAACGGGCCACCTCGTTGGGGTGGAACATCAGCGGATCCTTTTGATCGCTGCGGTATTCCGGATTCAACTTGCGCGCGTTGAAAGGCGGATTGAGATTGCGTGGATCAGTATTTGTATAGCGGTATACAGATGCCCGAGAACGGTTGAGAGCCCTTTGGACCTCATCAATACCGATTAGGCCTTCAGCGATCTCAGTGGATCCCGTATCTGCAGGTTCGGCCTGGGCGATAAGACCAGCAGGTAGCCCGATTGCCCCCAATCCATTTGCAGAACTGGGCTGGGGTGGCATGAGACGGCTTTTGGACTAACGGGATCAGATCGAGAACATAGCAGGGGTTTTGCAGGTAGTCAGCAGCGGTGGTCACCCCCATACCGGCTCCCCTGGCTGGGTGTCGGTGATAGGTTCCGCCCTCATCGAAAGCTCCTGCCATGCGCGTCTCCCGCCTGATGCTGGTGACGCTCCGCGACGATCCGTCGGAGGCTGAGATTCCCTCTCACAAGCTGCTGCTTCGCGCCGGCTACATCCGACGGGTTGCCTCGGGCATCTACGCCTATCTGCCCTTGATGTGGCGGGTGCTCCAGAAGGTTTCCCGGGTGGTGCGTGAGGAGATGGACGGCACCGGAGCCCTTGAAACCCTGTTGCCCCAACTTCAGCCGGCTGAGTTGTGGCAGCGCAGCGGCCGTTGGGCCGGCTACACCGCAGGGGAGGGGATCATGTTCCACCTGGAGGATCGTCAGGGGCGTGAGTTGGGGCTGGGGCCCACCCATGAGGAGGTGATCACATATCTGGCGACCGATCTGTTGCGCTCTTATAGGCAGTTGCCTGTCAATTTGTATCAGATACAGAGCAAATTCCGCGATGAGATTCGTCCCCGCTTCGGCTTAATGCGTGGTCGCGAATTCATCATGAAAGATGCCTACTCCTTCCATGCCAATGAGGAGTCATTGCGGCAAACCTACGCCGCTATGGACGGAGCCTACAGACGCATTTTTGCCCGTTGTGGTTTGCGAGCTGTCGCAGTGGAGGCAGACAGCGGTGCGATTGGTGGATCGGCCAGCCAGGAATTCATGGTTACGGCAGAGGCCGGTGAGGATTTGATTTTGGCCAGTTCCGATGGGGCCTACGCCGCCAACCAGGAGCGGGCTGTTTCGTTAGCCGCCGACCCAATTTCCCTACCGGGTGGACCGCGGGCTGGCGGTAAGGGTGAACCTTTGGCCACCCCTGGCCAAAGCAGTATTGAAGATCTCTGCGCTGGCCATGGCATTGAGCCCTGTCAAGCCGTAAAGGTGTTGATGTTGTTGGCCCGTTTTGAAGATGAAAGCGCCCAGCCCCTGCTGGTGAGCCTGCGGGGCGATCAACAACTCAACGAAGTCAAGCTGGCCAATGCAGTCACGGCCCGCTGCTCGGCGGAGCACGGGGCGCTATTGGACATTTCCCCAATTACTAGGGAGGCCGCGGCCGGCGAAGGGCTGCTGCCCTTGCCCTTTGGCTTTATGGGTCCCCACCTAGCCGATGGGCTGCTGAGCGATTCCGGTCAGTGGAACAAAAACTTCTTGCGACTAGCTGACAGCACCGCTGCTGAACTCAGCGCCTTTGTGTGTGGCGCCAACAGCACCGATATCCACCTAGTAGGCGCGGCCTGGGGATCCCTCTGCCCCTGCCCTGAGAGCCTTGATCTGCGGGCCGCCCAACCAGGTGATCGCTGCCAACACGACCCCTCCCAGCAGCTCCAGGCAAGTCGGGGCATCGAGGTGGGACACATTTTCCAGCTGGGCCGCAAATATTCAGAGGCCCTTGAGGCCCGTTTCACGAATGAGGCTGGCTCGGAAGAAGCCCTGTGGATGGGCTGTTACGGCATCGGTGTCTCCCGTTTGGCCCAGGCGGCTGTTGAGCAACATCACGATGGCAATGGCATCTGCTGGCCCGTATCGATTGCGCCCTTCGAAGTGATCGTGGTGGCGGCCAATTGGGCCGAAGCCGAGCAGAGCAGCTTGGCTGAGCAGCTCTATCTGCGTCTCCAGGAAGCAGGTGTAGATGTATTGCTGGACGACCGCAGTGAGCGGGCTGGAGTGAAGTTTAAGGATGCCGATCTGATTGGTATTCCCTGGCGGGTAGTGGTGGGTCGCGGAGCTGCTGATGGTCAGGTGGAGTTGGTGGAGCGCTCCAGCTGCAGCAAGCGCGATCTGCCGGCCATTGAGCTGCTTGAGACCCTGCTGCCATGCTTGGCAAGCCAGCGCATGGGCCTGCCTGTCTGAATGGCCCCTCAGGCGGCTTCTAGGATCGGGGAATTCGCATTTCACCCATGGCCGCTGCGCTTCCCTCCTTCCGCCAGCGGCTGAAGCAGCTTTTTTCACGCTTGGCCATAGCGCTGGTGCTCTGCCTCAGCCTTGCTCTGACTGCCTGTAGCTCTACAAATACTGGTCTTTCTGGTAACTACGTCGAGGACACTGTGGCGGTGGCCGACAGCCTGCTGAGCACCATTGCCTTAGGGGCCGATGATCCTGCCCGCGCTGAGGCCGAGATCGAAGCTCGCAGCCTGAGCAATGGCTACATGGCCCGCTACCGCCCCCGCAGCGCGGTGAACGGTTTGGGCTCTTTCACCACCATGCAGACGGCCATCAACTCCCTGGCTGGCCACTACACCAATTATCCCAATCGCCCGCTGCCTGAGGCGCTTAAGGAGCGGATCGCCAAGGAGCTCAAGAAGGCTGAAACGAACGCGACTCGCGGCGCCTAAGGCCCTGAGCCGAGCAGTCCATCTTTGACGAAGGACCCCACGATCTGAGAAGCTCTCGGATTGTGCTCAGAAGCGGCTCCGGGCCGCTGTGTCCTTGGCCAACGTTGTCGTCATCGGTGCGCAGTGGGGTGACGAGGGGAAGGGCAAGATCACGGATCTTCTCAGCCGCTCAGCCGACGTTGTGGTGCGGTATCAGGGCGGGGTGAACGCCGGCCACACCATCGTCGTGGACGACAAAGTGCTGAAACTTCACCTGATCCCCTCCGGGATCCTTTACCCGGACACAATTTGCTTGATCGGCTCCGGCACGGTGGTCGATCCCAAGGTGATGCTGGGCGAGCTCGACATGCTCGCCACCTACAGCATCGACATCAGTGGCTTGAAGCTGGCTTCTACGGCCCACGTCACCATGCCCTACCACCGCCTGTTGGATCAGGCGATGGAGCAGCGCCGCGGCGATCGCCGCATCGGCACCACAGGCCGAGGCATCGGTCCCACCTACGCAGATAAATCGGAGCGCAATGGCATCCGCATCCTGGACATTCTTGATGCGGATCGGTTGCGGGATCGCCTAGCCGGCCCCCTTGCCGAAAAGAACGAAATTCTGGTGAAGCTCTACGGCCTTGAGCCGTTGGATTTCGAGACGGTTGTGGCCGAATACGTCGGCTACGGCAAGCGGCTAGCGCCCCATGTGGTCGATTGCACCCGCACTATCCACAGCGCTGCGCGGGCCCGCCAAAACATCCTGTTTGAGGGAGCCCAGGGCACCCTGCTGGATCTTGACCACGGCACCTATCCCTATGTCACCTCCTCAAACCCGGTGAGTGGCGGTGCCTGCATCGGAGCAGGGGTGGGCCCCACCTTGATCGATCGGGTGATCGGGGTAGCCAAGGCATACACAACCCGGGTAGGAGAAGGCCCATTCCCCACCGAGCTCCAGGGCAGCCTCAACGATCACCTCTGTGATCGGGGCGGTGAGTTTGGTACCACCACGGGCCGCCGCCGCCGTTGCGGTTGGTTTGACGGGGTGATAGGTCGCTATGCGGTGGAGGTGAACGGCCTCGATTGCCTGGCCATCACCAAGCTCGATGTGCTCGATGAGCTCGACGAGATTCAGGTGTGTGTTGCCTACGAACTCGACGGCGAGCGGATCGAATATTTTCCCAGCAGTTCGGAGGATTTCGCCCGCTGCCAGCCGATCTTTGAAACCTTGCCGGGTTGGCAAACCTCTACTGCAGATTGCCGCAGCCTCGAGGAATTACCTCCAACGGCGATGAGCTATCTGCGCTTTCTTGCCGATCTGATGGAGGTGCCGATCGCCATCGTTTCCCTTGGCGCTAACCGCGATCAGACGATCGTTGTGGAAGACCCCATTCACGGTCCCAAGCGGGCCCTGCTGAGCACCTGATGGATCCCATGGACAAGAGCTACGACGTCGTCGGCATTGGCAACGCCATCGTTGACGTGCTGGTGCAAGCCGACGACGACCTGATCGACAACTTCGAACTAACCAAGGGCACCATGGCCCTGGTGGACGAAGCCCAAGCCGAGCGCCTCTACGCCAGCGTTGGACCGGGCCTTGAAACCTCCGGTGGCTCCGCTGCCAACACCCTGGCCGGGGTTGCCCAACTGGGCGGCCGGGCGGGCTTTATCGGTCGGGTGCGCAACGATCAGCTGGGGGGGATCTTTAGCCACGACATCCGCTCGGTTGGAGCTCGCTTTGACACCCCTGCGGCCACGGAGGGGCCCTCCACGGCCCGTTGCCTGATCCTGGTGACTCCAGATGCCCAGCGCACGATGTGCACATACCTAGGTGCTTCGGTGGGGCTGGATCCAGCCGACCTCGACCTTGAGATGGTTGCCCAAGCCAAGGTGCTCTACCTAGAGGGTTACCTCTGGGACAGCGACGAGGCCAAGGCGGCCTTCATCACTGCGGCCGAGGTGGCGCGCGCCCATGGGGGCGAGGTGGCTTTGAGCCTGTCGGATGCTTTTTGCGTCGAGCGTCACCGCGAAAGCTTTCAGGAGCTGGTGGACGGCCACGTCGACATCCTGTTTGCCAACGAAATGGAGATCACTGCCCTCTACAAGGCCAATAGTTTTGAAGAGGCTGCCGACCAGGTGCGGGGACGCTGCAAGCTGGCAGCCCTCACCCGCAGCGAACAGGGATCGGTAGTACTCAATGGCGCCGGCACCCACAGCGTCGCCCCCTTCCAGCTCGGTCCCTTGCTTGACACCACAGGGGCGGGTGATCTCTACGCCGCTGGCTTCCTGCACGCCTACACCCAGGGCCAGGCCATCGACGCCTGTGGACGGTTGGGCTCCCTTTGCGCAGGTCAGGTCGTGACCCAGCTAGGCCCCCGGCCCCAGGGCTCGCTCAAGCAGCTAGTAGCCCAGCACCTGGGCTGAGCCTCACTGCGGCAGCACCAGAGCCTCCAATAGGCAACTTTGGCTTAAAGCTTGTACTCCCGCTGGCTCTGCTGGCCTGCCGATCAGCAATAGCTGGGGGCCTGTGCGGGCACAGAGTTGCTGCCAGAGCTGTTCAGTAACTCCGCCCGACTGGCGTGCCAACACCGTGGTGATGCGCCAGCGGCGAATCAGCGACCGCTCCACCTCAAGCTCCGAGCCTGGGCGGAGACAGGCGACCTGATCTGCCACCAAGCCAGCTGCCATGGCCAGCTGTAGGGCCCTTGGGCTGGGCAGCAGCCGGGCGAAGTGACGGGCGCCGGGGCTGTAGGCCAGCGCCATTTTTAGTTGGCGGGCACCGATTGCTAATAGGAGGCGGTGGCCCTGCAGCGAGCGACTACGCAGCATCTCCAGGCTCGGCAGGATCGTTGCCGCTCCAGGCAGGGTGGGTCGCAGCATCCGTATCAGCCGTTGGCGGCGCTGCTTGCACACGGCGGCCAGCTGGCGACTCACCACACAGGCGAAGGGATGGCTGGCATCCACCACCACCGCGTAGGGCCAACCCAGCGATTCGGCGGCCGCCAGTTCTGCCCACACCCCCTGCTCGCCATCAATGGCGCCAACGCGCAGGGTTAGCCCCGGATGGGGGCGATAGGCCAGGGCCGCTGTTGCACCAACAACGCTCACGGTTAGGTGCCAGCCGCGCTGCAGCAGCCGCTCTGCCACCACGGGGCCTTCGCCGGTGCCGCCTATCAGCCACAGACGGGGCGAGGTCTGGTGAATCTCAGGTCGGTGCATCAGGATGGGATCCACCAATGTTTGCCGGGGAGTGAATCACTGTCTGCTCGAGGTTGAGGTGCTGGAAGCGCCCCAGGTGCGTTACACCCAGGACAATCAGACGCCGGTGGCGGAGATGGCGGTCCAGATAGATGGCCTGCGTCCCGATGATCCCCCGGGTCAATTGAAGGTGGTCGGCTGGGGAAATTTGGCCCAAGAGCTCCAGAACCGGGTGCAGGTTGGCCAGAGGCTGATGCTCGAGGGCCGGCTGCGCATGAATACCGTCACCCGTCAGGACGGCGTCAAGGAAAAACGCGCTGAATTCACCCTGGCCCGGCTGCACGGCATGGGCCCTGGCGCCACCAGCAGTCCTGCTGTCAATCAAGCTGCCGCAACTGCGCCAGCGCCCCAGCGCCTTGCCCCAGCGATGAACCAACCCCAGGCCGCTGCTTCGGCGGCTCCCCCGGCTCCAGCCGCGCCGGCAGGTGCCCAGCCCCCCACTTGGAATACCTCCCCGCTGGTGCCTGATCTCCCTGACGACGACGACATCCCTTTTTGATTTGGGATTGGTCCGGTTCAGAGCTAGGCGTCGGCGCTGGAATCTGCGTCGCTCAACTGATCGAGCAGCTGGCCCAGCTCCCGCTCCAGGGCGGCTAGATCGAGGCGCCATTGGGGCCAACGACCCGCATCAATCTGGCGCAATAACCAGAGCCGGTCGCTCTTGAGGTTGCTGATCAGTTCGGCTGTGCCGGTTTCGCTGGGCCGGCTGGTGGTCGCATCCGCCATGGGCATAAAGGAAGATGGTTGTATGCAAGCACTTCTCTCACCAGGCAGCCTCGTGACCATCGCGGGGGCTGTGCTCACGGTGATCGGCACGATCGCCTACGCCACCGATATCCCCAATCTCAGCCTGCCGACGATCTTCTACGGCATTCCGATCCTGTTGGGTGGGTTGGCCTTGAAATCCTCTGAGCTGCCTCCACCTAAGCGACTCACGCCGGCCTCCCGTTTCAAGCAATTGCGGGACCTGCCGGAGAGCGAGCCCCTGCGCAAGCTGCTGGCCGATGTAGATCGCTGGCGCTACGGCCAGAAAGCCCATTTGGAGAGCTCCCTGGAGGTGCTCAAGCTCTGGGACGAGGACGCTCCGCCCCAGCTGCTCAGTGTTGAGGAGCTCGACTGCGATGGCCGCTATGGCTTGCGCCTGCGCTTTCGCTGCGAAGGGGTGCCCCTAGATCGCTGGGAGGCCCGCGCTGATCGGCTGGGCCGCTTCTTTGGCCCCGGTTTGATTGCCGACATCAAGCCCGAGCGCCGCGATGAATTCAGCCTCGCTCTGGTGCCCGAGCCCAGCGCTAGCTAACACCCCTTAATGCATCTGCCCCATCGAGAAGCGAAACCTTGATCAGCAGCCAGGACACCCTGAGGGTGTCGGTCCTAAGTGAGGCCCTTCCATACATCCAACGCTTTGCGGGCCGCCGGGTGGTGGTCAAGTACGGCGGCGCGGCGATGGTGCAAGCGGAGCTTCGCGATGCTGTTTACCGCGATGTGGTGCTGCTGGCCTCGGTGGGGGTGCAGCCGGTGGTGGTCCATGGCGGCGGCCCGGAGATCAATGACTGGCTGAATCGCCTCCAGATCGAGCCCGAATTCCGTGATGGTTTGCGGGTCACCACTCCAGAAACCATGGACGTGGTGGAGATGGTGCTGGTGGGCCGGGTCAACAAAAACATTGTTAACGGCCTCAATCAGGTGGGTGGCCGGGCCGTGGGACTTTGCGGTAGTGATGGCTCCTTGGTGCGGGCCCGCACCTACGCCGGCGGAGTAAATGGGCTGGTAGGAGAGGTGGCGGCAGTAGATCCGGCAGTGCTTTTCCCCCTGCTTGAAGCTGGCTACATCCCTGTGATCTCGAGCGTGGCCGCCGATGCTGATGGCCAGGCCCACAACATCAATGCCGATACCGTGGCCGGTGAACTGGCCGCAGCTTTACAGGCCGAGAAACTGATCCTGCTCACCGACACGGCAGGGATCTTGCAGGATCGCCACGATCCTGACTCCCTAATTCGTCAGCTGACCCTGGCGCAGGCACGCCAATTAATCCATGACGGTGTGGTGGCAGGCGGCATGACCCCGAAAACCGAGTGCTGCATCCGGGCCCTGGCCCAGGGAGTGGCGGCGGCCCACATCGTCGATGGCCGGGTGCCCCACGCCCTTTTGCTGGAGGTATTCACCGATTCGGGAATTGGCACCATGGTGGTGGGTAGCCAGCGCGTCTGCCATGGCTGAAGACCAGCTGGCTGCAGCCCGTGCAGCCCTCGAGCGGGGCGATTACGGCCAGGTTGTACGCCTGTTGGATCCCCTCACCAGTGAGCATCCTGCTGCTACCGCCACCGGAGCTGAGATTCAGCTGCTGCTCGCCACCGCCTGGATGGGGCGGGGCGACAACGGCCGGGCGATCCTGTGTTGCCGGCTGATCAAGCGCTGCCGTGATGCAAGCCTGCGGGCTCAGGCCATAGACCTACTCACCGTGCTGGAGGCACCGGCCCTCGAGCGCCCCCGCGAGTGGTCGATCACCCTGCCCGATCTGGGCTCGGCCGAGGCCATGGGCGGCCAAATGCAGCAGCTTGCTCGCGGCCGCCGCTCCAACAAGCCGCCACCGCCGCCACCGCCACCGGTGGGGCCCACCAGGGCTCCAGTGGGCTTCGCTGTGCTGGCAGTTTTGCTGTTGCTGCTGACGCTGCTGCTCAGCGGCTGCACCGAGGTGCGCAGCGAGTTGACCTTTAAGGGGCCGGGCCGGCTGCAGATCGCCCATGGCCTATCGAGCCCCGGTACCCAACCCGAGCCCTGGGCCCGTCAGTTTGGCCGCAGCTTGCTGAGCCAGGGATTTCACCCGGCCAAGCAGCCCAAGCCAGCTGCTGGCGCTGACGGCTTTCACCAGCGCCTGGAGAGCCCGGTGCTAGCAGCGCCCGAGGCCCTTGCCCTGCTGGCAGCGAACCTGGGCGCGGCAGCGGATCTGGCCGGTGTGGCCCTGCCGCCTCCCCACTTCCAGCTGCGAGAGCGCAATTGGCTGCTGGGAGTGCACCAAAGCCTTGAACTGGCAGTGGACCTGCGTGGGCTCACCGCTCTGCCGGGCTTCAGCGCCGCCATCGACCTGGCCCCTGTGACCCCTGCGGCTGTCCGACTGGCCAGTCCCGAGCCCGCTGCGGCAATTTCTGGACGAGCAGCCCTGCACTGGCCCCTGCGCTTTGGCGCCAGCAATACCCTGCAGCTCAGCTGCTGGCGCTGGAGTGGTCTTGGTATTGGCGGCGCCCTGATTGCCCTGGCCCTGGCCCTGGTGCTGGCCCTGGAGCGGCTGCGGCGTCTGCTGGGATTCGGCCTGCCGGAACTACCGGCTTGAGAGCGGTGCTCAAAGGCTGAGGGGGTCGGGGTCGATCGCCAGACCCACCCCCGCAGGTAGCGCCTCCCGCAGCAGGCTTTCAGCTGGCAAGGGCAGGGGCTGGCCGGCGGGACCATGCAGCAACAACTGCCAGCGACTCTTGCCCGCTACCCGGGCTACCGGGGCCGGAGCGGGACCAATCAACAGCCATCCCGCTGCCGCCACTTGGCTGCGGATTCTCTCCGCCAAGGCGGCGGCGGCGGTTGCCGTGCCGCTGGCACTTGGTCCGCTCAGACGCAGAAGGCAGGCCCGGCTGAAGGGGACCAGGCCACCCTGGCGGCGCAACTGGCTCTCCTCGGCCAAAAACAACTCGTAGCGCCCATCCACCAGGTGGCGAATCACCGGGTGGTCGGGGCTGTAGGTCTGCACCAGCACCTCGCCTGGCTTTTCGCCGCGGCCCGCCCGGCCCGCTAATTGCAACAGCAATTGCAGGCACTGCTCGGAGGAGCGCAGATCGGGGCGATGCAAAAGCCCGTCTGCCGCCAATACCGCCGCAAGCGTGACCCGGGGTAGGTCCATGCCCTTGGCCAGCATCTGGGTGCCTACCAATACATCGGCTTGCCCTTGGGCGAAGCGATCGAGCAGGCGGCGGTGGCCGTCGCGGCCCCGGGTGGTGTCACGGTCAAAGCGCAGCAGGCGCAACCCTTCAAGCTCAGTTGCCAGCTGCTCCATCACCCGCTGGGTGCCCGCGCCGAAGGGTTTGAAGGCCGTGGAGCCACAGTGGCCGCAACGATTGCCCATCTCGGCGCGGTGGTCGCACCAGTGGCAGCGCAGCCATTCCTGGCCCCCTTTGGAGCGGTGCACGGTGAGGGCTACATCGCAGTGGGGGCAGAGCACCGCTTCACCGCAGCTGCGACAGCTCAGGAATGCTCGATAGCCCCGTCGGGGCACTAGCACCACTGCCTGTTCGCCCTTCTCCTGCAGCTGCTCTAAGCGCCCCATCAGGGCCCGGCTGATCAGGCGGCGGTGGCCATCCGCGAGCTCGTGGCGCATGTCGATCACCCGTACGGCAGGCAGGGGCCGCAAACCAATGCGCTCCGGCAGTCGTAGGAGGCGGCTGGCTGGTTGGGGGGAGTGACAGCTCAACCAACTCTCCAGGGAGGGGGTGGCACTGCCGAGCACCAGCCGCGCCCCGCTGTGCCGGGCCCGTAGGCGGGCTACGTCGCGGGCGTGGTAGCAGGGCATCGGGCTGTCCTGCTTGTAGGAGCTGTCGTGTTCCTCATCGAGCACGATCAGGCCCAGCCTGGGCATGGGCAGAAAGATCGCTGAGCGGGTACCCACCACCACCACCGCCTCTGGTTCCAGGCAGCGACGCCAGGCCGCCACCCGGGCTCCATCGGAAAGGCCGCTGTGGAACTCCACCACCCGGCAGCCGAAGCGTTCCCGTGCCCGGTCGAGCAACTGGGGAATTAGGCCAATCTCCGGGGTGAGCAAAAGTGTGGCCTGCCCCGCCTCTAGAGCTTGGGCGGCAGCCCGCAGATACACCTCAGTTTTGCCAGCGCCTGTTACACCCCAGAGCAAAAATTCCGCGCCCGCTGGGGCACCGGCTAGAGCCTGGACAGCAGCAGCCTGGGCTTCCGTCAGGGGAGGCCAGTGGGCCGGTGCGAGGCCAGCTCCACTGCCCTCGGTGGGAGCCTGAAGGCGCTGCACCAGACCCCGAGCCTCCAGCCCCTTGAGCACGGCGCGGCTGAAGCCAGCCTCACCACAAAGATCCCGCAGGGGCACTGGCCCCCTATGGCGCCCTAGATGATCAAGCA
The DNA here is from genome assembly GCF_024345395.1 of Cyanobium sp. Tous-M-B4. Taxonomy (NCBI): domain Bacteria; kingdom Bacillati; phylum Cyanobacteriota; class Cyanophyceae; order Synechococcales; family Prochlorococcaceae; genus Cyanobium; species Cyanobium sp. Tous-M-B4. Next base: position 32,165 of record NZ_JAGQBA010000005.1, on the reverse strand, counting down.
ATTGCTGCTGCCGCTCGGTGAGGGGCTGGCTTGGGAGTGCTGCCTGGGATCGCTCCACCAGCCAGATTGCGCGGCTTGGCCTGCTGGGCCCCTGGTTGCGCTGGCCAAGCCAGCCCGGTGGCAGGGCACTTTTCAGAGTTTTGAACAGGCTCGTGTGGCACTCCAGCGCCACGCTTGTCATTAAGTTTTGCCAATCGGGATCCACGGCAGCCCGCTGCCAAACCTCCAGGATTGGCTGTATTCGCTTGCTGCTGAGACTTGCGGGTAATTGATCAAGCCAGCCCACCACCAAGCCTGTGTGCGGGCGGCCCTGCAGCTTCACCCGCACCAAATCCCCAATCCCTGCTGGGGTTTCGGGGGAGTTGGCATAGGTGAATACCTGGCCTTCCCGCCCGGCTTCGAGCCAGATCTGCAGCCAGGGGATCGACAAGCTTGCAAAGGTCACAACCCATTCTTAGGATGTGAATGTTGGGCAGTTCAAGGACTGCCGTCGGAACTAAGCAGAGTTCCGTCCAGCGGGAAGACCTGAAGCGAGACCCCGGGAGCCAGCCTCCCACCATTCGGCCTCCCGGTCTGCGACCACCCCTGTCAGCCCTGTCCAGGCCTCGGCCAACCCTTCCAGGCTTCGGCCACCGACCCCTTGCTTTTTGCCGGGTCGCTCGACTTTTCCCTGCCGACTACCACCGCTTCCGAGGTTTCCTTCCCGCTTTCTTGGTCTTGCACCAGCTCCTACGGCTAATCCCGGCTTAGCTGGAACGATTTTTTGCCGATTGCAGGCAGAAGATATTTAGACCCGATTTGAGGTGATGCGTTCCTACCCATTTTTTGTTATTTCGTTTTCGTTACCTATGAGCCCTGCTGCTGCTGCCCAGCCGAAAGCAACCCCGGAAATCTTGATGGTGGCCACGTCGTCCGGTGAAGAGGTGCAAGTAAAGCCCAAGAAGGCTGCACCAAAGCCAAAAGCAAAAGCCACCGCCAAAGCCGCTGCTGCTTCCAAGGGAACTGCCGCTCCCAAAGCAAAGGCTGCCTCCAAAGCCCCTGCTGCTTCTAAGGGAACTGCTGCTACCAAGGCAAAGGCTGCTCCAAAGGCAAAGCCGGCCGCAAGCAAATCCTCAGCTCCTAAAGCCGCGGCGGCCAAGGCCATGACTGAGGCTCCCGTCGATACCGCCGAGCTGGACGATGCCGATGATCTAGGCCCATCCGGCAGCTCTACCGAGAAGGACGAGAAGGCTGCCAAGGCCCTCGCCAGCATCAAGGTGGGGCCTAAAGGTGTCTACACCGAAGACTCGATTCGGGTTTATCTCCAGGAGATCGGCCGTATCCGCCTGCTCCGGCCCGACGAGGAGATCGAGCTAGCCCGCAAGATCGCCGATCTGCTCCAGCTCGAGGAGATTGCAGCTCAGTTTGAGGCCGATCACGGCCGCCAGCCCGACAACAAGGAGTGGGCGGCATTGGTGGAGATGCCCTCCATCAAGTTCCGCCGGCGCCTGATGCTCGGCCGCCGAGCCAAGGAAAAGATGGTGCAGTCAAACCTGCGCCTGGTGGTTTCGATCGCCAAGAAATATATGAACCGGGGCCTGAGCTTCCAGGACCTGATTCAGGAGGGTTCCCTCGGCTTGATCCGTGCTGCCGAGAAATTTGACCACGAAAAGGGATATAAATTTTCTACCTACGCCACCTGGTGGATTCGTCAGGCGATCACCCGAGCTATCGCTGATCAGTCACGGACTATCCGCCTTCCGGTGCATCTATACGAAACCATTTCCCGGATCAAGAAGACCACCAAAACCCTCTCCCAGGAATTCGGCCGCAAGCCCACCGAAGAGGAAATTGCCGAATCGATGGAAATGACCATCGAGAAGCTGCGTTTCATCGCCAAAAGCGCCCAGCTACCCATCTCCTTGGAGACACCGATCGGCAAAGAGGAGGATTCCCGTCTTGGTGACTTCATCGAGGCCGATATCGAAAACCCTGAGCAGGATGTGGCCAAGAACCTGCTGCGTGAGGACCTCGAGGGCGTGCTGGCCACCCTCAGCCCCAGGGAGCGTGACGTGCTGCGTCTGCGCTACGGCTTGGATGACGGCCGCATGAAGACCCTTGAAGAGATCGGCCAGATCTTTGATGTCACCAGGGAGCGCATTCGTCAAATTGAAGCCAAGGCCCTGCGCAAGCTGCGCCACCCCAACCGCAACGGCGTGCTCAAGGAGTACATCAAGTGAGTCAGGGCTTGGCATCCCTGCGGGGACTGCGCACTGCTCCATCGCTCGACCCCGCAGCGCTCTCCGCTCTGCGGGCAGAGCTTGAGCCCCTGCTAGCTCGTTGCGACTGGTTCACGGCGGGAGTGATGGCCACTTCTGCAGCGGCTGCGGTGACCTGTCTGCGTCAGGTTGAGACGGCTCTGGGCTGGTCGCAATTGGAGCTAGATCCCGCCGGTGCAGCCCTCGATTCGATCGAGGGTCCGGTCTTCCTCAAGGCCAACCAGAACAGCGGCCGCTTTCAGGTGCGCGCTGAAACCGGTTTAGGTGAGGGCCTACTGATCAGTGGTCATTGTTCAGCAGATACTGCTGCGGAAGACACCTGGGGCCCATTGCCCCTTGATTTCTTCGGCCCTTAATCTGAGTGGCTGTGATCTGCCCCTGATGGCCAACCCCCTGCGCATCGCCTCCCGCCGCAGCCAGCTGGCCATGGTGCAAACCAATTGGGTGCGCGATGAACTGATCCAGGCCCACAGCGGCCTGGAGATCACCATCGAAGCGATGGCCACCCAGGGGGACAAGATTCTCGATGTGGCCCTTGCCAAAATCGGCGATAAAGGCCTTTTCACCAAGGAGTTAGAAGCTCAGATGCTTGTTGGACAGGCTGATATCGCCGTCCATAGCCTCAAGGATCTGCCAACCAACCTGCCCGAGGGGCTGATGCTTGGCTGCATCACCGAGCGGGAAGATCCCGCCGACGCCTTGGTGGTGCATGAACAGCACCGCGATAAGAGCCTGGCAACCCTGCCCGCCGGCGCCGTGGTGGGCACCAGTTCCCTGCGCCGTTTAGCCCAGCTGCGCCACCACTTCCCGCACCTCAGCTTCAAGGATGTGCGTGGCAACGTAATCACCCGCCTGGAGAAACTTGATGCCGGTGAATACGACTGCCTGATCCTGGCGGCCGCTGGTTTGGGAAGGCTGGGTTTGGGGGATCGCATCCACGAGCTGATCGACCCCTCCATTTCCCTCCACGCCGTTGGCCAGGGTGCATTGGGTATTGAGTGCCGCGAGGGCGATGCCGCCGTGCTGGAGCAGATCAAGGTCTTGGAGCACCAGCCCACCGCCCGTCGCTGCCTGGCTGAGCGAGCCTTTTTGCGTGAGCTGGAGGGGGGCTGTCAGGTGCCCATCGGTGTCAACAGCCGCTTCGACGGCGATACGCTTGTATTAACGGGCATGGTGGCAAGCATCGACGGCCTGCGCCTGATCCGCGACGAGGCTTCTGGTCCCCAGGCTGACCCTGAGGCCATTGGTATCGCCCTTGCCCATGCTTTGAAGGCCCAGGGCGCAGGCGAGATCCTGGAGGAGATTTTTGAAACTGTCCGGCCCGAAGCCTGAACCAGCGCCAGCCGCAGCCAGCCCCGTTGAAGCCGAGGCACGCGCCCTTCCCTATCAATGGAATCTGCTGGCCTGGGCTGCCCTGATTGGGGTGCTCACGGGACTGGCAGTGGTGGCCTTCCACGAATTGCTGGGCTTCATCAATAACGGGCTGTTTGGACCTTTTGTGGAAGGGCTCCTAACGGTTGGTCGTAGCCAGCCGCCGGAGTTAGCACCCGAATTGCCGTTGGCGGTGGCTCCTGATGCGGGCACACCGCTGCGGGCCCTGCTCCAGGTGGGTCTCGGCGGGCTTGGCTTCCTGCCACCGCCCCCGGCCGTTCCTGAGCCGCTGCCCCTGCCGGTTTCCTCCCTGCCCGATTGGATCAGTCTTTGGCCGGTGGTTGTGGTGCCCACCCTGGGGGGCTGGGCTGTTGGTCTTTTGCGCCGCTATGGCGGTGACCTGGGCCCTGGCCTACCCAGCCTGATGGCGATGGCCGATGGCGCCGTTAGCACTCGGCCCCGCTTGCCCTTTCAGCGCCTGCTGGGTGCATCCATCAGCCTGGGCAGTGGTGCCTCCCTCGGCCCGGAGGGGCCCAGCGTTGAAAGTGGTGGCAATATCGGCCTTTGGGTGGCCCTGCGCGGCGGGCTCTCGCCCCAGAGCCAGAAAGCCCTGGTGGCCGCGGGAGTGGCCGCAGGCCTGGCGGCGGGGTTCAAGGCACCCATTGCCGGGGTGTTTTTTGCTTTTGAAGGAAGCTTCAGTGCCGTTCAGGGGCGGCCCAGCTTGAGGGCGGTGCTGGTGGCGGCGGTGGCTTCCTCGCTGGTCACCCAATTGCTGCTCGGCGACACACCGATTTTGCGGCTGCCTGCTTATGAGGTGCGCTCACCGCTGGAGTTGCCCCTGTATCTGGGTTTGGGCTTGGTGGCCAGCTTGATGTCCTGGGCCTTGGTGAGCCTGCTGGCTGCAGGCCGCAGCGAGCGGCTGCAGGCCTGGCTGGGCCAGCTGCCGCCAGGCCTGCCCACCGCCCTGGGGGGTGCCTGTGTGGGTGTGATGGCTCTGGGTTTTCCCCAGGTGCTGGGTGTCGGCTACGACACGATTGAGGCCCTGCTTGGCAGCGAGGGTGGCGTGCCCCTGCTCACCTTGCTGGTATTGCTAGGAGTCAAGCTTTTGGCCACTGGTATCAGCAATGCCACCGGCTTTGTTGGCGGTGGCTTCGCCCCATCACTATTCCTGGGAGCGGTGCTCGGCAACTGCTACGGCCAGCTGCTTGGTGACAGTGGCCTGCACCTACCGGTGGCTGAGCCTCCCGCCTACGCCATGGTGGGCATGGCCGCTGTGCTGGCCGGTAGTGCCCGGGCTCCCCTGACGGCCCTGCTGCTGCTGTTTGAGCTCACCCGTGATATTCGAATTGTGCTGCCGCTGATGGCCGCCGCCGGCCTTAGTGCTGCCTTAGTGGAGCGCTGGCAGGGCCTGGCTGATCCGGGCTTACTAGGGCCTGACCCTCAAGAGGAGCATCGCCGCCGCCAGTTGGCCGCCCTGCAGGTGGCTGAGGCTTTCGAGCCCGAAGCCCCCCTGGTGTTGGCAGCTGAGTTACCAGCCCAAAAGGCCTTGGTTCAGCTGGTGGAGGCCCACGGCCACTGTCTGGTGGTGGCGGATGGGGCTTGGGTGGTGGGGCTGGTCACCCTGGCTGATTTGCAGCGGGCCCTAAGTGCCGAGCGAGAGTTCAATGAAGACGGCTCTTTGCCGGTGCCCACCCTGCTTTCCTGTCGCCGCGGTGACTTGGTATGGCTGCCGATGTCTGCCCAGCTAGCTCAGCTGGAAGACCAGCTCAGGCCAAATGGCTTGCGCCAATTGCCGGTTTTTGATGTGCCTGCGGCGGCGGCGGCAGCGCTACCCCATGGACTTCCCAATCCCGGCTTGCCGGTTGCTTCTTTACGTGGCTTGGCCAGCCGGGATGGCATGGCCCGGGCCCTTGCACGCCAGTTCACACCCGCAGAGAATGGGGCTCAAGCTTGAGTCTGCAGCTGGCTACAGAGAGCCTGGGCTGCTGGATCAACCGCACTTAGCCTGGCCAGTATCCGCTCCAAATCCAGGGCTGAAAGCTCTCCGTCACTAGCCCACTTCAAGGTGGTGCTCACTTGGGGTTCGCAGGAGTCACTGGAGTGGGGAACCGCAGACATAGACGCAGTCGAAAGGCCTCACGCCTTGTTTTGGCCTTATAAGGTACGCCGATAACCCCAGCTTGGGGCCAAAGCTGGGGTTATCTCCAGAATATTTTCCGACAATCTGCTGGTTTCAGCGCTGCACGATTACTGGCGTACCGACTTCCACCTGGTCAAATAAGGAGCGCACATGCTCGTGGAGCATGCGCACGCAACCATTGGTCACGGCTGCGCGTGATGTCACCGTCCAGGACCAAGCATTTGGCGTGCCATGGATGCCGTACTGGTTGGGTCCACTTTTCTGGAATCCAAGCCAGCGATCGCCTAAGGGGCCATTTGGTCCGACGGTGGCATTGATCTTGCCGCTTTTGGTGCTCTGGTATTTGGGATTAACAACCTTGTTTTGCACCGAGAAGCGCCCTACTGGTGTGGGGGTGCTGGGATCGCCAATCGCCACTGGCCAACTACCCAGCACCTTGCCGCCTTCACGCAGGCTGATCGTGCGCTTGTCAAGCTGCAGCACGATTTCCCGGCTATTGCTTTGGGCCTGGACAGGAGTCCAGGCCGGGGCCAACGCCAGGGCTGCTGCGGCAAGCCAGAGGGGTTTGAGGTGGCTAGCCATAGAGATACGGGCTCTCAGTTCACCAGCTTGGTGTCAATGATATGGAGATAGCGCCGTTCGCACTCCTTGATGATTCGCACGGCTTCCACGGGCTCCAAGAAGCCATTGACCTTGCAGGTGCCGGGTTTTTTGAGATCTTTGTAGTGCTCCCAGTAGTACTGGGTTTCCGTGACCCACTGCTCACCAAGCTGGGTGAAGCTGGTGATGTGGTCCATGCGCTTGTCATCGGCCAACACGGCGATCACCTTGTCGTCGACCTCGCCGCCGTCGTCAAAGGTCATGATGCCGATGATCCTGGCTTCCACTAGGGATCCGGGTACTAGGGGCTCGGTGACTCCGACAATCTCGATATCGAGGGGGTCGCCGTCCTCATCCCAAGTGCGGGGGATGCAGCCGTAGGCGAAGGGGTAGGCCAGCGAGGAGTAGCCGACGCGATCCAGCTTGAGGTGGCCGGTTTCTGTGATCAGTTCGTACTTGTTGATCGTCATGGAGTTGAGCTCCACGATCGCGTTGACACGCAGCTTGGCTTCATCGGCGAAGGCCGGCAGCACGTGCAACAGGTTGAGCATTGTGCGGCTCGGGGCGTGGTCGATGTTCGCCATGAAGCGGAATTTGAGTGGCTAAGCAGCATCCTAAGTATCTGCCTGCAGGCGCTCCAGCTTGTTGCGCAGATAGCGAAGGAAGGCTGCCGCGCTGAGGCTCTGGCCACTCACCTGCTCCACCAGCTCTTCCGCATTGACGCTGCGGCCCAGGGGATAAACCCTGCTCGCCAGCCAGTCCCGCAGACTGCTCTCCTGACCAGCAGCGATCGCGGCCTCGATGGCACCTGGGCCACCAAGCTCCCGCTCCATGGTTTCCGCGAGTTGGGCGCTGATCAGATGGCCCAGGGCATAGCTGGGGAAATAGCCAAACAGGCCCTCGGCCCAGTGGATGTCCTGCAGACATCCCTCTGCGTCAGTCTGCGGCTGGATTCCAAGCAGCTTCTGCATCCGTTGGTTCCACTGCTGGGGTAGTTCTGCCACCGGCATGTCCTGCTCGAGCAGGGCCAGCTCCAGCTCAAAGCGCAGCACGATGTGCAAGCAGTAGCTGAGCTCGTCGGCTTCCACCCGGATTAGACCGGGCCGCAGGGGATTGAGCCCTCGCCAGAAGCCGAAGGCTCCGCCCCAGGGATCACTACCACCGCTATTGCCACCGTAGCTGCCTAAGCCGGTGCAGAAGCGCGGATGCCAACGCTCGGCGAAGGCGCGGCTACGGCCCACGCGGCATTCCCAGAACAGCGACTGCGACTCGTGCACCCCCATCGAGGTGGCCTCACCCAGGGGCCAGGGGAAGTAGTGGTTGCCCGTGCGGGGCAAGCCCTGTTCATATAAGGAGTGGCCCCATTCATGGGCGGTGGCAAGGAAGGCGGAGAGGGGTTGATCCGGCACCACCCGGGTGGTGATGCGGAAGTCCTGGGGGCCCACGGTGCAGGAGAAGGGATGGGCCGAGCGGGAGCGTTGGCAGTAGGCCGAGTCGTAGCCCCAGCTGTTGAGCAGCTCGGTGCAGAGATTTTCCTGCAGGGCTTCGGGTAGCTCTGGCAGGGGGGATAGCTGGCTTGCTGCTGCCTGCTGGAGCAGGACGGGCAGCTCGGCCTGCAGTGGGGCAAACAGCTGCTGCAGCCGTTCTTTGCTGACGTCGGGCTCAAACGGCTGGGCCAGGATTTCCCAGGGGCTGCGCTGTTGGGCTTCGGCAGCGGCAAGTTGGGTCGCTTGTTCGCGGCGGAGGCCGATCAGGCTTTCCAGGGCCGGAGCAAAGATGCTGAAGTCGCTGCGGCGCCTTGCCTCCTGCCAGATGGCATTGCCGCGCGACTGGGCTTGGGCTATCTGGGCCACTAGCTGCGGATCTAGGCAGCGCTGGCGATTTAGCTCAAGCCGCAGTAGCTGCAGGTTGCGGCGCACCGCCGCCGGAGTGCTGGCTTGCAGCTCGGCTTCCGCCGCCTCGACCAGATCGGCGTAAGCAGGGCTGCTCTGGCGTTCGTGGAGCTGACTGGCCAACAGGGCCAGTTGGTCGCCACGCCATTCGGCACCGGCCGCCGGCATCACCGTGTTCTGGTCGTAATAGAGGGCACTGCTGATTGAGCCCAGCAGCTGGCTCTGGCGCAGGTGCTCCCGCAGCTGATCTAGGGGCGATGGGGCCTGCGCCATGTTGAACGTCTAATAGAGCCATCTTCTTCTGGCTTCAGGACCTGCGCGCTCAGGCTGATTGCAGTTGGGCTAGCTGATTCTCCAGACGTCGCTTGAGTCGGGTTTGAATCAGGGAGCAGAGCTCGTCTACCAAGGCGCCTTCGGCGCTCCAGATCGTGCGGACCCCATCGCGCTCGCAGCTCACTAGGCCAGCCCTCTGCAGTTGACCGAGCTGGCGGCTGATGTGGGATTGGGAGAAGCCAGTGGCTTCGATCAGTGCTGCCACATCCATGGGCCCTGCCCTGAGCTGACAAATCAACTTCAGTCGCGCCGGCTCGCTTAGCAAACGAAAAAACTGGCAGTACTCCTCCAGCAACTGGGGAGACGGCATCGAGCTGGAATAAGCCATCTATCGATTATGTCGTCAGACGCATTCTCCCGAACACCCCCGGACGCGACGCATTTATGCGGCTATGGTCATAACAAGCTGCAATGCCGCGATGGTTGTCGCCCCGTTTACGCCGATCTCCCTGCGGGCAGCGGCTGGAGGGGGATCCCTGCTCTTCCGCCAGCTTTTTGATGCCCAGACCGGCACCTTCACCTACTTACTAGGCGATGTGTCCAGTCGCCAGGCGGTGATCATCGATTCGGTGTTTGAGCGCCATGGCCGGGATCTTGCCCTAATCCGTGAGCTGGGGCTCGAGCTGGTGGCCTCTCTGGATACCCATGTCCATGCCGACCATGTCACCGGCAGCTGGCTGCTGCACGAGGCCACTGGCTGTGCAATTGGCCTAGCTGCAGCCGCCAAGGCGAAAAACGTGACCATGCTCCTGCAGCACGGGGATCGGCTGTCCTTTGGCGTTCGTTGGCTCGAGGTGCGCAGCACCCCAGGTCATACCAATGGCTGCCTCAGTTTTGTGCTCGACGATCAGTCGATGGCATTCAGTGGTGACGCCTTGCTCGTGCGGGGCTGCGGTCGCTGTGACTTTCAGCAGGGCAACCCCCATACCCTCTGGGCCTCGATTACCCAGCAACTCTTCAGCCTGCCCGACTCCTGCTTGCTCTATCCAGGCCACGACTACGAGGGCCGCACGGTCAGCTCGGTGGTTGAAGAAAAAGCTTTCAACGCCCGCCTGGGCGGTATGGCCACGGAAAGGGATTTCGTTGGTCACATGGAGTCCATGAAGTTGCCCCACCCCCACCGGATCGCCGAAGCCCTGCCGGGCAACATGCGCTCTGGCAAGCCCGTTGATCAGGACGTCACCAGCGCTGCTGCAAACCCATGTTGGGCGCCATTGCAACGCAGCTATGCAGGCCTGCCCGAACTTCACCCCGCCTGGGTGGCGTCCCACCGTGATGGCCTCACCTTGCTGGATGTGCGTTCGGCTGGGGAATTTGGCGGCCCAGACGGTCGGGTGGCGGGCAGCCTGCTGATTCCCCTGCCGGAACTGGAAGGTCGCATCTCTGAACTTCCCGTCAATCAACCGGTGGTGGTGGTCTGCCACTCCGGCAGCCGCTCGGCCCTAGCTACCCAGCAGTTGCTTAAGGCCGGCCTCAGCCAGGTGGCAAACCTCCACGGCGGCCTGGCCCGCTGGGCGGATGAGGGCTACTCGCTGCAAGGCGTCGCTTCCACCTGATCAACCTCCTTATCAGTCATGAAACCAGACCTCGATACCCGTCTCAATGCCCAGGAACTAGCCAGGCAGCTGGCTGAAAAACGGGTCAGCGTGATCGATGTGCGCGAAGCAATGGAATTCGCCGGCGGTCACATCGAAGGCAGCGTCAATGTGCCGCTGGCTCGACTCAGCCGTACCGAGCTGCCGCAAGGAGCCCTGGTGCTGGTATGCCACAGCGGTCGCCGCAGTGCCCAGGCCCTAGCCCAGTTGGTGCGGCACGGGCACACCAGCCCCCTTGCCGATCTCGATGGCGGCATCCCCAGCTGGCAGCAGGCTGGTTTACCGCTGCGCAGGCTCAACAACGCCCCCCTGCCGCTGATGCGCCAGGTTCAGATCGCCGCTGGCTCTTTGGTGCTGCTCGGTCTGGGCCTTGGCAGCTGGGTGGCGCCGGCTTGGATTCTGCTCAGCTGGTTTGTGGGAGCCGGCCTGGTGTTTGCTGGCATCAGTGGTTTTTGTGGCATGGCCCGCCTGCTGGCCCTGATGCCCTGGAACCGGGTGTCGATTTGATGGCAGCAGCCACCTTGCTCCTGCTAACGGGTGGCGGCGCCCTGATTGGCCTGCTCCTAGCCGTGCTCGGTGCCGGGGGCTCCATCCTGCTTTTGCCCCTGCTGGTCACTGGGGCCGGCCTTCCTATTCAGGCGGCCGTACCGCTCTCTCTACTTGTGGTCAGCTTGCTGGCCCTTGGCAACATCGGCCCTTATTTGCGCCGCCGCCTGGTGGCGCCACGGGCGGCCCTGCTGCTTGGCCTGCCGGCTTTGGTGGGTAGCTGGATCGGCGGCTCCTGGGTGAAGGCTGGACTAATCCCTGAGGTTGTTCAGTTGGGGCTGTTTTCGGCGGCGGCCCTGCTGGCTTCCTGGCTGCTTTGCTGCGTTCCGGTGCCTGGTTCAGGATCGGGCGGCCGCGTCTTATCGGGGGCTACCAACAACCTGGGCTTGGCTGGCCAGGGCTTCTTGGTGGGGCTGCTCACCGGCGTAGCCGGCGTGGGTGGTGGTTTTGCGATTGTGCCGGCTTTGGTGCTCCTGGCTGGATTACCGATGCAGCTGGCCAGCGGCACCAGCTTGGTACTGATCGCCGCCAATGCGTTGGTGGCGTTACTGGCCCTAGGTCATTGGCCCGCGGCCCACTTGCCCCTGCTGCTACCCCTGGTTGGCGGGGGAGCCATCGGCGCCCTGATCGGCCAAAACATCGCTCCCCGACTGCCGGAAGGGATGTTGCGACTGGGCTTTTCCGCTCTGCTGATTGGCTCGGCCCTGCTCACCGGCTGGGAGGCCAGCAGGCGCTTGCCCCTACCCGCTGGATTGATTTCCGGCTATCCCCCCAGGATCTCATCACACTGATTTCAGGGTCATATCCATTTTCGCGACCATCCATGCACTCCACTACAAATCATGCCCAGCGGTTGATCACTCTCTGGATTGCCTGGTTGCTGGCCATGCTGTTCCACGTGGATCTGGGCTTAATGCCCTTATTCCACGGGCAGTCACCCGAGATCAACAGCAAAATACCTCTCGTAGCATTGCCGCTGCTTTATAGCGCCATGCTCGGCTATTTTCTGCTGCCATTGCTTGTAATCGTGCTGATCTCTTTCTCCGATTCCGCTATCGGTCCAGGGATTCGCTGGCGGCCGTTGAGGCGTCTGCACTTTTGGCTAAGTGTTGTTTACTCAATTACCAATATCTTACATCTTCTGGCAGATATTTTGGTGCCAGATGCACGCCTCGATCAGATCGTGCTGATGGCAGTGATGACCCTGCTTGGTTTGTTGATCAATATTGAAGGCTGGCACTGGTGGCGCCAACATGACTGAAGAAATGCCTGCTTGATTGGCCGGCTGGCTACTTTATTTTGCCTTTGTCGCAACCGTAGCTGTCTTTATATTTTGCATTAGCTGGCATGGCCGATAAACCCTGATGATAATTATTCATCCCTAAAGCTCTAGCTTTAATGAAACTAGCTTTAGACCCACTGGCAGCACTGACTTGACGGGGGGGGGGCTGCCGCACGGCCTGGCAACTTGGAATCCAGCGACGCTTTTAGGGAACACTGGAGCGCCATTACAGAATTTGCATTAATGCCTTGTCACTAATTCACTAAACTAGCTATTTCCCGCACGCATCATCTCACATTCCTGTAGCGAAGCGTTGGCGTTGAGGTGTTGATATCCGATTGCACATCCTCCGGTAGTATTGGCATAGATTTGCCTGATCGGTCCAGATACCTTCGCAGTCATGCCGAGAATTACCGTTGAGCTATCGGTGGAAGAGCATCGAGCTTTGAAACTTTTAACCATCCTCGAGGGCAAAAAACTTGGTGTCGTCTTGAAAGAGGCTATCCATTCCTACCTTTTGCAAAAGGGTGCCCACGATCTTGAGGTCAAGGGCAAGCAGTGATTTCAGCTGGGCGCTTCGGGTGTTCCCGCTGCCAGAAGATTAAGCACCTCGCGATCTTCGAGCTGGTTAAACGTTCCGTACCACATGCCCACTGATTGGAGTCGCTCCACCAGCAACAGGATTTCGAGTTGATCGACTAGCTCTCCCAGTTGGTTTGCCACCGCGCAGTCCGCCACAGGAATTGCCAATGTGATGCTGCGCGGCTCGGCCTGACGCAGGGATAGCAGGGCGGCTCGCACACTCATCCCAGTGGCAATCCCGTCGTCTACCACGATCAGATGGCGATTACGCAGTTGGTTCGGGCTTGGATCGCCGAAGAGCTTTTGCCGCCGTTCTAATTCCCGCTCCTGCAGCTGGAGCCAGCCCTCGCTGAGGGCCTGCTCCTGACGCCGCACCGCTGCTTGGCCATTTCGCCATACCGCAACCTTCCCTGCCGAAATAGCGCCGATCGCGAGCTCGGGTTGCAGGGGATCGGCCACCTTTCGCACCGACCAGGTGGCCACGGGAAGCCGCAATTGCCTGCCAATGGCGACGGCTACCGGAACCCCGCCACGTGGCAAGCCAATAACTGTGCTGTCATGGTCGCACCCCGCACTGATCTTTAGCCGCTCAGCCAGTTCCAGGCCTGCCTGATGGCGGTTGCTCCATCGAGGTGGATGCAAAATCATGTTCTGCCAGCCGCGACTAATCCGTTTTAGACCCTGGTTTTAGGCCCAGATGTAAAAGAGGGCTGTGGCCGCAGCCATAAGCAGCAAGGGAATCAGTAATGAGGCAGGAAAGCTCACCAGCGCTCCTGCTGCCAAACCCGCCACCACCACTGCGATGACCACGACAAGAATTGTCAGAAAAATGCGGCGGCTGCGCAGATTCATAATGGGAAATGGCAATCCAAATCTCTTTTAGTGCATCCGTGGATCAGAGCCGCCCTAAGCGCGTTGCTGGGCCAGGTTGCCGCACTGGCTGCTCGCCTAGGCGCGGCTGCGTCTCTTCGGCTATTACAGGAAGACTTTGACGCTTAGCCATGCGCCGCATTGCTGCCTTTCCCTGTCTGTTGGCCCTTTGCACCACCACTTCCCTGCTTGCTCCCTGCGCAGCCCAAGCTGGCCAAACAGACGCCAAGGACGCGCCCACCAGTGGCACCGTTGAATACAGCTCGGACGTCTCGGAAGTGGACTCCTGCAATCAGGCCCAATACCGCATGCCAGCCAATGCAACCGCTACGGCCATGCGGCTCTCAACTGCCATCAAAGGTGAATACGCCACCTTCACCTGCCGGGTGAAGTGGAGCCTTTCGCCCTCCGCTCGGCCCACCTACCGCCCGATTTTGTTCTCCCCCTCAGCCTGACCACCATGCCTCGTCCGAACCAGCCATCTCCGCGCACCGTCAAGTTGCAGATCCTTGGCGCAGTGTTTGTGCCAATGGGATTGCTAGGCCTATGGCTTTATTCCAAAGGCTTCTGGTGAACGCTTAAAAGCGGCTTCCTCGGACTCGCGATTGCGGCGATGGCTTCCAAAGGTGATGTACCGCATGGATCACCACGCCCCAGATCAGCAGGTCGGGATCGTCACCTTGCAGGGCAATGGCTGGGCTAGTGGCATCGCTGGCCACCAGGCGCCAATGGGCAGGTGCCCCTTCCAGTCGCCGCAGCAGAAAGCGCCCCTCGTGCACAGCAACCACGATGGAGCCCGAACGGGGACCCACGCTGCGGTCGACCACTAATAGATCGCCGTGGTGAATGCCATCCCCGCGCATGGCATCGCCGTCTACCCGCATCAAAAAGGTGGAGCTCGGTCGCGGAATCAGGGCTCCATTTAGATCGATCGTTGCCTCGATGTAGTCATCGGCAGGGCTGGGAAAGCCTGCGGCCACGGTTTCGCCGGCCAGGGGCAGGAGCAGGGGCTCGAGGTCGTGATGCGATGGCTGCAAGGGACCAAGCCAGATCAGATCGCTCGCCATGGCAATCCCCGAAGGCCATCACACTAGCGCAAAAAATAGTACGCGTGTATTGATCGGCGCCGTAGTGGCGCGTCAGTCGCCGCAGCCCCTGCGCACCACCTCGTTGCGCAGGGCGACTAGATCGGCTGCGTCGGGAAGCTGGGGTTCAAACAGCAGGGCCCAGGCCAGCGACACATCTCCAGCTTCCAGAGCCGTTTCAATCGCTGCCAGCCAGGCAGGGGGGTTCTGGCCTAGGGAGAGGATCAGGGCCGCGGTGCGGGCCATCCGCTCGGCGTCTGCACCCACTAATTGCACTTGGGCAAAGCTGCCCTCTGCCGCCTGCTCAGGTCTCAGGCGCAGCAGCACCACCTCGCCGGGGGCAATGGGGGCCAGGGGCCAGGCCAGGGGGGCTCGCAAGGGGCGCTCGGCAGGCGCAAGCTGCTGCCAGGCCAGCAGGCCCTGGCGCTCGATGCGGAGCTCCAACAGGGGTTCGACCACGACCAGCAGGGGCATGGGTGTGGGCACCACGCCAATGGCATCTCCTTCTGTCACCGGCTCCACCCGGGGGGCCACCACGCAGACCGCTACTGGATCCACCAGGCGCTGCAGGGCCTGGGCAGAGCTGGCCAGAAGCCAGCCCAGACCAAGGGGTATCAGTAGGGCTGGGCCAAGGCGCTGCTTGCTCAACTGAAGCCGCCGAATGCCGTGCCAGAGCGAAGGTCGCCAAAACCAACCACGGGCGTGTGGCCACCGCTGCGGCGCATCAAAAATCTCAAAAAGGTGGTGTTGAAGTCGACGGTTTCAAGAAAGCGCACCCCCACATAGGAGGCTGACTCCAACCGATCGACCCAGAGGGAGCTGGCCCGCAGCCGGATCGGATCTCCGAAGGTGGGGTGGTGAATCGTGAGGGTGCCGACCAAGCCAGGCACAACAGGCTCGCGGATGGGAAACAGCAGGCAGGCACCAGAGGCGCTCACATCCCAAAGGCGACCAATAAACGGCACTGGATCGACATGAAATTCGATCTGAATCGTCATGCTGATTGAGGGGACAATGTGTCGCTCCTCATTCCTTGGGGAAGGATCAGGCATTCAGTCAAATGCAGGCGGATATTGGTAAACATCCGCGCATGCGCATAACCCAGTAATTTTTTCGCATCTTACTGAAGCGACTCGAAAAGCCAACTGAGAAAAGGCTGAAAATTTTGATCGTGGCCAGGTGGCATTCAGCCCGCGGCGCGGCTTAGGGCGCCGCCGCAGCTGGAGCCCCCTCCGGCGGTGCAGCCAAAGCAATGATCTGCCACTGCCACCGCATCCCCCTGCGGATCCCAGCCCAGCAGTTCGCCCAGGTGGCGCCTGGGCCGGCCAGCTGCGCTCAGACCAAGCTGCTGGTTGAAATCGCAGTCATAAAGCCAGCCCTGCCAGTCGACACTGATCAGGGAGCGACACATGACCTGCTCGAGATTCGCGCCGCAGTGCTTGTTTTGCAACAGGGCTTGGTAGGCCTCCAGCTTTCCCTGGGCTTGGAGCCAGCTGGCAAAACGCTGGATCGGCATATTGGCAAGGGCGTAGAGGCTGGTGAACACCACCCCGAAGTCGGCGGCGAGCACCCGGCGGTAGTCGGCCTCCAGCTGGGCTTGGGGAGGGGGTAGGTCTGGCCCCTGGGGGTTGTAGACGAGCTGCAGCTCTAGCCCGCTGCCTGGCTGGCCATAGCCAAGGGCATTGAGCTGGCGTAGAGCCTCGATGCTGCGCTCAAACACGCCGCTGCCTCTCTGGCGATCAACGTTTTCGGCGGCGTAGCAGGGCAGGGAGGCCACCACCGTGACGCCCTGATCCGCCAGGAACCGGGCTAAATCAGCCTGGCCGGGTTCCGACAGAATCGTGAGGTTGCAGCGATCGAGCACCTCGACGCCAAGCTGGCGGGCAGCTACCACCAGCTCCCTGAACTGGGGGTGGAGCTCCGGCGCTCCACCGGTGAGGTCGAGGCAGCTCAGCTGACGAGCCGCTAGAACCGGCGGGATCAGGTCCAGGGTGGCCAGATCCATCATTTCGGTACGGGATGGTCCAGCGTTGACGTGGCAGTGGCTGCAGGCCTGGTTACAGCGGTAACCGAGGTTTACCTGCAGGGTTGTCAGGGGTCCCCGTTGCAGCGGCGGGAAGGCCGTTGCTGGCCCTTGGGCCCCTGTTGGGGGCGGGGCGGAATGGAGTTGCAATCCCCGTCCATTTGCGAACACCACCATCCTGCCGCCTACCCATGAACGAGCATGGTGAGTCGCTGGCACCGAGTTTGCGATGTTGCAGCAGCCCCCCCGCGGCTACGTGACCCTGGCTCGCCTGGGTTTGGTGGCCAATGGTCTGGCCATCCCCCTAGGCCTGGCGGTAATCCTGCTAGATCCCACCTGGCGCACGGCCAATCTCGTTGTGGGCGCTAGTGCCGTACTGCCCACGGCCGTGGTGGGCCTGGTGGCCTCGATCGCCCTGCTCAAGTGGCGTGCATGGGGCCAGATCCTGGCGATCGTGGCCCTGTCTATGGCCCTGGCGATTGGGCTGCCTTACGGAATCGTGCGCATGGCGCTGCTCAGTGAGGGGCGATTGCTCACCGCAGTGCTGTCTGGTCTGCTTTGGGCGGCTACCACTGCTGCGCTGGTGTTCTGGAGTCGGCCCAGCATTCGCCGCTACTTGATCTGAGCTGTCCAGTCTGTCGCCATAGCAACAAGCCCTCGAGCGCGGGAGTGGTTTTTGTAGCAACGGCTACACAAGGGGGCGGGATTGCCGCATTGGATGCCCACATAAAGCATTTTCAGATCGATCCCATGCCCAGCTCGCATCGTTACGCCGCCCTCCAGCAGATTCAGCGGCGACGCCCGGTGGCGACAACTGCTGCTGCCCCCTTCGATGAGCTGTGGGCTAGCGACGTATTCGGCCTCCAGGCGATGAAGGAGGCCTTGCCTGGACGCATCTTTAAGTCGATCCAACGCACGATCCGGGAAGGCGGCAAGCTCGATTTGTCGTTGGCCAACGCCGTGGCCGACGCCATGAAGACCTGGGCCAGCGGCCGTGGAGCTCTGTATTACGCCCACGTTTTTTATCCACTTACCAACTCCACGGCCGAGAAGCACGACGGCTTCATTTCGCCCAAAAGTGATGGTCGAGTGATCACCGAATTCACGGGCAAGCTGCTGGTGCAGGGCGAACCCGACGGCTCCTCCTTCCCCAATGGCGGCATTCGCTCCACCTTTGAGGCCCGCGGCTACACCGCTTGGGACATCACCAGCCCCGCCTACCTGATGCAGACCCCCAATGGGGTGACCCTCTGCATTCCCACCGTTTTTGTTTCCTGGACCGGTGAGGCCCTAGATAAAAAAACGCCGCTGCTGCGCTCCAACGCCGCGATGAATCGCCAGGCCCAGCGCCTGCTGCGTCTGCTTGGTGAAACCGAAGTTGCTCCGGTGAACTCCAGCTGCGGCGCCGAGCAGGAGTATTTCCTGGTCGACAACGCCTTCGTTGCCCTGCGCCCAGACCTGCTCCTCGCTGGCCGCACCCTGTTTGGCGCCCCGCCCGCCAAGGGCCAGCAGTTCGACGACCACTACTTCGGCGCCATCCCCGAGCGAGTGCAGGTGTTCATGCAGGACGTGGAGCAGCAGCTCTACCGCCTGGGCGTTCCCGCCAAGACTCGCCACAACGAGGTGGCACCTGGACAATTTGAAATTGCGCCCTACTTCGAAGCCGCCAACGTCGCTACCGACCACCAGCAGCTCACCATGACCGTGCTCAAGGCCACGGCCAAAAAGCACGGCTTCGCCTGCCTGCTGCACGAAAAGCCCTTTGCGGGGATCAACGGCTCGGGTAAGCACGTCAACTGGTCGATCGGCAACGCCACCCAGGGCAACCTGCTCGACCCGGGCCAAACGCCCCACGACAACCTGCAGTTCCTGCTGTTCTGCGCCGCCGTGATTCGCGGCGTCCACAGCTACGGGCCCCTACTGCGGGCCGTTATCGCCACCGCCGGCAACGACCACCGTCTTGGTGCCAACGAAGCACCGCCGGCGATCATCTCGATGTACCTGGGCAGCCAGCTCGAGGATGTGTTCAACCAGATCCGCGAGGGCAACCTGCAGAGTTCCGCCAAGGGCGGCGTGATGACCCTGGGGGTGGACACCCTGCCGGAATTCACCAAGGACCCCGGCGATCGCAACCGCACCTCACCCTTTGCTTTTACGGGCAACCGCTTTGAGTTCCGCGCCGTTGGCTCCAACCAATCGGTAGCCGGGCCCCTAGTGGCGATGAACACGGTCCTGGCCGATTCGATCGGCTGGATTGCAGATCGGCTGCAGAGTCAGCTCGACAGCGGCACCGCCCTAGGCGAAGCGGCCTTCAACGTGCTCCAGCAGGTAATGCGCGAGCACGGCGCCGTGGTGTTTGGCGGCGACGGCTACTCCAGCGAATGGCATCGTCTGGCTGTCGAAGAGCGTGGCCTGGAAAACCTGCGCACCTGCGCCGATGCCTTGCCAGTGCTGCAGCGCCCGGAGGTGCGGGAGCTGTTTGAGCGCCAGGGAGTGCTCAGTGCGGTGGAGCTGGAGAGCCGCTTTGAGGTGTACGCGGAGCAGTACGTGCTGGCGATTGAAGTGGAGGCAAAGCTGGCCCTGCAGATTGCTCGCACCCAGGTATATCCAGCGGCTGTGCGCTACCTAGGCGAGCTGGGCCAGGCCCTGCAGGAGCAGCAGGCGATGGGCTTGCATCCCAATCTCAAATTGCGCAATCAGTTGGGCGAGCTGCTTGAGCAGCTCAACAACGGTTGCGAGAGTCTCGATCAGGCCCTACATGCCGCGCCTCACGGCACCGAAGCCCACATGCGTCACTGCGCCGACAGCCTGATGCCGCTAATCGGCGACCTGCGTGCGGCGGTGGATGGTCTGGAGGGCTTGGTCGACGACGGTCTCTGGCCCCTGCCCAGCTACCAGGAGATGCTTTTTATGCGCTGATGCCCTGGAGGCACAGCAACCTGCAACACCGGAAGATGTTGTGAAGGTGACAGTTTCGATCTGGCACAAGGGCCATGATTATCAGTAGAGCAGCGAAGCCAGACATGCCAGCAGTGCGAACCCAATCCCCCAGCCACGTGCGGATTTACCGCCTAGTCGATCGTCAGGGCGCCCCCCATCCAGTGCTCGACGACCTCTACGAATCCCTCGATGCCGCATGGAGCGAAGCGATTGGCTGGTGGAACGTCCACTGCGGTGGCAGCTCAGGACCTGTGGAGATTGGCGTTGAAGTGAGTACTGCCAGCGGCGACTGGCGCACCCTGCGATTTCCAGGTTGCTGAATCCTTTGCTTCGCCACTTCAAGGCTGGCCTCCAGCCCTGCAGTTTGGCCCTAGCCCTTGCCGTAGCTCTGATCGCCACACCGGTGCACGCACTTGAGGCCAATGCTTACCCCAGTGCTCAGCCAGCCCCCCAAACCGCCTGCAGCCCCCTCGATGAGCGGCAGGTGGAAGGCTGGTTTGAAAGCTGGAATCAGGCTCTAGCCACTGGCGATCCGGCCCAAGTGGCCCAGCTCTATGGCGACCATGCGTTGCTGCTGCCGACTCTCTCTAGTGAGTTGCGAGAGACACCCGAGGCCATCACTGATTACTTCAGCTCCTTCTTGGCCCGCCACCCCAGTGGCAGCGTCACGCACCGTCAGATCCGATTGGGTTGCAATGGGGCCGTCGATGCGGGCACCTACCGATTCACCCTCCACGACCCAGAGGCCACGGTGGAAGCCCGCTACACATTTGTGTATGGCTTGGAGGATGGCCAGTGGCGGATCCTCCATCACCACTCCTCCTTGCTACCCAGCTGATTCAGGTCACCTGCACTCCCTTCCAGAAGGCCACGCGGCCGCGGATGTTGGCAGCGGCCTCCTTGGGCTCTGGATAAAACCAGACAGCATTGGCGTTCACCTGGCCATTGACAACTAGGTCGTAGTAGTGAGCCGTGCCTTTCCAGCCGCACACGCTGGTATGGGTGGAGGGGCGAATGCAGTCGGGGTCAAGGGCGGCGGCAGGGAAATAGGCGTTGCCGTCGACCTTGACGATGTCATCGCTGCTGGCAATCACCTGACCATTCCACTGGGCTTGCATCGGCGTCACTTGGCCATCAAGTCCCAATTGTGGCAACTAGGGGCAGCAGGTTGAGGGGCAGCAGGGTGAGGGGCCAGAAGGGCCTTGAATCTGGCTTCAGCGCCAATCGGGGTCGTAGATCCGCAAGGTGCCAAATCCCACCGGCGCTGGCGAGGGGTTGGGGCCGGCTGGATAGGCCGTCACCTGGAACATGTAAGTGTCAGAAAAGGATGGATTGTTCCAGGGCCTGAGCACCACGGTGAAGGTGGAGCCGGGGGGGATTGGTTCAGGAAAGGTGAGGCTGAACTGCCTTGCAGCAGCATCAAACTCGGCCTGAACTGGCAGCCGCTGGCCTCGCTGGCGTGGCCGGCCCAAAAAGGCTTCGGTGCGCTCCACAGCAAATGGGAAGCGATTGTCGACCCCGCGGGTCTGCTGAATGGTGAGGCGGCCGAGGGCGGCACCGGCATCGGCATCGAGACTGATCGTGAAGTAGTACTCGGCAAAAGGCTCGAAAATAGTGGTGTAGTAGCTCACCAGATCCACCTTCCAGGGGGGGCTGGTGAAGTACGTAGACCCCTTGAGCTCAAGGGCTCGGCCATTGCTGATCAGCCCTGAACCAATCGAGGCAGATAGGGCCACTCCAAGGGCAAGGCGGCGAAGTCGAGCCAGGTTCATAGGGAGCTAGGCGACTGGAAAAACGCTAGGGGCAGCCTGGAGAAATGGCTTGGGGTCTTGATCACGGCGATGGGCAACAGGGAGCGGCTCTCCCTGGGCTGTGCCAGCCAGCGGATCGAGGCTGGCCGTGGTTTCCAGTGCCTGGCGCAGGCGCCGGGCCGCATGAAGCGGCATGTCCCGAGGCACGCTGATCCGATCGCGTAAATAGCGCAGGGCAGGGGCAGAGACCGGCGGTGCTGGCAGGGGCTTGGCGAGTATCAGGGCAGTGAGAGCTGTACGGAGCGGCACATCGAAGTTTTCCGCTCCCAGGGGGCTGCGGCAAAGAATCGCCGCTCGGTGCTTGATCACCCGGCTGAGTGCAAAAGCTGCCGCATTGTCCGGTTCGGCTTGGCTGGTTTCCGGGTCGGGACTGCCCAGGGGCCAGGGGCCCCGATCGATTTGGGTAGCCAGCGCTTGTTGGTTGGCGTCTCCGCTGGCATAGCAGCCACCCATCTGGGGCGATAGGTCGTGGGCATGGGTGTGGAAGTCGCTCTGGGTGCCGAGGTAGGTGGGGCGCTGCTCCAGCGCCTCAAACCAGCGGCCAATGGCCGGATGCTCGCTGCGCAACAGAAAACCCTTGTAGTAGGCCAGGCTTGCTGCCATGCGCTCCACATAAGGCACGAACACCAGATCAGCGGTGCCTAGCTCGCCAAGCAGAAACGGCCCACTGTGCTGGCTGAGCGCCTGCTCAAAGTTGGCTGCAATGCGCTGAAAAGCCGCCTTGGCAGCTTGCTCCTGGGCGGGCCGCAGCCCCGGACTACAGAGCCATTGGCACCAGGCACGAAATAGCAGGCGCTCAAGTTGGCGCAGGGGCAGCACCGCCGGATCGTTCATGCCCAATCCCAAGGGAGCGAAGGCTGCCTCAAGGGCCTCCAAGATGCGATCGCTCTCGGTGATCAGGCGGCCATCGAGCTCAAGCGCCGGCAACATCCCCGAAGGCACCAGCCGTTTGAACCAAGCCTCCTTTTCGCCGTAGCAAAACATCGTGACCTTGCGCACCCGGTAGGGCACCCGCCTTTCTTCCAGCCAGAGCCAAACCTTCTGGCAGTAGGGGCACCAGGCATGGTGGTCGCGGAACAGGGTGACCCGCACTGCCTCCTCCGGCTGGCCAAACAAACGCAGCCGGGCCTGGGCGCTGGTGGGACCGTTGACTGGATCGGCTGGGGACGCACCGAGGCGTTCGAGCTCGTGCCAATCGAGCACTTCCTGGCCTGTCGACGCCATCCCTATCGCTGCAGCAGCCTTGGTTCTAGGAGCTCGCGGGGTGCTCGGTGGCCTATCTAAGGTTCGAAAGCGAAGTTCCATAACAGAGCTCCAATGTTCGACGCCTTCACCAAGGTTGTTGCCCAGGCTGATGCCCGTGGCGAATTCATCAACGCCGGCCAGATCGATGCCCTCGCATCGATGGTTGCCGAAAGCAACAAGCGCATGGACACGGTGAACCGCATCACCTCCAACGCTTCTGCCATCGTTACCAACGCTGCTCGCGATCTCTTCGATCAGCAGCCCGCCTTGATCGCTCCTGGCGGCAACGCTTACACCCATCGCCGCATGGCTGCTTGCCTGCGCGACATGGAGATCATCCTCCGCTACGTCACCTACGCCGTTTTCACTGGCGATGCTTCCGTGCTGGAAGACCGCTGCCTCAACGGCCTGCGTGAGACCTACCTCGCCCTCGGCGTTCCTGGCGCTTCCGTGGCAGAAGGCGTTCGCAAAATGAAGGACGCTGCTATCTCGATCGCTAACGATCGCAACGGCATCACCCCTGGCGATTGCTCCGCCCTGATGTCCGAAGTTGGCACCTACTTCGACCGCGCTGCTGCTGCAGTCGGCTGATTGCAACTTCTGGATAATCAAAGTTAAACGCCGCCCAATCAATAGATTGGGCGGCGTATTTTTGAAATAGGTTTTTCTCGAAGAAAAGACCTGGCTAAAATGTGGACTTCCGCTTGTCTAAGATATAATCATTCAATCGAGCGTGACATCGCCTATTTCGCCAGTCCGAATCCGGATGGAAGCTTCCACAGGGATAACGATGATCTTGCCGTCGCCGATCTCGCCGGTTTGAGCCGCGGACTTAATCGCCTCAACCACCCCAGCAAGGGCCGCATCGGTCACGACAGCCGTGATCATGGTCTTGGTTAGCAGGCGGGCTTCAACCTTGACGCCCCGGTAGACCTCGGCGTAGCCCATCTGCTTGCCGAAGCCCTGGACGGAGGTAACTGTCATGCCATTGATGCCGATGCTAACAAGAGCATCCTTGACGGCATCAAGCTTTTCGGGGCGGATGATGGCTTGGATCTGTTTCATGTGGTCAGAGAAAGTCTTGAGGATATCTAGCCACAACCAGCCAGGCTTTTTGTAGCAACCGCAGCAAGCACGGCCCGGACCGGGTCGCCGCCGCTCGAAATGTTTGCAATGAACATTTTTGATGCTTTCAAGGCAGTCGTCTTGGTGCCGCGGTGAGGCGGAGGCTGATTCGGTATCAAAACGAACATCCCATCCCGCAATGAAAGCGCATTGTTCTTGGCGATGGGATCTCGACAATCCCCAACCTGAGCAGCCGTCCCTCTGATCTGCCCATGACCATTGCTTCCACCCCTCCCCGGCGCAAGCGCCTTCAAGAGGCCAGTCTTTCCGAGGCCCCGATGATGCTGCTGCGCAGTATCAAAGGTTTCGGCAACAGCCGCACGCTTGTATGGCTTGCCTGCGTACCCCTAGCACTTTTTGGCCTAGGTGTATTCAATCTGGCGGCCCATGCTGCCGAGCTTCCCGAGCTCACTCCGGCCTTCTTGGCCAACAACATGTTCTTGTTGATCTGCGCCGCCTTGGTGATCTTCATGAACGCCGGCTTTGCCATGGTGGAAGCCGGCATGTGTCGTTCCAAGAATGCCGTCAACATTCTCGCTAAGAACCTGATCGTTTTCGCCTTGGCGGTTACGGCCTACTGGTTCATCGGCTACAAGATCATGTACAACGCCAGCTGGGTAATTCCAGGTTGGTTCAAGTTTGGTGGTTTGTTCTTCGATCCAACCGTCACGCCTGAGATGGTTACCGATGGCAAACTGGTACCAAGCGTTGACTTTCTCTTCCAGGCTGCGTTCGCTGGCACTGCTGCCACAATCGTTTCAGGCTTGGTTGCAGAACGGATAAAGTTTGGCGAATTTGTTATCTTCTCACTGATTTTGGTCGGAGTTCTCTATCCGATCGCAGGTTCCTGGCAGTGGAACGTTGGTGAAGGCTGGCTGAACAAGCTTGGTTTCATCGACTTTGCTGGCTCAACTGTGGTGCACTCCTTCGGTGCTTGGGCTGGGTTGATCGGGGCCATGCTTCTTGGACCCCGTATTGGCAAATTTGTTGATGGCAAGCCCCAAGCCATTCCTGGTCACAACCTGGCGCTTGCAACACTAGGAACTCTGATCCTTTGGCTTGGTTGGTATGGATTTAACCCTGGCTCCTGGCTTTCCATGGCACCTGAGGTTCCTTACATCGCTGTGACCACGACCCTTGGGGCTGCAGGTGGCGCAATTTCTGGCACCCTGGCATCCCAGCTGCCTGGGATGGGACCTGACAAGCGCCCCGGCAAGCCTGATCTCACCATGACCATCAATGGCATTCTTGCCGGCTTGGTAGGTGTTACTGCAGGCTGTGATGGCTTCTCCATGCCTGGCGCCTGGGTAGTTGGCTTTATCTCAGGCGCTCTAGTGGTGTTCTCAGTTGCTTTCATCGACAGCATCAAGATCGATGATCCTGTTGGCGCCTTCTCCGTTCACGGCGTCTGCGGAGTATGGGCAACCCTTGCAGTGGGCTTGTTCAATGTGGACAAGGGTTTGCTGACTGGCCACGGCTTTAGTCAACTTGGCATTCAGTTTGTTGGTGCGGCAGCCTTTGCCGTTTTCGCAATCGTTTCATCCTGGATAGTCTGGTCTGCTATCGGCGCCCTCTTTGGTGGTATTCGCGTCACCGAGAGCGAAGAAGTTATCGGCCTCGACATCGGTGAGCATGGAATGGAGGCTTATCCAGACTTCGCCACCTCGGCAAAGTAAGTATTCGCTTTTTGTTTCAAGCTAGGCCTCGAAGCCTTTAGTCAGCCCGCAGCTCCGCTGTGGGCTTTTTAGTTGGGCAGATCGACTGTGGCTATCTTTATGGGCGTTCCCTCTGCGACGCCGAGATGGTCGATAGCCTCAGCTTCGAAGAGTTGGCAGCAGAGTTTGAGGCTGATGCCCGCTTAGATGCCGATTTTTTGGTTCTGACCCTCTCGGCATCCCTGATTGCCAGCTTCGGATTGCTGGCAGACAGCGCTGGAGTGGTGATCGGGGCGATGGTCATTGCACCGTGGATACTGCCGCTGCGATCCATGTCCTTTGGGATGCTGCATGATCCGGCCCTAGTTGGCCGCTCGCTGCTCACCCTTGCCGCGGGCTTTGCGATCACGGTTTCGCTCTCTGCCCTAGTGGGGGCTGGCGTGGGTATGCCGGTATTTGGAGCTGAGGTGGCTGCCCGCACCTCCCCAAACTTGCTGGATTTGGGCATTGCCCTGGTGGCGGGTGCAGCGGCGGTCTACGCCAAAATCCGCAGCCGGGCCGTTTCATCCTTAGTAGGCACCGCCATCGCGGTGGCACTGGTGCCGCCAGTTTGCGTTTTAGGGCTGCTGCTCTCCGCAGGCGAATGGCAAGCAGCCCGTGGCGCCGGGCTGCTGTTTGTTACCAACCTGCTGGGCATTCTTAGCGGCGCCTTGCTGCTGCTGGTTGCCACCCAGCCGCAGCTGCGCAGGCGTCTGTGGCGCAGTCAGATGGGATTGGTGAGTTTGCTGTTTACGGCGGTGCTACTGCTGCCACTCAGCAACAGTTTTCTGCAGCTAGTGCGCCAATCCCAGCGGCAGCTAGCCCAGCGGCGGATTGAAGAGTCGATTGCCAAAAGCCTCAAAACTGAAACTATCACCATTGGCAGAGATTCCCAGCTGGTTGGCATCACCATCGACTGGACAAGCAAACCACCATTGATTCGTGCCTCTGTGCGGGTCAATCGTGCTGATCTGCCCACCCCCGCTCAAGTGGCGGCGGTGCAGCAATTCATCAACAGCAAGCAGCCGCAGCGCTATCAGTTGGTGGTGCAGCGCAGCGCCATTGACATCATTGGTCCAGGCAGCCGAGATGATGGGAAGTACTGAGCAAGAAGCAACCGGCCCATGAACGAACACTTCGATTTGGTGGTGCTTGGTGCCGGCTCGGGTGGTCTAGCTGCTGCCAAACGGGCCGCAAGCTATGGCGTCCGGGTGGCGATCGTGGAGGGCGATCGGGTGGGAGGCACCTGCGTGATCCGCGGCTGCGTGCCCAAAAAGCTTCTGGTTTATGGCTCCGCTTACAAACATTTGCTTGCCGATGCAGCCAGCTATGGCTGGGAAATCGAGGGGATTCGCCGCAACCCGAGCACACTGCTGACCAATGTGCGCGCCGAAGTGGATCGGCTCAATCTGCTGCACCTCGGCTTTCTTGAGAAAGCAGGGGTAGAGCTGGTGCGCGGCTGGGGCTGCTTTGAAGACGGTCACACCATTGCCGTTGGCGAGCGTCGCCTGCGGGCCGAGCGCATCTTGATCGCGGTGGGGGGGCGGCCCCAGCGGCCAGCGATTCCAGGGGCAGAGCTGGGCTGGATGAGCGATGAAATGTTTCTGCTGGAGCAGTTGCCAGAGCGAATTGTGGTGGTAGGAGCAGGCTTCATCGCCTGTGAGTTCGCCTGCATCCTCAATGGCCTTGGCGTGGGCGTGACCCAGCTGGTACGCGGCAATCATTTGCTGCGGGGCTTTGATCTTGAAGCTGCCAGGGCTGTTCAAGAGGGCATGGAGCAGGAGGGTATTGAGATTCGCTTTGCCCACAGTCCTGCAGCTATCACTGGCAGTGACGGCAACCTCAGCGTCCACACCGAGGCTGGCGAATTCATTCCTTGCGGTGGGGTGCTGCTTGCCACCGGAAGGCGCCCCTTTTTGGAGGGCCTGCGCCTTGAGGCAGCGGCTATCGCCACTGAGGCCAATCGCATTCCGGTGGATAGCGACCAGCGCACCAACGTGCCCCATATCTATGCAGTTGGCGATGTCACCGACCGCATCAACCTCACCCCGGTTGCCATTGATGAGGGGCGGGCCTTTGCTGACAGTGTCTATGGCGCTAGCCCGCGCCAGGTAGACCACAGCCTGGTGGCCTGTGCGGTGTTCAGTCAGCCGGAGTTGGCCACTGTGGGACTCAGCGAAGAGGAGGCGATCCTGCGCCACGGCCCAGGGGGCGTGCGGGTGCATCGGGCCCGTTTCCGGCCAATGAGCCAAGCCTTACCTGGCCGGGGCCCCAGGGTATTGCTCAAGTTGGTAGTGGAACTGGAAACCGGCAAGGTGCTGGGTTGTCACATGGTGGGCGAGCACAGCGCTGAAATTATTCAGATGGCAGCAATTGCCATCGGCATGGGCGCCACTAAGGCGGACTTCGATCGCACCATGGCCCTGCACCCCTCGGTTGCCGAGGAGTTTGTGACCATGCCGAACTAAGCAGGGAGCCGGCTTTTGCGCCAATCATCCGCCAACATCACCACAAACGGCGCCAGTAGGATTAGAGGCAGGGCTCGGCTGTCGAGGGGAACCATTGCAGCCAGTCGAGATAGGGGCGGCCAGTAGAGAAGTAGGGCTGTAAATAGTATTTCCCCTGCTATGCCAAGCCAAAGCAGGGGATTGCGGCGCCAGCCCTGCTCCACCAAGCTGCCGAAGGCAGAGCGATGCTCACTGCGGCAGGCCATCGCCACACCGATTTGGCCTGCGACGATGCAGCTGAAGGCCACACTTGAGGCCTGCTGTTGGTTGGCCGTAAGCGCTGCTCCGGCCTCGCCGTGGAGCAGCAGGGGCGCTGCCAGCCTGAGCTCGGCCCAGCCCACACCCTGCTGCTGCCAGCTGAGCAGGTAGGCCGTCATCGACACCACGGCTTCGCTCAGGCCCAGCACCAGATAGGCGCGCAGCATCAGGGGCCCATCCAGCAGCGACGCTGTGCGACGCCGGGGCGGTTGGCGCATCAATCCAGATTCAGGCGCCTCGGCTCCTAGCCCCAAGGCGGGAAGTAAATCGGTGCCCAGATCCACAGCCAGGATCTGCAGCACCGTTAGGGCCGCCGGGATCTGCAGGGTCACCATGGCTAAAAACGGAGCCATCTCGGCGACGTTGCTAGCCAGCACGTAGGGCAGGAACTTGCGAATGTTGGCCACCACGCCGCGGCCAAAGCGCACCGCCGTGACGATCGTGGCGAAGTTGTCGTCTAGCAGCACCACATCGGCAGCCTCCCTGGCTACATCTGTGCCTACCAGGCCCATAGCTACGCCCACATCGGCCGCCCGCAAGGCCGGTGCATCATTGACTCCATCGCCAGTTACCGCAACCACTTCGCCGAGGGAGCGATAGGCCTGTACGAGCCGTAGCTTCTGCTCCGGAGCCATCCGGGCAAACACCAGCCGATTGCGGTTTTTAAGCAGCTGGCGCAGGTGCACATCGCTGATCATTTCGAGCTGGTCGCCCTGGATCACCCGCACCGGGTCGGCCTGGGCGTGGTTGTTGCCCTTGGCCGGCATATCCAGCAGGCCGATCTGGCGAGCTATCGCTTGGGCGGTGAGGCCGTAGTCACCAGTCACCATGGTGACCTTGATGCCCGCCTGGTGACACTGGCGAATCGCCTCGGGTACCTCCGGCCGGGGCGGGTCGTAGAGGGCGATCAAGCCCAACAAGCTGAGCTTTTGCTCCAGTTGATCGGCTGGGGCATGCTCCTCTGTGGACTCGAGCCGGCGCTGGGCTACGGCGATGACGCGGTAGCCGCGGCAAGCAAGGTCGTCGTTGGCGGCCACTGCCTGGGCTCGGTCCTCTGTACTGCAGCGCTCTAGCAGCTCCAGGGGTGCCCCCTTGGTGATCAGCTGCAGACCGGAATCGGTGGGCACGATCACGCTCATTCGGCGCCGATGGGAATCAAATGGCAACTCCCGGCTGCGGGGATGGCGCTGCTGATGCACCTCGAGGCCCAGATCTCGAGCCTGGGCTGCCAGCAGCAGGGCGGTTTCAGTGGGGTCGCCTAGGGCTCTGCTGCCGTCAGCGCTGGCTTTTATTTGGGCGTTTGAGCAAAGGCAGGCCGCTAGCAACAGCTCGGCTTCTGCACCTCGATCAGCCCCTGGCTTCTCGGCTGCCTGGGGCAGCCACATCTCCTCCACCGCCATGCGGTTGCAGGTGAGGGTGCCGGTTTTATCGCTGCAGATCACGCTTACCGAGCCGAGGGTCTCCACGGCTGAAAGCCTGCGTACCAGTGCTTTCTGACTGGCCATACGCTGAACGTTGATCGCCAGGGCCAAGGTGACCGTGGGCAGCAAGCCCTCGGGCACGTTGGCAACGATGATGCCTACCGCGAACACAAGGCTTTCGAGGGGACCCATCCCCACAAACAGAAGGCTGAGGCTGAAGGTGATCGCCCCCATGGTTAAGGCGATGGCTGTGATGGTGCGCACGATGTGGCCCACCTGCTGCTCCAAGGTGCTGATGCCCCTGGTTGTGGCGGAGGTGAGGTGGGCCACATGGCCGAATTCAGTTTCACCGCCCGTGGCGTAGACGATCGCCTCGCCGCGACCGCCTGCCACGCTGGTGCCCGCCAAAACCAGATTGGTCCGCTCCCGGGACGGAATCAGGAAAACTTTGTCTGCCGGAGGTGAGTCGATGGCATCGGCATGGCGCGCCACTGGCTGCGATTCGCCTGTGAGCACCGAGAGATCCAGGCTGAGTTCGTTGGCCAGGATCAGGCGTGCGTCGGCGGGCACCTGGTCTCCCTCCTCCAGCAGGATTCGGTCGCCTGGCACGAGCAGCTCGGCATCAAGCTCGGTGAGTTCACCGTTGCGCCAGAGCCGCACCTGGCGCGGTAAGGACCGCTTCAGTGCCGTCAGGGTGCGCTCGGCTTGGTAGTCCTGCCAAAAGGAAAACAAACCGTTGACCAGCACCACCGCCCAAATCGCCCAGCCCAGCTGGGGCGTGCCCGCCGCAAACGCCAGGGCCCCAGCCACCCAGAGCAGCAGGGCCATGAAGTGCACCAGTTGATCAACAAACCTCAGCAGCAGGGAACGGCGGCGCTGGCTTGGCAGGCGATTGGCTCCAAACCTCTCTAACCGCCGCTGGGCCTCCGAGTCGCTCAGGCCTTGGAGTGTGCACTGCAGAGCTGCCGGCACTGCCTGCGCTGGGATGCTCCAGATCGGCTGGCTTGCAGAGAGCTGCATGGCGGCTTCAGCTAGATGGTGGGGCAAGCCCCTTCTCGTCAAACACCCCTTCAAACAGCACCGAACTCAAGTAGCGCTCGCCCGAGTCGGGCAGCACTACCACGATGGTTTTGCCGGCGTAGGCCTCCTCTCGGGCTAGCCGCAGGGCGGCCGTGGCTGCAGCACCACAGGAGATGCCAGCCAGGATTCCCTCTTCCTTCATCAGCCGGCGGGCCATGGCCACCGCCTCCTCGTCGCTAACGGTTTCGACCCGGTCCACCAAGTCCAGATCGAGGTTGGCGGGCACAAAGCCAGCGCCGATGCCCTGGATCTTGTGGGGACCGGGCTTGAGCTCCTGCCCTGACTTGGCCTGGCTGATCACTGGGCTGTTGTTGGGTTCAACTGCAACCGAAACCAGTGGCTTGCCCAGGGTGCCCTTGATGTAACGGCTGACGCCGGTGATGGTGCCGCCGGTGCCCACTCCAGCCACGAGTACATCCACCGATCCTTCGGTGTCTGTCCAAATTTCAGGGCCGGTTGTGTCGTGGTGGATCTGGGGGTTGGCCGGATTGGAAAACTGCTGCAGAAGGACGTAGCGACTGGGGTCGGAGGCTGCCATTTCCTTGGCAGCGCCGATGGCGCCGGGCATGCCCATTCTTCCTTCAGTGAGAACGAGGTGGGCGCCGTAGGCCGTGAGCAATTTGCGGCGCTCCAGGCTCATGGTCTCCGGCATCGTCAGGGTTAAGCGGATCCCCTTGGCGGCGGCCACGAAAGCCAAAGCAATACCGGTATTGCCGCTGGTGGGCTCCACCAGCTCCTTGCCAGGCCCCAGCAGACCCTCCTGCTCGGCGCGCCAAATCATGGCGGCACCGATGCGGCATTTCACCGAAAAAGCAGGATTGCGACCTTCAATCTTGGCCAGAACGCGGGCCTTGCATCCCTCGGTGACCCGATTGAGCTGCACCAGGGGGGTTTTGCCGATGGTGAGGCTGTTGTCGGCGTAGATGCTCGTCATCCGTTTAGGGGAGCCATTCTCTTGTCGCACCCTAGGGATGGTCTGCCGAGTGAACAGCAGGAATTAGCCGGTATTTACAGGCCTTTTTGAAGATGAAGGGTCTCCAGCTGCCGCTTGACCAGATGAGCCCAGTCCGACCAGACCCAAATGGGCTTTGTTTTTTCCACCCTTGGCCAAGGTAATCATCTGGTTTTGGTGGGAAAGCTCGGCTGCTTAGGTGCACTTGTGGTGCTCAGCTTGACTTCGGCCTGTGGTCGTCCTGATGGCCAGGCTCTTAAGAAGCTCGCCTGTGAACAGATGGTCAACAACATCGATCTGCAGTCGGTAAGCCAACTCGATGCCCTGCGCAAGGCCTTGGGCTTGGCCCCTGGGGTTGACCCGATTGGGGCCTGCCGCTCCTTAGGCATTGAGGCTGGGGCGGGAGCAAGCAGCCAGACCAGCAACTGACATCAGCGGTACTTATGGGCTTCATCAGCAGGGCTTTGGCGCCCCCTGACCAGCCTTCTCACCAAAGCCGCAATCTTCCGTTACAGTTGTGTTGCGCAATGTTCTTGCGCTCGACGGGATTCCGTC
>NZ_JAGQBA010000003.1:300000-414129 GCF_024345395.1 Cyanobium sp. Tous-M-B4 | reverse complement strand
AGGTGGTGCCGGTGAGCCAGCCACCCAGAGCCAAATAGGCCGTGGGGAACAGGAGCAGACCAGACCACCCCACAAAAACGAAGCGGTCGCGCTTGAGCCAGTCATCGAGGATGTCGAACCATCCCCGTGCTGCTGGCGCGCGCCCTACAGCGATCGTCATGATGATGAACCGGTGCGGAAAACCCGCGGAGGCTGTGGAATTACCGGACGATCGTAACAACGCTGAAGCGGATCGCGAGACTGGTTGAAACGGGCTGACATGGCCTCCTTTCGCTGGGCTTTCGTAACGGTTTTCTGACTGTCATTTGCTTCATTTCTGAGCGCTAGGTCTCGATCCGCCCAGCTCCCCCGACGACCCGTCAGGATGGCGCCATTGCTTGTTCCAGGTCATGGCCTCCCCCCAGGCTCCTGCCCCCTTGCTTGAGCTGCCGGTGCTGGGCTCAAGGCGCCTTTCCAATGTGTTGGTTGCCCTGGTGGTGACCACTGGCGGGATCGGCTTCCTGCTCACCAGTGTCTCCAGCTATCTCGGCACCGACCTGCTGCCGATCGGCCACCCCGCCGAGCTGGCTTGGCTGCCCCAGGGATTGGTGATGGGGCTCTACGGGCTGGCCGCCATGGCGCTGTGTGCCTACCTCTGGGTTGTGATCGGCATTGACGTTGGCGCCGGTAGCAACCGCTTTGATCGAGTTGCTGGTACAGCCACTATTAGTCGCCGCGGCTTTCGCCAGGCGATCACGGTGGATATCCCTTTGCGGGAGATTCAGGCTGTGAAGGTGGAGGTGCGAGATGGCCTTAATCCCCGACGTCGCCTGGCCCTCAAGGTGCAGGGCAGGCGGGATATGCCCTTGACCAGGGTTGGAGAGCCCATGCCCCTGGCCGATCTGGAGTTGTCTGGCGCCCAGCTTGCCCGCTTTTTGGGCGTGCCCTTGGAGGGAGTTTGATGACTACCAATTTGGGTACTGGCAATTTGCGTAATGGCCATTTGATGACTGGCAACTGGTGGAGTCGCTTTCTCCTGGGCGGTTTGTTGTTGCTAGCTCCCCTATCCCTGGTCGCCTGTGCGGCTGATGGTGGCAGTAGCCCTGTGGGTTGCAGCACCGCCAGCACCCCCTGCCTCAGCGGTACGGCCATCGTCGCCTTGCAGACCAGCAAGGGTGAGGTGCAGCTGCAGCTAGATGGCACTGCTGCACCATTGACGGCGGGAAATTTCGTTGATCTCGTTAAGCGTGGCGTCTACAACGGCACCGCTTTTCATCGAGTTGTACGCGAGCCGGTGCCCTTTGTGGTGCAGGGCGGCGACCCCACCAGCGCCGATCCAAAGGTGCCAGCCAGTCAGCACGGCCTGGGCAGTTTTGTGGATCCAGCCACGGGGATACCCCGGCTGATTCCCCTGGAGATTAAGCGCAGCGACGAGCCAGAGCCTCGCTATGGCGAGCCTGTAACAGCCCCAGGGGCGACCCGCCAACTGGCTTTGGCTCACCAACGCGGAGCCGTTGCCATGGCCCGTTCCGCCGATCCCAACTCCGCCAGCGCCCAGTTCTATGTAGCCCTTCAGGCTTTACCAGAACTGGATGGCCGCTATGCCGTTTTCGGCAGGGTGAGCAAGGGCATGGAGGTGGTCGACCAGATCCGCCAGGGCGACAAGATCGTTAAGGCCACGCTGGTTTCGGGCGGGACATTGGTGCAGGGCAAGCCTTAAGCGGGTACCCGCTTGCTGGATGCGGTGACCTTCAGGAAAGCCGTGTTGACGCCCGAAGCCCGCTCCAATGCCACCTTGCCGGTGCGGGCGATTTCAAGGATGCCGTAGCCCTCCATCACTTGTTCGAGGGCGACGAGCTTGCCTGGATCGCCCACCACCTCAAGCGTCAAGGCGTCATCGGCAACGTCGACCACATTGGCCCGAAACACCTGAACCAGATCCAGGATGGCGCTGCGGGTTTCGGCAGGAGCCGACACCTTCAGCAGCATCAGCTCCCTCTCGACGGCAGGTATGTGGGATAGATCAATCACCCCCAGCACGTTGACCAGCTTGTCGAGCTGCTTTGTCATCTGCTCGAGGGTGTGATCGTCACCTGCGACCACCATGGTGAGCCTGGAAACGCCAGCTTTTTCAGCGGGACCCACCGCCAGGCTTTCAATGTTGAAGCCGCGGCGGGCGAATAGGCCGGAGATGCGGCTGAGGGCGCCGGATTCGTCTTCCACCAACACCGAAAGGGTGTGTTTCATCTCCTGAGGGACCCGCGGCGGTGGCTGCATTCCAAGTTACCGCCCAGGCCCAGAAAGGGTCTCGGCGGCTGGCAATTGATCAAGCCATTGAAGTAAGGCGGCATTAAAGGCGTCGGCATGTTCGTCATGGGGACAGTGACCACTGCCAGGCAGCACCGTTAGGGGTAGCTCGGGCCGCAGCCGCCGCACCTGCTGGGCTACCTGAACGGGCACCAGTCGGTCGCGCTGCCCCCAGATCAACAGCAGGGGACGGCCCAGCCTCCGTAGCAGGGCTGGGGCGGTGGCTCCGTAGGGACGTAGGGCCATGGCGATGCTCATCGCCCGCAGGGCCCGCACCGCTCCAGGCCGCCGGGCTGGCCTGGCAATCAGCCGGTGTAGGTCCCTGTCGCCGATCACAGCTTTGCTGTAGGCCGACTGGATGCCTAGATCCAGCAGGGGCGAGTGGGCAATCAGGGGCACCAGTAGCTCCAGAGGCAGCAGCCGGCAGAGCAGGGTCACGAGCCAGCGCTGCAGCCGGCGTTGCCAGGGCCGGCGGCGGGGTGGGCTGCTGCTGTCCGCCAGCAGCAAGGTTGGGTCGGGTAGGGGGGCTGCCACGACGGCTCGCACCAGCTGGGGAAAAAACACCGCGCAGCTGAGGGCCACCAGACCGCCGAGGGAATGGCCTACCAGCACGGCTGGCCCCTGCACCACCTGCTCGAGAAAGTCCTGCAGCTGCCTGGCCCAGAGGCGGTTGTCCAGTCGCAGGGACGGCTGGCTTGAGGCGCCGAAGCCGATTAAATCAATGCCATACACCCGCCAGCCGGCTGCAGCCAGCACCGCAGCGTTGTGGCGCCAGTGGCCGCTGCCGGCGGCGAAGCCATGCACAAGCAGCAGGGCCGGGGCATTTTCTTCCCCCAGCACCCGCCAGTGGCAGCGCTCGCCTCGCCAGAGCCAATCGGCGTGGATGCCCCACTCCGCCCCCGAGCTGCCGTCCGCCGCGGGTGGAGGTGCAGGCTGGACTGTTGCAGCCACGGTTGATCTCCTGAGCCAGCACACCGACGCTCACTATTGCGAAGGACGGGCTCGCCTGTTGCCCGGCGCCGGCTTTTTTAGGCCGGAGTCGCGTCCTTCTCGGGATCTGGGGGTGCTGCTCGCCCGCACGCTGGCGGCCCGCGGCCCCTTGCGGGTGCTCGATGCCATGGCCGGCTGCGGCATCCGGGCCTTGCGCTACGGCCTGGAGGCTGGAGCCGAGGCGGTGTGGGCTAACGACGCTGATCCGGATCGGCTGCCTTTGCTGCGTGAAAACCTGGCATCTCTGGCGGGTTTGCGTTGCAGCGCCCTTACTGCCCAGCATCTGCTGGCGGATTGCCTGCAGCGCCAGGAGCGTTTCGAGCTCCTAGACCTGGATGGCTTTGGCTGCCCCACGGCCCTGCTGCCCCTAGCTCTGGAGGCTGTCTCCTTCGGGGGTGTGCTTTACCTAGCCAGCACCGATGGCCGCTCCCCCACCGGCCACGACCGCCCGGCTGCGATTCGGCTGCTGGGGGCGGCGGCCCGGGCCCATCCCGCCAGCTGGGAGCTGGCCCTGCGCCTGCAACTTGGCAGCGTGGCTCGAGCGGCCTGGGCCTTGGGCCGGGGCATCGAGCCCCTATTTAGTTTCAGTGAAGGGCGCACTTTTCGCAGCGCGGTGCGCCTGCGCCGCCTCAGCGAGCCAGGGGAGGAGCATTACCTCGGCATGCTGGCCCACTGCCATGGCTGCGGCGATCAGCAGGTGCAGCCATTGATTCGCTTGCGTCAGTGGCTCCCCTGCCATTGCCCTGCCGGCGAGATTGCGCCGCTGGCGATCAGCGGCCCTCTGTGGATCGGCCCGTTGCAGGAGCCTGAGCTGCTGGCTGAAATGCAGATCTTCGCTGAGGTTGATCCAGGGGCAAGCCTCAGTGCGGAGGGGGCTCGCCTGCTTGCCCGTCTGCTTGCGGATAGGGGACTTCCGGCCCGCTGCTGGCCGATGGCCGAAATCGCGCGCCGCCTTAAGTGGGGGGCGCCACCGCTGCTCAGCCTGGTGGCGGCCCTGCGGGAGGGGGGGTGGTCGGCCCAGGTCAGTGGGGTGATGCCGGGTCAGCTGCGCAGCGATGCAACCTGGGCCGAGATCCTGCAGACCGCCGCTCAGTTGGTTGGAATGGCCACTGGCACTGCTAAATAGGATGGACTTCCACTCATTTCGCCATGGCTGCTGAAATTTTCGGTACCGCAGCTTTGTTTTGGATACTGATCCCCGTTGGTCTTGCCGGCGGTGCCCTGCTTTTGAAGCTGGCCGACAACGACTGAGCCCCAAAGGCCAGTTAGATCCCCCTCTGCTCCCGGCTCGACCCGTCGGACACCTAGGCTCGGGCCCGCTTGAAGGTTGCTAATGCAGGTTTTGGTGGTTGGCGGAACGGGCACCCTGGGCCGGCAAGTAGCCCGTCGTGCCCTCGATGCAGGCCATCAGGTGCGCTGCATGGTGCGCTCTCCGCGCAAGGCAGCTTTTCTGCAGGAATGGGGCTGTGAGCTCACCCGCGGCGACCTGCTTGAGCCTGAAAGCCTTGCCTATGCCCTGGAAGGTCAGGACGCAGTAATAGACGCGGCCACAGCCCGCGCTACAGATTCCGCCAGCGCCTACGACATCGACTGGAAAGGCAACCAGAATTTATTCGCCGCCTGCCAGGCCGCTTCGCTGAAGCGTCTGGTGTTTGTATCCCTGTTAGATGCGCATCAGCACCGCGACGTGCCCTTGATGGACATCAAGGCATGCGCCGAAGACTGGTTGATGGCCTCGGATTTTGACTACACAATTTTGCGCGGCGTTGCCTTCATGCAGGGGGTAATCAGTCAGTTTGCGATTCCCGTGCTGGAAAGCCAGACGGTTTGGGTGAGTGGCTCGCCCACCCCAATCGCCTACATGAACACCCAGGACATGGCCCGCTTTGCCGTAGCGGCTTTGGAGCGAGACCAAACCATTCGCCAAGCTTTTCCAGTGGTGGGTCCCCGGGCCTGGACCACCAGCGAAATCACCCAGCTCTGTGAGCGGTTCACGGGTAAGGAAGCCCGCACTTTTCGGGTGCCGCCTGCCTTGCTGGGCTTGATGCGCTCTGTGACCGGCTTCTTTGAGGCCAGCCTCAACGTGGCCGAGCGGCTGGCTTTTGAAGCGGTCACCGGTGGGGGCTCAGCTCTCGATGCACCAATGGACGCCAGCTACGAGGCCTTCGGGCTAGACCCGGCTGAAACCACCGGCCTGGAGGGCTATCTCAAGGAGTACTACGACACGATCCTGCGCCGCCTGCGCGAGATGGAGACTGACCTCGACAAGGAAGCCAAGAAGAAGCTGCCCTTTTAAGCCCTGGCACCCACTGCGGCGGCTATAAGTTCAGCTGTACTATTGATTCGTTGCTTGGGAGAGTGAATGTCGGTTGCCCAGATCAAAAATTTGCAGCGCCGTTTGGCCAACCTTGAGGCTGAGGCCACCGAAGAGCTCAATCGGGCCTGCGGCCACGAGCTATGGCAAACCCTGGGTTTCGATGCTTTCGATGGCCTCGATGATGCTGACCGGCGGGCTCGTGCCAATTACTACTACGGCCAGTTGCAGAGCGTGCGGGAGCTCAAGGACGTGCTCGGCTAAGCCGCCCTATCCACCCCCAGCGCCCCGCCCTGATTTCCCGCCGCCGGCCCGGCCGCCCCGCCCAGGTGAGATTTTTTCCATGGCCCGCGATGGCTTAAGCAGTTGCTCGAGTCGCTGGCTTTCGGCTCCGTTCACCTCACGCCATTGCCCCGCTGCCAGGCCATTGAGCTCGAGCGGGGCGGTTCCGTCCATGAGGTCGATGGCGACCCTCAGCAGTCTCAGGGTGGGCAGATTTACGGCGGCCGTCATGCGACGCACCTGACGGTTGCGGCCTTCCTGCAGCTCCAGTTGCAGCCAGCTGGTGGGAATGGCGGCCCGCCGACGGATCGGCGGGCTGCGCTCTGGCAGGCATGGATCGCTGATCGCCTCAGCCCTAGCCGGCAAAGTGCGCTGGCCCTGAATTAAAAGGCCGCTGCGTAGTCGCTCCAAAGCCTCAGGGTGGGCAGCTGCCTCTCCTTCAACCTGCACCCAGTAGCGGCGCCAGTGGCCAAAGCGGGGGTCGGTGAGGCGTTGCTGCAGGCGTCCATTGCTGGTCAGCAGCAGCAATCCCTCGCTATCGGCATCGAGCCTGCCGGCGGCGTAAACCTGCGGAATCGAGATGAACTCCGCCAAACAAGCCCAGTCACAGCCGGCTTCTGGCGTGAACTGGCTTAGTACCCCGTAGGGCTTGTGGAAAAGAAGGGTGGTCAGCGGCCTGGGTTCAGCTGGCTTGACGGGCTTTCCAGAGGTTCACCACACCGATGGAGATCAGCAGTAGCCCCAGATCCAACGAAATTGGCGGCAAAACCATGGTGAAGCCAAAACGGCACGAGTGAGCCAGACCCTATCGCCTGTCGGGCGGCAATTAAGCTATTTGGAACGATTGAACCTCAAGACAGCGCCCCCGCATGATCGAGACCTCCGGTGTGATTGAAAAAGAACAGGGAAACGGGTTTTACCTAGTGACCCTGGAACAGCCGGCTGGTCACCAATGTCTCTGCCGGGCGGCAGGCAAGCTGACTAAATTCAGGATCAAGCTGCTGGCGGGTGACAAGGTACTGGTTGAGATCAGCCCCTACGACCTCACCCGCGGCCGCATCACCTACCGGGAGCGCAATGCGGCTGCCGGTCCCCGTCCCGGCGGTAACCGCCCAGGTGGGCCTAGGAGGCGTTGAGCGCACCTCTCGGTGCGACGGCGGCGTTGAGCGCCAGCTTCATTCGGCAACGCCTAGCAGGGCTTCAATCGCGACTTTGAATTCGCTGCGCTGCTTGACGCCCTTAAAGGACTGCTTGAGCTCCTTGTTGTGGAACAGCTGCACGGTCGGGGTGCCGGTAACACCGGCTTGGCTGGCAATCTCTTGCTCGGCCTCGATGTCGATCTCCACTCCTTGGGCAGCACCGCCAAGCTCATCGAGCACGCGCTTGAGTTGGGGCTTAAGCACGTGGCAGGGACCGCAGGTCGGTGAGGTGTAGACGACCAGCAGGGGCTTGCTGCTGTCGTGATACAGCTTGCGCAGGGCAAATCCTCCCTTCTGCCAAAGGGCGTCAGCGTCATAGTTGTCGGCGTCGCTGGTGGCAGTGCGCACCGGTTCGCCGACGGGGGCTGGTTCTACGGGTTCATGGCTCACCGTGACGGCCAGGTCGTGATGGGTAAGCCAGCGCTCAGCTGCCAGGGCAGCCTGGCAACCACTACCAGCTGCGGTGATGCCCTGACGCCATTCCGCATCGGCCACGTCGCCAGCGGCGTAGACCCCTGCGGCGCTGGTTTCGGGGCGGCCAGCCTGAGTAGCCAGGTAACCGTGGCTATCAACCTCCAATTGGCCTCGCACCAGGCGGGTGTTGGGGGTGTGGCCAATGGCGTAGAAGAGGCCCTTCACCGGCAGCTCCTCGCTGGTGCCGCTGCTGGGATCCCTCAGGGTGATCGCTTCGAGCCAGTCGCCACCGCTGGCATCGGCCACTTGGCGGTTCCAATGCACGGTGATGGCGGGGTTGGCGAGCACCCGATCGGCCATGGCGCCACTGGCCCGCAGCTTGTCGCCGCGCACGATCAGGTGCACGTGGCTGCCGTATTTGGTCAGATAAACAGCCTCCTCACAGGCGGAATCGCCCCCACCCACCACGGCCAGTTCGGCTTGACGGAACTGGGGAGTGGCGCCGTCGCAGATCGCACAGGCGCTGATGCCCTGGCTCCAGAAGCGCTCCTCATTAGGCAGGCCTAGCCGGTTGGCACTGGCGCCGGTGGCCAGGATCACGGCCTGGGTTTCAATACTTTGGCCTTCGGCAGTGATGCGGTAGGGCCGCTGGGACAGGTCGATCGCGGTGGCATCGGCCTCAATCAGACGGGTGCCCCAGCGGACTGCCTGGGCCTTCATTTTGTCCATCAGCTCCGGCCCCATGATCCCGTCGGGAAAGCCGGGGAAGTTCTCAACGTGGGTGGTGGTCATCAGTTGACCGCCAGGGATGCCACCGTCCTGGAAGCCCGTGATCAGTACAGGGCTGAGATTGGCCCGGGCGGCGTAAATGGCGGCGGTGTAGCCAGCGGGCCCTGATCCCACGATCACCAGGTTTTCGACTGAAAGCCCCGAAACCGTCATTGCTTAAGCGGATCGACTATGAGTTGAGCCTAGGAGATCAGCGCAGCAGCTTGCAGGGAGGGCCCGGCGCGCCGGGCGTAAATGTCTTTAGATTTGCTTTAGAATTGAGTGCAATCTGCTGCGGATTTGCATCTCAAATCGGCTCATATTTCCAGGATGCCGTCACTGGCGGGCCGGATTCCCTGCCCCAGGTCGTTTGGCACCATCAACACGCTTGCTGCAAGGAGTTCCGGGTGCTCTTCCAGGCAGAGCAGCCATTCTCGGAATTCCTCCGTGACCGCAAAGCTTTCTTCGAAATGTTCGAGGGCGTCGAGGGTGGCGCGGCGGGCCAAAGCCCAGCTGACAGCAACGGTTAGGCGGCGATTCACTGCGGCATCCATGCTCCCCTCTCCCTTGGATCAGACCACGCTGCCGGGCTATGGGCCCTGCGGAGGTATTGGTTGACACAACGTCGCATATTTGCGCTTAAACCTTGTATCGCCAAAGCAGTTTTCAGGCCGTTCGCTGCAGAAAACTAGGTAGCTCCGGCCCCACGCTGATCACCGCACCGATTCTTGCTTCTACAGCTTGTAGGGGTATGGAACCTCCCTGGCCACTGCCGAGTGAGTCCGGCTCTCTAGCTACTTGCTTCGGCTT
The DNA here is from genome assembly GCF_024345395.1 of Cyanobium sp. Tous-M-B4. Classification (NCBI taxonomy): domain Bacteria; kingdom Bacillati; phylum Cyanobacteriota; class Cyanophyceae; order Synechococcales; family Prochlorococcaceae; genus Cyanobium; species Cyanobium sp. Tous-M-B4. The sequence goes on along the minus strand of NZ_JAGQBA010000003.1, from coordinate 405,066 downwards.
GATCAGGTAGGGCTCGCTGAGGGACCAGCTGCGGGCGTAGCTCATCAGCAATGGGTCGGCTGGCGCGAACACATAGGACGGCTGCCGCGGCACGGTCTCCAGGGCGGCGCGTTGGCCATCCATGCGCACAGCCCTGGTGATGGCCTGTACAAAGCGGCTGCGAGTCACCACCGTGGTGAGGTAAGCAACTACCCGCAGTCTTGGGGCATCAAAGCCCTCGGCGCACATATCAATGCTTACTAGCCAGTCCGCCTCGCCGGCCTGGAAGGCGGCCAGGCGGGCGCTGGCCTCGGGGTCCTGGGAATGGACCAGGTGCACCCGGTCGCCCTCCTCCTCCAGCAGCCCGGTGATGCGCCTGGCGTGGGCGATGTCGCGGGCGATCACCAGCCCGCCCGCCTCGGGGTGGTGGGCCCGCACCCGCTCCAGCCTTTGACGGGCCTTGAGCAGTAGCCGCAGGGCGATGCTGCTGGCATCTCCGAGTTGGATGGCACGGCGCAAGTTGCGGGCTCGCCAGCTCTCCCGCGCTTCAGCTGAAAGGGGCGAGGTTTCGGTGTCGGCGGAGGCCTGGGGCCTGCCGTGTTCGACCCAGCCGTCCTGGAAGCGAAATTCCAGGGGGCGCACATCTCCGGCCAAGATCAGCTGGCGGGGTTCCACGCTCAAATCGGGGGCGATGCGTTCGATCACCTGATCCCCCTCGCGCACTTTTACCCGTCGGGCGGCGCAGAAGGCCAGGTTGTCGGCGCGGAAAGGGGTGCCGGTGAGGCCGAGTCGCAGCTTGGCTGGAGCGGTGAGCTGGCTGAAGGCGAAACCCCAGGCTGCTGTCTCTGGTTCATCCGGATCCAAGCCCAAGTGGTGCACTTCATCGGCAATGGCCAGCCATTTCCCCAGGGCTATGCGGGGTAGGGCTGCCTCGAGCGCAAGGCGGTGCCGGGCCGTGCACTGATAGCTGAGTAGCAGGCCATCCCAGTTTGAATTTGCTTCGAGGGCTAATAGCCCCTGCCCCGGGTCCCACTCCAGCAGGCGCAGATTGAGGCGCTCCGCAGCTCCCAGCCACTGATGGGCGATTGAGCTCCGGTGGCAGAAGATCAAAAAGCGATCGAGCCTCCCCTCCCGCTGCAGGGCGATGAAGCTGAGCAGGGCGCCCAAGGTTTTGCCCGCACCCGGTCCTGCATGGATCAGCACGTCATGGCCGCCAGGCTGGTGGTTGAGCAGGCGGGCCCGCAGCAGCTGGATCAGGCGGCTCTGCCACTGCCTGGGCCGCACTGCGGTTGTTGTGGGCGGCGGGATGCCCAGGTCGAAGGAAGGAAATCCCATCACGCCATTGTGGCCAGGGGTGCCCAGGCGTCAGTAGGCCGGCAGCAAATGGGTGATCTGGCCTATGGGCTTATGGCGCAGCGTGCCTAGTTTCAGTTCAACCCCCGGGTCCCCTGCTGTTTTCCCTATGGCGAACTTCTGCTCCGATCCGGATGCCTGGGCCTGGGCGCCCGCCTTGCAGCTTTGGCATCTAAAGCGCTGCTGGGCCCTTGAATGCGACATCGATCCGATGATCCTGCGGGCGCGCCAGCTGCGTCACCAGGGCGCCCTGCCGCAAGCCAGCTGCGTGGAGCAGGAGTTGCTTCCCCTGTTTTGAGCTCCACCTGGCTTGGATGGGCAACTGCGCACATTTGCCGCAGTTGTGTTGCTCAGGCGAGGGGAGACACCCCCTAATAGACAGATGGCCTCCGGGAACCCTCTTGGCTGAAGTACTGATCCTGCGGGAACGCACCCCGGGGGAGTGTCGCGTTGCTGCAACTCCTGAAACCGTTCGCCGGCTGCTGGCCCGAGGGCTGACGCTGCAGGTTGAGCAAAGCGCTGGCTTGGCGGCTGGCTATGCCGACCATGAATTTGAAGCGGCTGGGGCCCGCCTTGTTGCCCCAGGCCCCGAGCTCGGCGCTGGCGTCGATGCGGTGCTTTGCGTCAATCCACCAGCTGCCGAGGTGCTGGATCAGCTGCGGCCTGGAGCCCTGCTGGCGGGTCTGCTCGCCCCTTATGGCGCCAACTCCCTAGTGGAGCAGCTTCAGGCCCGGCGGGTGTCGGCCTTGGCCTTGGAGCTGCTGCCCCGGATCAGCCGGGCCCAGAGCATGGATGTGCTTTCGTCTCAGGCCAACATCGCCGGTTACAAGGCGGTGCTGCTGGCGTCTGCAGCCCTAGATCGCTACGTGCCGATGTTGATGACAGCAGCGGGCACAATTCAGCCGGCGCGGGCCCTGATCCTGGGCGCAGGGGTGGCTGGGCTGCAGGCTTTGGCAACGGCCCGGCGTCTTGGCGCGGTGGTTTACGTGAGTGATGTGCGGCCTGCGGCGAAGGAGCAGGTCGAATCGCTGGGGGGGAGGTTCCTTTCTCCACCCGAGCAGGAGGAGCGCCCCGCCGAAGCCGGCGGCTACGCCAAGGCGGCTAGCGAAGCCTTCCTGGCTGCCCAGCGCCAGCAATTGGCCGATCAGCTGGCCCTGGCCGACATGGTGATCTGCACCGCCCAGGTGCCGGGCCGGCGAGCGCCCCTGCTGATCTCCGACGAGATGCTGGCGGGCATGCGCCCCGGCTCAGTAGTTGTGGATTTGGCCGTGGCCCAGGGCGGCAATTGCGCCGGCACGGTCTGCGGTCAAACCGTGGAGCGCCACGGCGTGCGGCTGATTGGTGGCGATGGCCTGCCCAGCTCCGTTGCCAACCACGCCAGCGCCCTCTACGCCCGCAACCTGGCGGCCCTAGTGGAGCACGTGCTGGGCGATGAGGGTTTCCAGCTCGATCAGGAGGACCCGATCGTGGCCGGCTGCCTGTTCACTCACGACGGTTCCTGCCGTTTTCCTGACCTCGTTTCCGGAGCTAACTGATGAGTGCCTTGACCCAAGCCCTCTGGGTGCTCCTGCTGGGCAGCCTGTTGGGACTCGAATTGATCGGCAAGGTGCCTCCCACCCTGCACACCCCGCTGATGAGTGGTGCCAATGCGATCAGCGGCATCACCGTGCTGGCTTCGCTCACCCTGATCGCCCAGGCCAATGACCAGTTGCCCCTGCTGGTGCTCGGCTCGCTTTCCCTGGGCTTTGCCCTGTTCAACGTCGTTGGCGGCTTCCTGGTCACCGACCGCATGCTCGCCATGTTTTCGCGCAAATCACCCCGCACCGGAGGGACCCGCTGATGGCTGGACTTGATCTTTTGCCCGCCCTGATCGATCTGGGTGCCGTGCTGTTGCTGGCCCTCGGTATCAAGGGCCTTTCCAAAGTGAGCACCGCTCGCTCCGCCAATGGTCTGGCGGCCCTGGCCATGGGCCTGGCCGTGCTCGGCCTGCTAATTCAGCAACCCCTCTCCCCCCAAGCCTGGCTTTGGGTAGCTATCGGTACTGGCCTGGGCGGCGTGCTCGGCCTGATTACGGCCCAGCGGGTGCCGATGACTGCCATGCCTGAAACCGTGGCCCTTTTCAACGGCTGCGGCGGTATGGCGTCGTTACTGGTGGCTCTTGGGGTGGCTTTGTTTAGCCCCGGGGAGGGCTCCTCCGGCCTTGTGGAGCAGATCTCGATCGTGATTTCGGTGTTCGTTGGCGCGATCACCTTCAGCGGCTCGATCGTGGCGATGGGCAAGTTGCAGGGCTGGATTGATACCCCAAGCTGGACTCAGAGCTCCCTTCGGCATGCCGTCAACATCGCCTTGGCGGTGGCCTGCCTGGTTGGTGCGATTGCCTTGCCTGGCGATATGGCGGGAGCCCCTCTTTGGCTGCTGGTGGTGGCTTCTTCCCTGCTTGGTATCGGCGTCACCCTGCCGATTGGCGGTGCCGATATGCCTGTGGTGATTTCGCTGCTCAACTCCTATTCTGGCGTGGCCGCAGCTGCCGCTGGTTTTGTCGTTGGCAGCCAACTTCTAATTGTGGCCGGCGCCATGGTCGGTGCAGCGGGCCTGATCCTCACCCAGGTGATGTGCACCGCCATGAATCGCTCCTTGGTGAGCGTGCTGTTTGGAGGCGCCCTTGGTGGGGCGGCACCGGTGGGCGGTGGCGGCGATGAGGCCGGCTACACCCGCATCACCAGCTGCAGCGCTGAGGAATGCGCTCTTGCTCTGGAGGCCGCTGAGCGCGTTGTGTTTGTGCCCGGCTATGGCCTGGCAGTGGCCCAGGCTCAGCACGCCCTGCGCGAACTCTCCAAGTTGCTGGAAAACCACGGCGTCGAGGTGACATATGCGATCCACCCGGTGGCTGGGCGTATGCCTGGTCACATGAATGTGCTGCTGGCAGAGGCCGATGTGCCCTACGAGCAACTCCTGGAGATGGACACGGTCAACCCTGAGTTCCCACGCACCGATGTGGTGATTGTGCTGGGAGCCAACGACGTGGTTAACCCTGACGCCAAGTCCGATTCCACCAGCCCTTTGTATGGCATGCCTGTGCTTGAGGTGGATCAAGCCCGCCAGGTTTTTGTAGTCAAGCGCAGTCTTGGCGCCGGCTATGCGGGCATTAAAAACGCCCTCTTTGAGCTGCCCCAGACCGCCATGGTTTTTGGTGATGCCAAGGCCGTGCTCAACGGCCTGCTCACCGAGCTGCGCAGCATGGGTGTGGGTAAGAAGGTGGCCGCCTGAAGCAGCCAGCTCTTACACCATCTGTTTTTAAGCAACGCTGGCCCTGGATCGGCCCCGATCTCCAGACACTGCGAGACACCCTGAGGCCGCCCAGGCTGCCTCAGCAATTAGGTGCCATTCCTAGAGAAGATCTTCGGATCCGCTTACCTGATGGAGCCTCTTTGCTTGTTAGTCAGGATCTACCAAAGCGGCACCATCCCGTTGCCTGGGTCCTTCTGGTGCATGGACTTGCTGGCAGCAGCGAGCGTCCGGGTGTGCGTCGACTTGCCGGCTTGTTTTTGCACTGGGGCTTTGGGGTTTGGCGATTAAATCTGCGCGGGGCCGGCGCGGGCCGAAAGCTTGCTTCTGGTACCTATGCGGCTGCCTGTAATCGCGACATTTTGCCTGTGCTGGTAGCAGCCAGGGAACGTGCAAGGGCCCTGCCCCTGTTTGGGGTGGGACTTTCCCTAGGAGGCACAGTTCTGCTCAATGCCCTGCTGGAGCGGCCGGATGGTCTCGATGCCCTTGCCTGCGTGAGTAGTCCCTTGGATCTTGACTCCTGCTCGCATCAGATTTCTAGGCCCCGCAATTCCTTCTACCAGCGTCACATAATGCGCTCATTGATAAACCAGACAAAGGCAGACCCTCAATTCAGATCAGATTGCCAAGCTCAGGAATTAATGAACACGAGTATTGTTTGGGCTAATGTTGATAAGATTCGCACGATAAGAGATTTCGATGCAGTCATCACGGCGCCTCGTTGGGGCTACAAGAATGTGGATTGTTATTACCGTGATGCGTCGCCGCTGCAGGCAATGCTAAACGGGGCGCCTTTGCCGCCTGCTTTTTTTGTGCAGGCCCTTGATGATCCCTGGGTGCCGGCAGATTCGGCCTTGGGATTGGCATCTGCCCAATTACCACTGGATGCCGAATTTTGTCTGCCTCAGCAGGGAGGTCACAATGGTTTTCACGCTGTGGCCGATAGTCAGCTCAATCCTTCCAGTAGCTGGGCTGATAGCCGAGTAGTGGAGTGGCTATTGCAGCGATGCGGCTAAGTCTCTAAGGGCGCCTACGATTGTGTCGACATTAATGCTATTGGTGCGGGTGAATTGATCGCATGATTGACCATTTAGAGTGATTTCGTCTGTCCCATGGCAATCTAGATAGAGGTCGTTGAAATGGCAAGCTTTTTCTATGTTTAGCCACGTGCTTGGGAAGCTTTTTCGACCGGCTAATAGGAAAATCTGTTGGGCGATCTCGCTGGGATCTTGATGCGGGACGAATGGCTTGAGCATCATGCAGCCTTGAGGAAAACCTACGATGTAGACGTGGCTTCTCCAGAGTGAGAGCTTTGCCTCAAAGCTAAGCTCTTCGGGACAAATTATGTCAACCTCTGGAATTTGCTTAATTCTTTCAACAACTTCTGATTCTTGAAGGAACTTTGTTGTGCCATTGCTGAGTTTGTGTCGAGAGAGGTATGCGATTCTTTTCCCCTGGCGCTTAACGTTTCTGATCCGGCGTTTGAGCTTTGGATCTAGCGCGGCCCTTGCTGCTGAAGGATAGTCGGTGCTGATGAAGCGCAGGTCGCGATAGATCTGTGGGCAGGAAACCAGTTGCTTGGGGCGCATGGGTCGCCGGATGAGGCGAAATCGATCGGCAAGGCCAAGGCATTCAAGCCATTCCTTCAGGTAGTTGACTCGTACGGTTTCGATGGATCTGAGAACGCCGCGGGAGACGGCGTAGTGAAACCAGATGGGCTCACTGCTATGGCGAAATAGGCGCATTAGCTGATAAGCGCGATTGGTGTCAACGAGCATGTCTCCGAAGTGCTCGTAAAGAGTGCCGCCATAAAGCATGAATTTTATTTTTTTGCAATTGTTTTCGTTGAGTCCAGCTGCATGTTCGAGTCTGGCAGCGGGATAAAACATGCGCCTCTCCTCGCGTATGTCGTTGAGAGCTTCGATATGGTCACCGTTGGCATCAAAAATGCCTTGGCTGTGGCCAAGTGCCCAATTATTTTGGCCACGAATTGTTACTCGAGGTAGAACTGTTGTATTCTCTTCTATCACCAAGGGTTCTGGCCTGATCACCCTGGATTGGCCAAAGAGTGAGAGATGATCTGCCTGGATGTCCACTAATGGTTGCAGCATCATTGGGCCGCTCTTTCCTTCATGGTTTCTGCGATTGTGGCACGTCAAGTGAGAGCGAATTATCCCGCTGATAGTCGATCTAGCCGCTCATACTGTCTTACTATCCAAGGATGGATGGGTTGGCCGCCGATCACGTGTTCCCGCAGGATTAGCTCGATCCGCTCCGGGCCGACGCCGCCGTAAACGGTGCCTTCCGGCCAGATCAGCAGGATCGGCCCCCCGGCGCAGAGTCGCAGGCAGTCGGCCTTGGTGCGCAGCACGATCCCCTCGGGCCGGGCCGGATCCTCCAGGCCCAGCTCGCGCACCAGGCGCTTTAGCGCGTCCCAGCTGGCGGCGCCTATGGCGGGATCGGGGCAGCAGAGCGCTTTGCTGGGAGTGGCGCAGAGCAGTAGGTGGTGCGAGATCACGCCGGCAGCGCAGCTGGCGCCTTGGCTTTGAGCCGGGCTGCAGCCTCCTGCACCGCCTGACGGGCCCAAGCGTCTACGGCCAGCACGTCGTCTAGGGAGGGATTGGCCATGAGGTCGACTTGGTGGCGATCACACACCCCGTCGATCAATGTCGGGATATCGAGGAAGTGGACCCTTTCCTCAAGGAAGAGGGCCACAGCCTGTTCGTTGGCCGCGTTCATTACCGCTGGCATCGTGCCGCCGGCGCGGCCTGCCGCGTAGGCCAGCTGCATGCAGGGGTATTTGGCCGGGTCGGGGGCGCGGAAGCTGAGCTGCCCAACCTCGGTGAGATCGAGCCGGCGCCAGGGGGTGCTCAGGCGCTCGGGCCAGCTGAGGCAATAAAGAATGGGCAACTTCATATCAGGCCAGCCGAGCTGGGCCAGCACCGAGGAATCGGCCAGCTCCACCATCGAATGGATGATCGATTGGGGGTGGATGACGATCTCGATGTGGTCGTAGTCGAGACCAAACAGGTAGTGGGCCTCGATCACCTCCAGGCCCTTGTTCATTAAGGAGGCCGAATCCACGGTGATTTTGCGGCCCATGCTCCAGTTGGGATGGCTGGTGGCATCGGCCACGGTGGCCTTGTGGAGGTCTGCCGCCGGCCAGTCGCGGAAGGCGCCGCCGCTGGCGGTGAGCTGGATGCGGCGCAGGCCCGGGGTGGGGCTGCCGGTGGAGAGGCGGGCCGTCTCGGCGTAGGGAGTGCCCTGCAGGCACTGGAAGATCGCCGAGTGCTCGGAATCAGCCGGCAGTAGGCGCGAGCCGCTTTTCTCCAGCTCCGGCAGCACCACGGGCCCAGCGGCGATCAGGGTTTCCTTATTGGCCAGGGCCAGATCCTTGCCGGCGCGGATGGCGGCCAGGGTGGGCAGTAGGCCAGCGCAGCCCACGATCCCGGTCACCACCAGGTCGGCCGTGGACCAGGCGGCGGCGGCGCAGAGGCCCTCAGAGCCCCCCAGCAGCTCAGGCATCCGGGCGGGCCTGGCGGCGGGCTCCAGGGCCTGCAGCCGCTCGCCCAGCTCGCTGACGCGCTCGGCATTGGCCAGGGCCACCACCTCCGGTGCATGGCGCTGGATCTGGCTCACCAATAGATCGAGGTTGTTGCCGGCCGTGAGGGCCACCACCCGGAAGCGGTCCGGGAACTCCTCGACCAGTTCGAGGGTTTGGGTGCCGATCGAGCCGGTGGAGCCGAGCACGGAGAGGGCTTTCACGGCGGCAAATCAGGTGGTAGCAAGTCTCCCATTGACCCTGCAGGATGCCCCGCAGTGATCCCGGCTGTTGTGTGCTCTATGCCGATCCCTGGCTGCTGGCCCTGGTGAAGCCCTCGGGCCTGCTTAGCCAGCCGGGGCTTGGGCCCGAGCTGGCCGATTCCCTGATCAGTAGGGCCCAGGAGCGCTGGCCGGAGGTAAGGCTGGTGCACCGCCTCGATCGCGATACCTCGGGGCTGATCCTGCTGGCCAGAGATGCCACCACCCATCGGTCCTTAAGTGCCGCTTTTGCCGAGCGGCGGGTGCGCAAGACCTACCTGGCCATGGTGCAGGGGCTGCCTGCGGATCAGGGCGGGATTATCGACCAGCCGCTAGCCCGGATCGCCACTCGGCCGCCCCGCTATGGGGTGGTGCCGCTGGAGTGCGGTGGCAAGTCGGCTTTCACCCGCTGGCGAGTGCTGCGGCGCTTCGAGGGCTCGAGTTTGCTGTTGCTGCAACCTCGCACCGGCCGCTCTCACCAGTTGCGGGTGCACCTGGCGGCCCTGGGCCATCCGGTGCTGGGCGACCCCCTCTACGGCGACACCCTCTACGGCGACCCCATCCCGGCGCCGCGGCTGCAGCTCCATGCCGCCGGACTGCAGCTGCTGCATCCGGCCACGGGCAAGCCGCTGCACCTGCGCAGCCGTTGCTTTGCAGATGGGCATGTGGGGGTGGATCCCCTTAACTGAGCCCAGTTGAACTCTTCCCATGGCGGCACTGCCCGTGTGGCTGCAGCGCTGGAACTTCATCGACCGGGCCAAGCTGGAGCGCCAGCTCTGGGATGCCTTCGAGCGGCAGGAGGATCTGCAGGCCCTAGTGGATGGCTGTGAGCCGGGCTTTCAAAAAGAGGTGTGGACCACCACCCTGGAGCGGATTCGCAAGATCGAGCGGATGATGCAAGGCCGGCAGGCACCCGAGCCAAGCGAGGACTGAAGTGGGAGCTTGCCCTCTAGAGGGATACTCAGCCCCGCAGCCATTCGGTGCTGCCGCCAGGCCTGTCGATCAGCTCGATGCCCTGGGCCCTCAGGCCATCGCGGATGCCGTCGGCCGTGGCGAAGTCGCGGGAGGCCTTTGCGGCCTGACGCTGTGCGATTTGGACTTGGATCTCGGCGTCGCTGGGGCCGGAGCTGGTGCTGCTGGTTTTGGCCTCGGTTTCGCTCTGGAGGCCGAGCACTCCGGCCAGCTCCAGCAGCAGCTGCCCCTGATCCACCAGCTCTGGCGCCCGGGCCTCAGCGGCCGCGCTGGTATCACCGCGCTCCAGCCGATTGGCGAGGGCGCGCAGGGGCTTGGCCAGCTCGAACAGCACCGCCAGGGCGGCGGCGGTGTTGAGGTCGTCGTCCATGGCGGCGGCGAAGCGCTGGCGATATGCGGCAAGAGCCGGGGGGCAGGCAGGGTCGGAGCCAAGCGTCAGTGTGCTTGCCAGGCCCAGGGCCGCGTTGAGGCCCTTCCAGCCGGTGGCGGCGGCCTCGAGGGCTTCGGCGCTGAAGTCGAGCGGCTTGCGATAATGGGCCTGGAGGGTGAACAGGCGCAATGTCATCGGCGTGATGCCGGAATCGAGCAGGGCGCGGATGGTGGTGAAGTTGCCCAGGGATTTGGACATCTTCTGGCCGCCCACATTGACCATGCCGTTGTGCAGCCAATAGCGGGCTAGCTCGTGGCCGGTGGCGGCTTCCGACTGGGCAATTTCGTTTTCGTGGTGGGGAAAGATCAGGTCGGCGCCACCTAGGTGTATGTCGATCGTGTCGCCAAGCTCCTCGCGCACCATCGCCGAGCACTCGATGTGCCAGCCGGGCCGGCCCGGGCCCCAGGGCGACTCCCAGCTGGGTTCGCCCGGTTTACTGCCCTTCCAGAGGGCGAAGTCGAAGGGGTGTTGCTTGCGGGCCTCCTCTGCAGTCGCCACCCGGCCGGCGGCATTGTCCTGCTGCTCTGCCAGGTCGCGGCCACTCAACTTGCCGTAGCCGGCATGCTTCATCACGGCGAAATAGACATCGCCATCGGCGCTGTAGGCGGCTCCCTTGGCTTCCAGCTCGGTGATCAGGCTGCGAATGGCGTCCAGGCTTTGGGTGGCCCGCGGCATGCGATCCGGCGGCAGGATGTTTAGCCGGGCCATGTCGGTCACGAAGGCCTCGATGTTGCGCTCGCTCACCGCCTGCATCGAGCTGCCCTCCTCAGCGGCGCGACCCAGGATCTTGTCGTCGATGTCCGTGTAGTTCTGCACGAAGGTGACCTGGTTGCCGCACCAGATCAGGTAGCGGCGCAGCACATCCCAGGCGATGTAGCTGCGGGCATGGCCCAGGTGGCAGAGGTCGTAGACCGTTACGCCGCAGCAGTAGATGCTCACCTGGCCGGGCACCAGCGGCTCAAACGGCTCAACGCGGCGGGTGAGGGTGTTGGTGAGACGCAGGGTCACGGAGCCTGGACGGTGCTGGGGCGATCGTGCCACAGGCCCCACGGAAGGAATATCAGTTTCTAGTCGGCCTCAGAACAGGCCTCGCCAGGCCTCCGGGTTGCGGTTTTCCTGACGCCAGCGCGCCAGGTTGGCTCGATCGAGGCCGAACAATTGCACCAGCTCTGCACCCGGGGCCACTGCCGCAATGCTGTGACGCCTCTGGACAAGATCCAGCAGCGGCAGGCGATAGGCCCCTCCATCTACCAACAGCAAATCGATGGGCCGGGCCGCATGCTCTCGCTCAACGGCCGAGACCAGCCGCTCGAGGCTGTCGCAGAAACCAGTGTGGGGCCGCCGCGGGTGACGACTGTCCGGCATGGCCACGGCCCTCAGGCCGTAGGGATCGACGCTGTGGTCATTGAACAGGCGGAAAGCGCGGCCGCTGCGGTGTTGCTCCAACACCGGCTCCCAGTCCCAGCCTACGTAGACCACCTCGCGGCCTCCCAGGCGCTCCAGTAGCTCCAGCAGTGCCGGACGCTGCTGGAGGACCGGCAGGTAGCCGGAGCGCTCCGTCAGCAGCTGGATGAGCTGCAGCAGGGGCGGAGCGCTGAAAGTCTGTTCGTCTGCCCAGAGATGGGCACGCTGCAGGCTGGCCAGGGCGCCCTCACGCCAGCGCTCCAGGCAGGCTGGACCGGCGGCAGTAGAGGCGTAGAACCCGGCATCACGATGGAACAGCCGCAGGGATTCGAGCGGATTGGGCTCCAGCTCGCGCGCCTCTGGAGCCGCTGCACCCCAGAAGTTGCTGTTGTGGTGGTTGCGGCGCAGCTGGGCCAGGAGCGAGTCGATCGCACAGCGGGCCTCATCGAGCGACTGATGCCGGCTGGGATCGCAGTCGCTGAGAACGGCCAGCTCGAGTGGATCGAGCCGCACCTGCAGACCGGTTGCCGGCTCGCCGCCGCAGCCTGCGTTACTCAGCAGGCTGCTGGGTTGCCGGCGGGCGTGCAGCTGCCCTGGCCCCAGCAGACGATGCCAGGCATCCAGCACCGCGGGCAGCCGCTGGAGCTGCCGAAGCGGCAGCGTTCCTCCCAGCCGCCAGTGGTGGCAAAGGGATTCATAGAGGCTCGAGAACGGTTCCCGCAGCTCCAGTTGCTGCAGCCAGCCCCCAGCCTGCGCCCGCTGCACGGGATCGCGCATGGCCGTGAGCCAGGGGTCGGGTGCGACGCCCGAGGGATCGTCCAAGAGTGCGGCGATGTTGAGGTCCAGCCGGGGGCCTTCCCGGCAGAGCATCGCGGCGCCGGGGACGCAGGCCAGCCCGATGCGTACCGGCCGGTTGGGGTCTGCGTCTAGCAACCACTGCTCAACCTCCACAGCTAGCTGGCTCGGCGGCCACAGCCTGCTGGGTGCGCAGGCCGCCGCGGCCGGTTTGGGTTCGCGCTTCGGTTCGCCTGCGCCTACCTCAGCGGGCAGATCAGCGGGTAGTGGCTCCTCCGGCGGCGGCACGGCCGGTTCGGGGCCGGGATCGGCTATCGGGTTTACGCCCAGCTCCTCGCAGGCCTGGACCAACCAGGGGGGGACGGGATCGAGGCGATGGGCGGCACGGCCGAACAGATGGTTCGCACGCTCGATTCCCTCGCCACTGGCCTTATGGCGCTTGCGCCAGTAGATCCCGCCGTAGACCAACAGGTGGGTGTGCATGCCCGCCAGCCTTGGCGGCAGCTGGGCCGGCGTGCTGAGCAATCGATCGAGCAGCGTGCAGAGCTGCCAGCAGAGATCGGATCGCTTCGGTTCGGCTAGGGGGGTGTCGCTGTTGATGACCAGCAGTGGATGCAGGGCGTCGGTGAGGCCGGCGATAGCCGCGCCGGTCTCCTTCCAGAAGGCCTCGGCGCCCGAGGGGTCCAGCTGGGCAAGGTCTGAGACGGCGCCGATCAGGGCCGTGGCCTGATCTAGAGCCTCGCTCCATTGACCCTGCTCACGCGCCTCACGCAGTTTCTCGAGGCACAGGGCCGCAACCTTCCCTTCCCGCCAGAGCCGTTCCTCAGGGCTTTCCCAGACAAAGTTCTGCAGCCGTGGGTTCCCCATCCGCATCCAGCGGTTCACCTTGTTCAGTCTTGAGAGATTCTCGCGCCTTTGCAGGGTCCCTAGCCTGGAAAGCCCCGGGACATGGCGTCCTGAAGTCCCCGTGAGCGAGACCTTCCCCCCCCACATTCAGGCCTGCATCAGAGGTGACTGGGCTGGGCGCTTCGATGGCTTCGGCCCCGATGGACAGCTGCAGGGATGGGCGTTCAACCTGCCCCTCACTGCCCATGGCCGAGCCATGGAAGTGGAGCTGTGGCTTGAGGACCTGCTGGTTCCGGGCTCCGCGCAACGCCTGGCGCTGGTTTCGGCGGATCAGATGCGCCTGGATCTTCAGGCGGTAGATGGCCTACCGCTTTGCGGATTTGAACTGCGCGGCCCACTGGTGCTGATGCCACCGGAGCGGAGCACGGGCACGGTGGTGCGGGCCCTTTTGCGGCACGAGCAACAACTGCAGGAGCTGCCCGGCAGTCCGCTGCGGCTCGATCCGGATCGCTACCAGCAGTTTCTCGGCCTCTGCCACCGGGGCCCGCGTGGGCCCTACGGCCTGCACCCCATGGAAGGATCCTGGATCCATGGCTGGGCTCCGGCTGCTGCGACGGTGGAGTTGTGGATGGACGGCAGCCTGCTCGAGGTGCTGTCGGCGACAGAGGAAGGGGGCATCCATCACCTCTTGCCCGGCGCGGCCTGCGATGGCCGGCTTCACCACCTGCAGCTCCGCTTAGCGGGCGGTGAACCACTGGCTGAGCGGTTGGAGTACACCCCCTTTCTGTTGCTGCCCTGGGCGGCGCTGCTGGAGCACGGTCAGCCGCCACTGCCCTATGGCTTCGAGCCGATGGGGAGGGAGCGGCACCGCTGTCTGGCGATCGCCCTGGAGCTGGCGGATGCCGGCCTGCGGCCTCTGTCTGCGGACTTACCGCGTCTGCAGCGACTTCTGTACGGCCCTCTGGATCTGCCCTGCTTCGCTCCGCCGTTGCCCTTGCCCACCTGCGAGACACCGCTGGTCTCGGTTGTGGTGCCGGTGCATGGGCGTCTGCCGGTGACCCGACGCTGCCTGGCGGCGCTCTGCTACGCCCCCACCACCGTGGCGTTCGAGGTGATTTTGGTCGACGACGGCTGTCCGGAGGACAGTGCCGCTGTGCTCGCCCAGGAGGTGCAAGGTCTGCGGTTCGTGCGGCATGAGGTTGGCCGCGGCTTCAATCAGGCCTGCCACAGCGGAGTCGCCGCCGCTCGGGGCACGTTCGTCGTGCTGCTCAACAACGACACTGAGCCGTGCGCACGCTGGTTGGAGGAGCTGCTTGATCCCTTCGATCGCTGGCCTGACACGGGCCTAAGTGGTGCCCAGCTGGTCTACCCCGATGGACGGTTGCAGGAGGCTGGCGGCATCATCTGGGGTAATGGTGATCCCTGGAATTACGGCCGCGGCGGTAACCCCTACGAGCCGAAAGTCGCCTACGCCCGTCAGGTCGATTACATCAGCGGTGCCGCTCTGGCCATTCGCCGTGAGCTCTGGGATCGTATCGGCGGTTTCAGCCCTGAGTTTTGCCCGGCCTACTACGAAGACACCGATCTGGCCTTCAAGGTGCGCGAGGCGGGCTTCACGGTGCGTTACGCCCCGCTGGCACGGGTGATTCATCACGAGGGGCTCAGCTGTGGCACCGATGCGGAGGCCGAGCACGGCATCAAGCGCTTCCAGCACCAGCATGCCCCGGTGTTTCGGAGCAAATGGGCGACGGCCTTTTTGCCCTCGGGGGACCCCAGCCATCCAGAAGCGGAACTAATTAAGGATCGCGGCATCGTCGGCCGTGCCCTGTTTATCGATCACGCGCCGCCGCGCCCCGATCGCGACGCCGGCAGTCATGCCGCGCTCGTGGAGATGGACCTGGTTCAGAGGCTGGGCTGGAAGGTGACGTTTCTGCCGGCGAACCTGGTCTGGCTGGGGGGCTACAGCGAGGAGCTGCAGCGACGGGGAATCGAGTCGATCCACGCGCCCTTCTATCTCGCCGTGGAGCAGTTTCTGCGGGAGCGTGGCGGTGAATTCGACCTGATTTATCTGACGCGATACACCACCGTGCGCGACCAGCTGGAGGTGATTCGCCAGAGCGCGCCCCGGGCCCGCCTGTTGTTCTGCAATGCCGATCTCCACTATTTGCGAGAGATCCGCCAGCTGCGGGCGGAGGCGCTTCAGGGAGAAGCGCTGCAGCTCGCCCTGGAGGGGGTCGAGGAGACCCGTCGCCAGGAACTCGATGTGATCGCCGCTGTCGATCTGACGCTTACTTACAGCGAGGTGGAGCAGAGCGTGATCGAGGCAGAGAGTCGCGGCCAGGCGGCCAC
The DNA here is from genome assembly GCF_024345395.1 of Cyanobium sp. Tous-M-B4. NCBI lineage: Bacteria > Bacillati > Cyanobacteriota > Cyanophyceae > Synechococcales > Prochlorococcaceae > Cyanobium > Cyanobium sp. Tous-M-B4. The sequence goes on along the minus strand of NZ_JAGQBA010000003.1, from coordinate 389,852 downwards.
CGCCCTGGCTCCATGGGTGGTGGAGACCATCGAGCAGGCTGCGCCGCTGCAAGGGCGGAGCGGCCTGGCCTTTCTGGGGAGCTATGGCCATCCCCCCAATCGGGATGCCGTAGCGTTTTTTCTCGCCAAGGTTTGGCCGCTGCTGCTCCGGCATCACTCCTGGCTTCGTCTCCATCTCTATGGCAGCGGAATGAGCGAGGAGCAACGTCAGGCCTGGGCTGCCGAGCCTGGGGTGGTAGTGGAGGGCTGGGTGGCGGATACGGCCACGGTGTATGACCGCCACCGGATCTGCATCGCACCCTTGCGGGCTGGAGCCGGCCTGAAAGGCAAGGTGGTGGGGGCGCTGGCCCGGGGCGTGCCGCAGGTGCTCAGCCCGATGGCGGCTGAGGCCACCGGCCTGCGCGATGGGGTCGAATTCCTGCTGGCGGACGCGCCGGAGGACTGGCTGCGTCAGGTGGGACGGTTGCTCGAGGACGACGACCTCTGGCAGGCGATCAGCACTGCGGGACTGGCCCATGCCCGTAGCCGCTACAGCCGTTCCCGCGGTCTGGCGCGGATGGCAGCCGCCTTTCGACAGCTGAACCTGCCTGTGCTGGAGGGGAGGTCGTGATCGAACCTGAGCAGCTCAGCGGCGTGCCGCTCGAGGCCAGGATTGCGTTGGCGGCCGGACGGCCCCTGCTCACCGTTGAGCACACCAACAGACTGCTGCAACGCCATGGACTAGCCCGGCTGCTTGCGGAGGCCGTGGTACACGAGAGCGTGGCGGCCACGGTGCCGTTGACCGCAGAGGAGGAACACCCCCTGATCCGGGCTGCCCTCGAGCCGGAGGGCGTGGAGGGTGAGGAGGCACTGGTGGCCTGGCTGGAGAGCCGCGGCTGGAGCTTTGACGATCTGCGCGCTTGCGTCACCCTGCAGGCGAAGTTGCGTCGCTGGCGCGAGTGGCGCTTCAGTGGTGAGGCGGAGATCCGCTTTCTGGAACGCAAGTCCGATCTGGATCGTGTCACTTACTCGCTGCTGCGGGTTAGTGATGCCGATCTGGCCCAGGAGCTCCATTTCCGCCTCCGCGACGATGGCGCCGATTTCGCGGCCTTGGTGGAAGCTTTTTCAGAAGGTTCCGAGAAGGCCACCAAGGGCCTGATCGGACCGGTGGCGGTTAGTGCTGGTCACCCTGAATTGGTCAGACGGCTACGCGTCGGCACCCCTGGGCAGATCTGGCCGCCGTTCCAGCTGGCGGACTCCTGGCTGCTGATTCGGCTGGAACAGCGGTTACCTGTGCAGCTGGATCCGTCCATGGTCAGCAGGATGGTGATAGAGCTCTTCGACCTTTGGGTCAAAGAGAGGGTCGATCGCTTGTTGGAGGGAGCGGAGCTGCCGCCAGTGCCGCAACCCCCATCCCCCGCCTGACCTCTCCATGACGTTTTCATGACCTATTCATGACCTCGGCTCCCGATTCGGTTGAACCAGCCCAGAACCCTGTCCATGACGCTGGCCTGGAACCCGGACTGCTGCTGCGCGGCTTCCGGCCCTTCGACCGATTGCCCCCCGAGACTGCTGCGGCCCTGGAGCCACTGCTGGAATTCAGGCGCTATCGGCTGGGGCAGATGGTGCTCCGTGCTGATGTGATGCCGGAGGGACTGCTGCTGCTGCGCTCGGGCACGCTGCGCTCGCTGGCCAGCGATCCCATCAGTGAGGAGCTGCGCACGATCGACCAGCTCCAGCCAGGCGCGCTTGCCGGCTGGTGCGGCCTGGTGCGCGACGAACCCTGTGAAGAGTTGCGGGCTTCCTCCGAGGTGGAACTGTTGCTGCTGCCCGCGACCGCGTTCCGCAACCTGCTCGATACCCACGAGACCATGCGGCAGTGGTTCGGGATCGCCTTGCCGGCAGCGGAGCTGTACAGGCTGCTGGATGCCCTGCATCGCCAAGAGCCCCACTGGCTGCCTGCGCTTCAATCCTGGCCAGCGATCCGCGAATGCGCGCGGGTGCGGAGTCTGCTGCCTGGGGCAGGGCAACCGACCGATCTGTCCCCCGATCTGCGCTGGTACGTGAGTAGGGGTGGCAGCCTGGCGCAGCCCTGGTCTTCGAGCCAGGCGGCGCCCTCCCCACCCTCCGGCAGCGCCTGGCTGAGGGTGATTGGTTTGCCTCCCGATCTCGATCAGCTGGGGGCTGCGGTTGGGGACTCACCCTCACTGGTGATTGGCCAACCGGAGCTGGAGCTCCCGGAACAGTACGAAGCGATGGCCCATGCCACGGTCGAATCCCATGCCGTGATCGTGGATACCGGGGATGGGATGACCGGGCCTGCTGCGAGCGGGCTATCGGAGGGGGCGTATGCAATGTCGCCCCAAGAGCCTGCGGCAAGGGCTCCAGGGCCGGGGGAGCTGCGATTGCCGCGCGCCAGCGGTCCCAGGGATGTGCCCATGGCGCTGGTGGTGGCGCTGGCCCGCTACTTCGGCCTGCCTTTGAATCGCGATGCCCTGCGCGATCAGATCCAGGCGGTGCTGGAGCGTCAGAGCCAGCTCCATCTGGTGAATCTGGGGCAGATCCTCGACAGCCTCGGCCTGCGAGTCGTGCTGACGGAGCTTCCTTACGATCGATTGGGGCGTGCCATCACTCCGGCGGTGCTGTACCGCCAGGGCCACTTCGCCTTGCTGGATGGGGTCGAGGCCGATGGCCGGCTGCGGCTCCTGGAGCCGGAACTGGGTCCCGTGCTCGTGCCGGCGGCCCAGTTGCAGGACGGCCAGGCTGGCCTGGTTCAGCTGCTGCTCCTCCAGCGCAAGCCCGATGCCAAAGAGGAGCGTTTCGGCTGGAGCTGGTATGCACCGTTCCTTCGGGAGCATCGGCGCGCGCTGATCGATGTGCTGGCCCTTTCCTGCATGGTCAACCTGCTGCAGCTAGTGGCACCGCTCGGCCTGCAGGTGATGATCGACCAAGTGGTGCGTCAGAACAGCCTCGGGGCGCTGATCACCCTGGCCCTACTGATGCTGATCGCGGCGATTGTGACCGGCGTGTTCAAGACATTGCGCAGCTACATCTTCACAGATGTGGCTAACCGGATTGATCAGGCCACCAAAAGCATCATTCTTGACCGCCTGGTCAGGTTGCCCCAGTCGTTCTTTGACAGCCGGCCAGTCGGCCAGGTGATGTTCTACTTCAACCAGTTGGATCGTTTGCGCGAATTCCTGGTCGGACAGAGCATCACGACCTTTGTGGATTTTGGCTTCAGTTTCATCTATTTGGCGGTGCTGCTGATGATCAGCCTGCCGCTGACCCTGGTTTCGCTAGCGACCTTGCCCTTGATGCTCGCTCTGGCGGTGATCAGCAATCCGCTGGTGCGCCGCCAGATCAAACGATCGCTGGGGGAGTCGGTACGTACATTTTCCTATCTGAATGAGTCGATAACCGGGATTCAGACGCTCAAATCCCAGAACGCTGAGCTGAAGACCCGCTGGGAATTCCAGAACCGGTACGCCAGTTTCATCGGTGAAGATTTCAAGCTGAAAATCACCCGTGAGGCGCTGACCAACGTCGCTGAATTCATTAACAGCCTCAACGGCATCGTCGTTGCTGGTGTGGGGGTCTACCTGATCATGAAGAACGAGCTCAGCTTTGGTGGCTTCATCGCCTTCCGCATCCTCAGTGGCTACATCACGGCGCCATTGGTGCGTTTGGTACAGACCTGGCAGCAGTTCGAGCAGTCGTCCGCCTCGATCCAGTTGGTGGCGGATGTGGTGGATCGGCCCACTGAACAGAGCGAGCGGGAGGCTCTGAACATTCCGATGCCTCCCCTGCGCGGAGATGTGCGATTCGAGGGCATTGAGTTCAGTTATGGCGCCGATCAGCCACCGATTCTTGAGGGGGTGAATCTGGAGGTGCCCGTCGGATCGTTCGTGGGCCTGGTGGGGGGCTCGGGCAGCGGCAAGAGCACGCTGCTCAAGTTGTTGCCCCGCTTCTATGGCCCCTCGAAGGGCAGGGTGCTGATCGATGGGCTCGACATTGCCAAGCTCGAGCTGTACTCGCTGCGCCGCCAGATCGGCGTGGTGCCGCAGGACAGTGTGCTCTTCGACGGCACGATTCGCGACAACCTGCTGCTGGTGAAGCCCGATGCCGGCGCCGACGAGATGATCGCCGCGGCTCGCATGGCCTGTGCGCACGATTTCATCATGGAGTTGCCCAAGGGATACAACTCCGATGTCGGAGAGCGGGGTGCGGGGCTCTCCGGTGGCCAGCGCCAGCGCCTGGCCCTGGCCCGGGCTGTGCTGCAGAACCCACGCCTGCTGATCCTCGATGAGGCCACCAGTGCCCTCGACGCCCGTACCGAGCGCCAGGTCTGCCTGAATCTGCTCGAGGCGTTCCGCGGCCGTACGGTGTTCTTCATCACCCACCGCCTGACCACGGTGCAACCGGCCGATCTGATCGTGCTGATGGACCGGGGCGCTGTGATGGAGGCCGGCAGCCATCGGGAGCTGATGCGCCGTCAAGGGTGGTACTACGCGCTGTATCAGAGCCAGGTGCAGGAGGCGGCGGTCTGACCATGGCGAAACAGTCCTCCAGCTCCGACAACACCGCGGATTCCTTTCTGGTTGAGTTGTTTGAACGCACCCTGGCCTGGATGCGGGGGAGGGGCGGACGGTCCGCCTCCCCATCCCCCTCGGCCTCGGTCGTTGATCAGGATCTAGTGCGTGTGCGTGTCGATCTGATCGGCAATTCCGGCGAGCCCTCCGCCCTGCCGCCCCCCCCGTCGCTGCCGGCCGCGGGCTCGGTTTCAGGCGGCGAGGAGTACCAAAATCCTTTCCTGCCTTCGAGCCTTCTGGCCCTGCAGGCGCACAAAAACCAGGGCCCCGTCGGGGGTGACTGGCAGTTCAACCAACCCGTGCTGCTGCGTCCGCAGAAGCGCTCTTCGCGGGTGCTGGTTTGGACGATCGTCTGCAGCACAGGTGCGGTGGTGCTGTGGGCCTTTCTGGCCCCCCTGGGCGAGACCATCGCCGTGCAGGGCAAGCTTCAGCCCGGCAGCCGCGTCAAGGAGGTGCAGGCACCGGTGTCAGGTGTGGTGGAGGCCGTTCTGGTCAGGGAGGGTGACAGGGTGGCGGCAGGACAGGAACTGCTTCGCTACGACCTGCGTGAGGCCCGCAGCAAGCTGGCAGCCGCGACGGCGGTGCGCGGTCGCCTGGAGAGCGAAAACCAGATCTATGCCTCCGCCCTGGGCGATCGACTCGCCTCCGGCCTAACGGCCAATCAGCGGGAACAGCTGCGTAGTCAGGCCACTGAACTCACCAGCCGGCGTGAGGTGGCCCTGCAGGAGTTGCGTCAAAGCGAGGAGCGGCTGCGTGGCCTGCGCCGCTCCTACACCGTTTCAGCTGACATCGCTGGCCGCTACAAGGATCTGGTGCGCAGTGGCGCCGCCAGTGAGGTGCAGCTGCTGCAGTTTCTTGATGCCGCTGAGCAGCTGCGCAGCAGGATCGCCGAGGAGGAGCGCCAACTCGCCGGTCTAAGAGCCCAACTGGCTAGCTCTCAGGCTGTTCCAGGCGCCGACCTGCGGGGCCGCATCGAGGCAAATCTGCGCCAGATCAGCCAGCTCGACGACGAGATCCGTCAGGCGAACCTCCAGCTGCAGTATGGCCAGATCAAGGCTGGCAGCTCCGGTGTGGTTTTCGACCTCGATGTCTCCCGCGGCAGCGTGGTGGATGCCGCCACGCCGATGCTGAAGCTGGTGCCCGGGGACGCGCTTGAGGCGAAGGTCTTCGTGCCCAGCAAGGTGATCGGTTTCCTAGAACCCGGACAGTCGGCCGATCTTTCGCTCGATACCTTCCCCGCTGCCGATTACGGCCACCTTGAGGCCACGGTGCTGCGCATCGGCTCCGACGCGCTCACTCCCGATGAGATGAGGTCTGCCCTTGGCGCCGAGGCCACTGGCCTCTACTACCCCACGATCCTGAGGCTGCAGCGCCAGACGCTTCAGGCTGGCCGCCGGCTCATCCCGCTCAAAGCCGGCATGAGCCTGACGGCCGACATTCAGCTGCGCCAGCGGCCCTTCATTGCCATCCTCACCGGGATGTTCTCGGACAAGCGCCGTGAACTGGAGCGGCTGCGTTGATGGAGCCTGGAGGCCGGGGGTTCCTGCCGGAGGATCTGCGGCACCAGCAGCAGCGATCGCTGCTGCTGGTGCGCCTCTGGAGCTGGATTAAGCGACCTCGCACCCTCCTTGCCCTGCTGGCCCTGGTGGATCTGGGGGTGGCTGGGGCAGTCGGGTTATGGACTTCTTCCCTGACCCTGATGGTGCTGGCAGCACTGCCCCTGGTGCTGGCACCGGCCCTGGGCGGCTTGGCTTACTGGCTGCTCTGGCAGGACTTCAACCGCTAGAAAACGAAGCGAGCACTGCGTTTTCCGTGCTCACTTGGCCATTCAGACCGGCGAGCGGCTGCGCCAAAGCTCCAGTTCGGTGAGCACCCAACTCGGCAGCTTTGCCTCGGCGCTGCCGCTGAAGCTGACGCGGCCGGCTGGGAAGTAGAGCACGGCAGCCATCAAGGCATTGAGGCTGCGGGGATGCTCCAGGCTGCCGAGTACGGCTCCCAGCTGCAGGCGCACGGCTTCCTCCTCACTGCTGATCGGTTCTCGGGCGAATCCTGAGGCGATCAGGTTGGCCGTGAGCTGGCCGAAGGGGGTGCGGTAGAGGGCCTCCACCTGGTTTGTCTCCACATCAAGCCAGATCTGGGCCACCTGGCGGCGCTCAGCTGCCAGTTCGCGCTTCACCTCGGCGTCGCCGGGATCAATGGCGTAGACGTTTATCAGTCCTCCCACCCGACCGAGGAAGCCGGCATCGGTGATCAGGGCCATGCAGTCATCCCCCTGCAGCGGGGCAAGATCCGGCAGGGGTGGGGCGTCGCTGCTCGCAATCGATGGCGTCGGTGTTGCCGGCATCTGGCCAGGCAGGGCCGGTCGGTTGCTGCGTTGGCGCAGCTGGTCGGCTAAGGCTGGCTCGCAGCGCTCGGCGTAATCACCCAGCAGCCATCCGGGTATCTGCTGCTTGGCATCGGCGACCCGCAGACAGGCCCGGTCGTAGTAAGGCAGCAGGGCCAGCAACACGTTCGGACTTTCGGGCCGCTCGAAGGAGTCGAGTAGGTAGTGGGTGAGGCTGGCCTTCCAGCCTTCTTCCTGGGGTGTGAGCGGCAGGGCCGGCAGGATGCTGGCCAGCAGCAGTCGGTGGGCCTGGCCGATCGGTCCGCCGTAGAGGCTTTCCAGCTGATCCACCGGCGCGGCCAGCCAGAAGCGGGAGAGACACTCTCGCGAGGCCCGGGCCCCCTCAAGGCTGGCGCGGTCTGGCTGCTGGCTGAGCTGCTGAAAGATATGGATCAGCTGGGTGGCTGACCAGGGGGTCAGCTCAAGGGGACTCGGCTCGGCGCTGGGCCGTGAGTCGGGATCCAGCGAGAGGGCCGGTGGCCTCTCCTGCTTGCTGGATTCCAGCCAGCCGAGACCTAGCAGACGCCGTAATCGACCCATGACCAAGGGATCCTGTTATCTCAACAATCATGGACTGGATCAGCGTCCCAGGCATTGAGCAGGGCATCGATGGCCCCGTGCCAGTCGCCGCTGCGGGGTTGCCGGAACAGGCGAAGACTGCCGTACCAAGGGCAGCTGGAGCCGGCCTCCAGCCAGCGGGGATCGGCGCTCCAGGGCAGCAGGATCCAAGCAGGTCTGTTCATCGCTCCAGCGAGATGGGCTAGGGCCGTGTCTACGCTTACCAGCAAATCGATCTGGTTCAGCATTCGGGCTGAGCCAAGGAAGCTCTCAATGGGTTCAGGTGGGGCCGAGAACGGAAAGCCGAGCGCCTCGGCAGTGTGTGCGTCGGCACCGACCTGAAGGCTCACGACCGAGGCACCCCGCTGCCGCAGGCCCTCCAGCAGGCGCCAGAGCACGACAGGTGGCAGGGTGCGCTTGCCGTACTCCCGGGTTGTGAACGGGTCGTCGAGCTTCCGTCCCGCAGCCCAGCAAATCCCAACCAGCGGCGGCTCGCCTCGGCGCTGACGCTCCGGCCAGAGGGGGTTGTGCAGGTAGGCGCCTTGCGGGCTGACGGTGTCGATGGCCAGATGGTGGGGGAGATCGAGCAGGGTCGGACGCCCCAATCCAGGGGTGGCAACCGTCTGGTGATTGGGCTGAATGTTTGGTGATGGACCATCGCCCACCGCAAGCAGGCGGGGTGGGCATGGCAGCCAGGCCAGGCCCTCCTGCAGCAGCTCCACCAGATTCGGCTCCACCCACAGATCCACGGGCTCCAGTTGACCGGCGGCGTCGCGCTGCTGCACCACCGCGACGAGGAAGCGCAGGAACTGGAAGGTGTCGCCATATCCTTGTTCAGTTTCGATCTCAAGCCGCGGCTGCAGTAGATCCAGCGGTGGGCTGCCCGGAGGGTGATGGCGGCAGGCCATGGCATCGAAGGCCTCACGCCATTGCTGGGCACCCACCAGCAACTGACTGCGGGACCAGCGGTTCATGGCCTCTTCGTTGCTGCCGTAGTTGATCAGGGCCGCAGCCCGTTCCCTGGTCCGCAGGGCTTCCTGCCAGAGGTTTAGGTCCCGCAGGCAGCTCGCCAGACCCCGCAGGCTGACGCTGCTGTCGGGCTGAAGTGCCAGAGCCTGGCGATAGGACTGGGCTCCCGCTTCGGGCAGGTCGGCGAGCCAGAGGGCATTGCCCTGGTTGGCCAGCAGCCGGTGATCCTGGGGATTCTGCTGAGCCAGGGAGCCGTAGATCGCAGCAGCCTCGAGCCAACGTCCCTGCTGCTGATGCAGCGCCGCCAGCTCCAGAAGGGCCAAGTCAGGACCCTGGGGATTGATCGAGGAGATCTCAGCCATGGCCACGGATTGACCTCTGAGACGTGTGCCACCGGATCAGGCGGACAGCTTGGGAGCGGTTTTGAGAATGGACGCGCATGGTCCCGATGGTTCAAGCAAGTTTGCTGTAGGTTGAAGGAGTCCTGCACCACATCTGAGGCAACCGCCAGGTCTCGCAGCCTGACGGCCACGTATCCTCTGAACGCGAACCGCCATGCCATCCTCAACCCTGCCCGAAGGCCAGAGTCTTTATGACTTTCTGAGCGATTCAAAGCCCAACGGCAAAAATGTCTACGAAACCTCTTCGATGCCCCAGCGCACCGAAGACCTCCACAAGACTATTGGCTACCCTCAAGGCCAGCTAAATCGGCTGGAAATTGGGTCGACCGGAAGCCTCCAAATAGATGCCATAACCGGTGTTCCTGAAGTTTCAGGGCCTGCTGATGCCATTGTTCTTGGTCAGAAGCCTGCCACTGCAGGTAAGCCCGACTTGATCGGATCGCCCACTAGAAGCACCGTGGTGACAGCACCGGCCGATTTCCTGAACCCCGTTTCAGGTCTCCCCGATCTCACGCCCAGCTCGAATGGAACCCTGGATCAGATCTTCAAATCCAGCAAGGGCAAGGGCTGAACGATCTTCGTTGTTCTTCCCTTTTCATGCCCGGCTTCGGCCGGGCATTTTTTATGAGTGCACGTCGGCATGGCCATGCAGCAAGATCCCAGCTCGCTGAATTCTCTCCAGGCTCTTGAGTCGGCAGTGGCCAGCTGGCGAGGTCTCGGAGCTCGTTACGGAGGGCAGCTTGCTGATAGCGATTGGCTGTTGCACGGCTCCGATGAGCAGCGGGCCCGAGCGATCGACTTGCTGCTGGAGCTGGGGGAGGTGCAGCGGGCGCGGCTGGCAGTGCTGCAGTGGCTGCTGCAATGGCGTGATGGACTGCCGCTGCACCTGCCCGATCCTCCCGATCCCGATCAGCTGGCGGCGCCGCAGCTCTGGGCCTGTCTGGCGGATGTGAGTGAGCGCTGCAGCGATCCGCAGCTGCCTGAGCTGTTCTGGCAAACCCTCGATCAGCTGAAGCCGGCACCCCCGCCGCAGGGTTGCCTGCCCCTGCTGGGAGTGCCGCTCCTAAATGGCGTGGAGCATCTGCTGGCGTTGCTGGCCAGCCTGGACCTTCCCGTGCAGACCCTGGCCATCGTCGATCAGAGCGGCGATCGCAATGACGAGGAAGCCGTTGCCCTGAGGCGGGTCTTGGTACGGCTTGAGGAGGAAGGCCACCCCAGGGTGGGCCGGGTGCGTGTGGCGCGCCCCTTTGGCAACCTCGGCGTGGCGGGGGCCTGGAACCTGATTCTGCGGAGCTTTCCGGAGGCGTCGCTGGCCCTGATAGCCAATCACGATGTGCGGTTGGCCCCGGGAGTGCTGGCGATGGCCTTGGAGCGGATGGACACCGATCGCCCCCAATTTATGCCCCTGCTGCCTGGCGAGCGGGCTTTCTCCGCCTTTCTGCTCACAGCCCTGGCCTGGGATGCGGTGGGTCTGTTTGACGAACGCTTCTATCCGGCCTACTGCGAGGACCTCGACTACCGGGATCGCCTGCTGGCCTGCCCGGCGGTGGATCGACTGGACGGCAGTTTTGCCCATGCGCCGATGCTGGCCTGCAACCCACAGGAGAGCGCCACCCTGCGCCGGGACCCGACCTTGGCCGCCCAGAACCGGCGTAGCTTTCCCCTCAATCGCCTCTGGTATCTCCATCGCGGGCGGGGCTCCGGCCGTGCCCTGCTCCGCAGCGGTGAATGGCGCCATCGCTGGTTCGGCCGTTGGACCTGAACAGTCGTCGCATCTGAACAGTCTTTGCAACTGAACAGTTTTTGGAGGCACCATCGTGCCTCGATGGGTGCCAGGCGATCAGGAATTAGGCCTGCAGGGCAGGCAGCTCCACGATCACCCGGCACAGCATCTCCTCGGCGTCGCTGATGGTCAGAATTTGGGCTGGGGCAGCTAGGGCCTCCTCCGTCTCCGGTGGTCGGTAGGGGCTGTGCCAGAGCGATCGTTGACCAGGGAAGAAACCTGCGAGTAGCCACTGCTCCTGCTCAGCGAAGTAGGCGTGGTACGCCACCACGGCATCCGCCGGGGCCACGTAGCTGCTGCGTACGCGGCCAGGGGCATTGGACATTTGCTCGAGCAACGACACCAGTCGCTGCAGATAGGTCCATGGCAGCGGCTCACCCCACCGTTCATGGGCGACCTGGTTGATCCGGGATAGCAAGCGCATCACGGTCCAGTCGAGCGATTCATTGACACGCTCAGGTCGGAGATAGCGGTCGGAATCCGCAATGCCCACCGCATCACAGAAGTCGTTGATCAGATCGAATGATGGTTGGGATGGATCGAACAGCCTGACCTGAAGACAGCCGGCAAAAACTGACTGCCAGAGTTCGATGATGGTTCGGAAATTGAACCCTTCCGCGAGCTGCTGGGGGGTTGGCAACTGAAATGGACCGAGCCCCATCTTCACGTATGTGCTCTGGCGACTGATGGCTAGGCGGATCGGCTCCCGCAGATAAAGAAGAATCGTGATGTCGTCGAACAGAGGGCTTAGGAAGTCGCGCAGCCGGGTGATCTCTTCCACGCTGGTGAGTCGTGAGGAGAGGTGTTCGGATGAAAAGCAGTGGACTCGGGCTGGGTTCTTCTGGACACTGGCAATGATCTGTTGGCGTAGCTCTTCAATGCGGCACAGTCGCGTTTGAGCATTGCCGAGGGGAGCGGTGAGATCGTCGGAGCGTGCATCGGCGTAGGCGATGACGGCAAGAGGCCATTGCGAGCCTCTGCCTAGAAAATCAGGGATCCAGATTCCCTCACGCAGTAACAGCTGCTCTCGATTGAGCTGAAGAAACTCCTGCAGCGACGAAGTGCCAGTTTTTTCGAGGCCGATATGCAGTATCGCTGTTGCCAAGCCAGGCCAGGCCGATTCTTAGAGCACAACTTTAATCTGATCGATAGATGATGCATGGTCGGGGATGCGGTGCTCCTGCACCGTCCCTACAGTCCAATAAACCCGCCAAGCGCCCCTTGGCTCAGTCACTCGATCATCCATTGCCGAGGCTCAGCCAGGCCGTGCTCGCTCTGCATGACCTGCACCGCCGCTACGGCAGTTTTGCCGACTTCCAGCCTGAATTGGAGGGCCTGCTGCGTCAGGCAGCCCTGCTAGATGAATGTGTTGCCATGACGCGACAGGTTGGGTTTCTGGAGCCCTTCACCGATCGTCACATAGCGCCCGATGCCATTGCGATCCAGGGCCCGAACTACCGCGAATCATTGATCGCAGATGGTCTGCTCAGTCGCAACAGAGCTGTGCTTTGGCTGCTCGAGCATTTTTATGGATATCTGGAGAGTCTCGGGCATAGCCAGGTGTACCTGGTGGAGGCTCTTTCTGGCTTCGCCCAGTGGCTGTCCCTTCACCTGGGCTCGGATCGCCTGCAGTGCAGTGAATATCTAGATGCTGCCGAGCGTTCCTTCAGCGAGATTCAGCACCAGGATCTGAGTGCCCTCACCTTTGCGGATAACAGCTTCGATCTGGTGTTGTGCAACGAATTGTTTGAGCATGTGCGTGATCTGGATGGGGCTTTTCTCCAGATCGCTCGGGTGTTGCGGCCCGGTGGGCGCCTCCTGGCAACTTGCCCCCTGGCATTTGGGCAGCTGGGCTCGATCATCAAGGCCAGCCACGACCCCCAAACAGATGCGCTAATTCCGAACGGCGAGGCGGAATTTCATGGCGACCCCATCCGGCCGGAGAGCGGATCTCTGGTTTATAGGGTCCCCGGCTGGGATGTGCTGGATCAGCTGCGGAAGGCCGGATTCAGCGATGTGGCCATTCATCACATTGCCAGCTGGAAGCATGGCGTGCTGGGTTCCGATCTCCCAGGCGTGCTGGTGATTGTCGCCCAGCGCTAGACCGATGTTGCACGTGCTTCCTGGTCTGCCCCGGCCCACCGGTCGGATCGAAGCCATGACTTTTAAACGCTCCGCCCGTCCGGTTCCCACCGATGTCTTCCCCCAAGCTCACGACAGAGCAGATGATCCTGGTTCTCAAGGATCCCGCCCGACTGCTTGAGCCCAATCGGGCGGTGGCGGAGCCGGTGGCACCGGCCACTCCATTGTCGGATCAAGCCCTTACCAAGATTCTCAAGGAGATCGAACTAGCGATCGAGCAGGGAAGTCTGTCCTTGGCGCAGCAGTTGGTGCAGATTGTTGAACGCTGCGATTTCAGGTTTGGATCCGATCAGCAGGCCTGGTTTCTGTACCACAAGGGTTGCCTAGAAGTGGCCTGTGGTGAACAGCAGTCCGCCCTGCAAACCCTGGAGATATCGCTGCAGCAGCACGAGATCAGTTGGTGTCATTACAAGTTAGCTGAGCTCAGAAGCCTCGATGATGGCTTCAGTGCCTACCAACACTTCCAAAAGGCGTTGACGACACAACCACCGCTTTCGCAGGAAGCGGAGGCTCATGCCAGTAACTGGCTTACAGGTTTCTTTGAGCCCAGCATCTATCGGCGCTTAAACCCAGAGCTCAACCAGCTCTCTGCCGATCAGCTATTCGAACACTTTGAGCAATTCGGATTCAGCGAAGGGCGCATTGCCGGCCGCCAGGGAATCGAAAGGGGGCTGGCAAGGCTAGCTGGACAACTACCTGCTGATTTCGATTGGAAAGAGTACATCGATGGCAATCCGGACCTGCAATGCCTGCTCACTGACAAGAACACGACAATCAGCGAGGCGCAATTTATTCTTTCGCAGCATTATGTCGCGTACGGTAAAAATGAAGGCCGGCTGTATAGGAAGAGTCCACTTGCGCTGGACACGGTCAGTGAGGAATTCTATCTACGTCATAAAGCTCACAACACCCGTCGCCTTAGTAAAATGTTGCGCGACTTTATGGAGTCGCCTCACGTCCTTTGCATCGGCGGTTCCGAGAAGGCAAGTACGACCATCGTCGTGATTGTCTACAACAAAGCTGCCTACACCCTGGCATGCCTTAAGAGCATCGCTGCCTCAGCTCGTAAGGACCTGCATCTCATCATTGTTGACAACAACTCGTCAGATCAGACCCCAGGACTGCTGGCCAGGCTTGAGGGCAACGTGACTGTAATTAACAACAAGCAGAATTCTCACTTCCTATTGGCTTGTAATCAGGCCTTGGAGCTTGTTCAGACCGAATACCTCTGCTTTCTCAATAATGATGCACTGCTATGTGAAGACACGCTTGATGAGGCTTTGGCCTGTCTAAGTCGTTATCAAGATCAGGCTATTGTTGGAGGAAAGGTTTTGCATGCCGATGGCTACATCCAGGATGCGGGATCGATCGTGTTTTCAGATGGATCCTGCTCTGGCCTTGGGCGACGCCGGGATCCAGGCTTTCACCTCTATAACTTTGAGCGCACCGTTGATTACATCTCTGGGGCTTTCTTTGCCTCGACAACGGGGCTGATCAGGCGACTTGGTTGTTTTGATATGAGTTATGCCCCTGCATACTACGAAGAAACGGATTTGTGCTTTCGTGCGGCGGCGCAAGGTATCCCCATCTTGTATTGCCCATTGGTCACTATTCACCACTATGAGTTCGGTAGCTCCAGTGGCAATGAGTGGGCGATTAGGCAAATGGCAACTAATCAGAAGCTCTTCTGCCAAGTCCATGCTGAGAGGTTATCCACCCATCTTCCCGCAGGTCTCTTCTCCGCCAATAGCATTGATAGTGTTCTGCATGGTCATCTCAAGCCAGGGCCCAAGGTTCTGTTCATCGATGATCAGATTCCGGAGCGTCATTCAGGCTCTGGCTTCAGTCGCTCCAGCGACATTGTTTGCCAGTTGATGAATTTCTGCGGTTTCCTTACGGTTTATGCCACTGACTTTGAGCGCTCTCGCGTTAATGCGTTATCGCTTCCCGTGGGCGTGGAGTGTATTGAGGATGACCTCGACTATCTCAAGCGAATTATTCGTGAGAGGCACGCTTTCTATGATTATATTTTTGTAAGCCGCGAGCACAATCAGCAGCTCTTCAAGGCCATTGCAAGCGAGCTCAGTGAGATTGGTATTTCCATCGGGGCCAAAATCATCTTTGATGCAGAGTCGCTGTTCTCGATCCGTCATTATACGTTCACAGTTTTACAGGATAGTGGTGAGCACCTCCGCAGCCTTGATGGGCTGAACTTGGTTGCACTCGCCAGGGAGGAGCTGTCTCGTTTTGAGATGGCTGACTGCATCACCTGCGTGAGTGAGATGGAGCTCGAGGTAATTGCCAGCACTTTCCCAGGTAAGCAGTGTCAGCTGGTCGGGCACTGCTTTCCAGGATTTGGTGACGAGCATGATTTCGACTGCACGCCGAGAGACTCGCTGGTTTTCCTCGGGGCTATTTACGATCAATTCTCGCCCAATCACGATTCCCTGGAGTGGTTGTACAACGATCTGCTTCCTGCCCTTGGTCAGCTGCCCGAAGGCCTAAACCATTTTGTCATTGCTGGCAATATCAAATGCGATGCCACGCTTGAGCTGATCAAGGAGATGCAAGCGGTTTTCCCGTTTGTAGTTTACAAAGGACTTGTGGATGATCTGACCCAACTCTTTTCACGCGCTCGCCTGTTTGTAGCCCCAACGCGCTATGCCGCAGGTATCCCCCATAAGGTGCATCTGGCTTCATCGTTTGGTATTCCTACTTTGACCACTTCCCTAATCGCCGAGCAGATTGGCTGGGCTGGGCAGGAAGCTTTGCTACTCGCTGACACTCCTGCTGAATTCGCTGATGGGGTGAGGTTGGCGTTTTCTGATCCATCCCGCCTCAGCGCGATTCGCCGCCACATGATTCGAGCCTTCAACCAGGACTGTGATCCTGTCGCATTTTCTCATAATATTAAAGATATTGTTGATGGTGGCTATGCTTCAAGTTAATGTTTCTGAATTAGTTGCCGCGAGCTGGGATTCACGGCTTGATCGTGGTAAGCGCAGCGTTCTCTTCTCACCTCCTCCATCAACCTCCATCATGAGCTCTTCCTTCCCTATCCCCAACGCAAACCTGTTCATCTTTGGTTGCCCTCGCTCTGGCACCACGCTGCTAGCCGAGCTGATTAATGCTCATCGCCAGGCGTTGGTATTGATTGAACGCCATGGCATTCTCAACTCGACCAAGCAACTCAATCTTGCCAGCTATCAACCTGCCTGTGTTGGCGATTTTGAGGCCCTTAAATGTGAGCATCAGCTGGTCAATTCGGATCTGCTCAATCGGCTGCAGGCTCAGTCGATTCTCCGTTATGGGGATAAGTTGCCTAAGCTCTACGAGCATCAGGCGTTTTTTGATCAGGTCAAGGGTATTGATGTGACTTTTGTCGCCACTCTGCGTAATGTGTTTGATGTCTGCTTGTCCTATCTGGCCAGGTTGCAGAGCACCAACGATCCTTGGTCATATTCTATTCAGGATGGGGTTCGTGACTGGAATACCTATATAAGTCGCGTACGCCAGATTGCTAAGGATCATAGGGTTTTGGTGTTTGATTATGACGCTGCCTCCTCCGGATTTTCCGAATTCAATGCTTTCGTGACTGTGTGTAAGGGCGTCTATGAGTCGATTGGGCTTGCTAGCGCCGATGACTGCATTGACATGGAATCCCTTCAGGGTGTTTATACCAGAGCTCACGGCAGTCTGCCCAGTGTCAATCCGGAAAGGGCAGCTCGGCGCCTGTCGCCGGAGCAGATGCGAGCCATCGTGCTTCAGGCCGATTTCACCGGCTACGTTGAGCTCCTGCAGATGGGCGAAGAACGAATCTGTTACCCGATCCAGCCTCCAGTCGCGGCTGGCTGAGCCTGGGCTGTTCGGAATGCCTACTTCGCGTCCATCCAGTTAGGCCCCACGCCCGTTTCCACCACCAGGGGCACCGAGAGGGCCACGGCTCGCTCCATGGTGTCGCGGGTGAGGGTGAGCACCTGATCAAGCGCCTCGGGGGACGCCTCGAGCACCAGTTCGTCGTGCACCTGCAATAGTAACCGGGCCGGCAGGGCGGAGGCCTGTAGCTCCCGGTGCAGCTGCACCATGGCCAGCTTGATGATGTCGGCGCTGGAGCCCTGGATCGGCGCATTGGCGGCAGCCCTGAGCTGCTGGGCCTCCATGCCGCCGCGGCGGGCTACCTCTAAGTCGATCTCCAGGGGATCCTTGCCCCGCAGCCGGCCCAGGCCATTGGGGTCGAAGTGGAAGGGGCGGCGCCGGCCCAGGATCGTCTCCACGTAGCCCCGGCTCAGGGCCAGCCGCTCCTGCAGCTCCAGGAAGGCGAACACCTTCGGGTAGCGCTGCTTGTATTTGCTCAGAAACTCTTTGGCGTCGGCCTGGCTCACGCCCGTTTCCCGGGCGAAGCGCTGGGCGCCCATGCCGTAAATCACGCCGAAGTTGATCGTCTTGCCCAAGCGACGTTCATCCGGCGTCACGGTGTCCTTCTCCAGCAGCAGCCGGGCGGTGAGGGCGTGCACGTCGTCGCCGGTCCGGTAGGCCTCCACCAGCACCTCCTCGCCGCTGAGGTGGGCCAGGATGCGCAGCTCAATTTGGGAGTAGTCGGCGCTGATCAGGCTCCAGCCCTCTTGGGGCAGGAAGGCCTTGCGGATCCGCCGCGAAAACTCGGTGCGGATTGGGATGTTCTGCAGGTTGGGGTTGCTGCTGCTCAGGCGCCCGGTGGCGGTGACGGCCTGGTTGAAATCGGTGTGCACCCGGCCGGTTTCCGGCTCCATTAGGGCCGGCAGGGCATCCACGTAGGTGCTCTTGAGCTTGCTGAGGGTGCGGTGCTCCAGCACCAGGGGCACCACTGGGTGATCGGCCTCCAGCTTCTCCAGCACGGCCGCGTCGGTGCTCCAGCCGGTTTTGGTCTTGCGCGATTTCTTGCGATCCAGCCCGAGGGTGTCGAACAGCAGCTCGCCCAGTTGTTTGGGGGAGGCGAGGTTGAAGTCCACCCCGGCGGAGGCCTTGGCCTCGCCCTCGAGGCGATCCAGGGTGATTTTGAGCTCGGCGCTGAGCTCACCGAGGTAGGCGGTGTCGATGCGGATGCCGGTGGCCTCCATCAGGGCTAGCACCGGCTCCAGGGGTAGCTCCAGCTGGTCGAGCAGCTCGGGCAGGGCATCGCCCATGGCCGTTAGCTCGCGGCGCAGCAGCTGGGCCAGGCGCCAGGTGAGGTGCACATCCATGCCGCAATACAGCGCCGCCTCGGCGATCCCCACGGACGCGAAATTGGCTCCCTTGGGCACCAGCTCGCTGTAGCTGGTGGGGCTGAAGCCGAAGTGGCGCTCGGCCATGGCGTCGAGGCCGTGTTTGTCGCCGGCATCGCGCAGGTAATCGGCCAGCATCGTGTCCATCACCACCCCATCCAGGGGCAGGCCATGGCGCAGCAGGATCAGCCGGTCGTACTTGGCGTTCTGCAGGGCCTTGGGGTGGGAGGCGCTGGCCAGCCAGGGGGCCAGGGCGGTGAGCACCGCAGCGAGGGGCAGTTGGCTCGGCGCGTCTGGGGGGGCGCTGAGCAGGTCGGCCGCCGCGGGCGGGTGGTGGCCGATCGGGATGTAGGCCAGCTCCGCCAGGCCATCGCCCCAGGCCACCCCCACCCCCACCAACTCGGCCTGGAAGGGATTGAGGCTGGTGGTTTCGGTGTCTAGGGCCACGGGGCGGCCGGGATCGCTGCAGCTGTTGAGGTGGGTCAGCAGGGCGGCGAGGGCCTCGGGGCTGGTGATCAGCTGGGGCTTGAGCTGGGGCAGCTTCTGGCTGTCCGGCTGATCGGCAGCTGTTGGACCGTTTGTTGCATGCGCTGTTTCACCAGCCGTTGGCGCCTTTTCGGTGGCTGTGACGGCCTTGCCGCCCGCGGGGCTGGCTGCCTCCCTGGGCTGCGGCGGCACGGCCGAGAACAGCTGGGCGAACTGGGGCACCTGTTTCACCAGGCTGTACAGCTCCAGCTCCTCCAAGCTGCCGGCCAGGGCGTCGGCCTTGACTGCCCCCAGCTCCAGCCGAGGCTCGCTGGGCAGGGGGATGTCGATCAGGATCTCGGCCAGCATGCGCGACCGGTAGGCGTTTTCACGGTCGGCGCGCAGCTTGTCCACCAGGGCGCCCTTGAGCACGCCCTTGGGATCCTTGGCCTTGGGCCCCGCCTGCTCGAGCGCTTCGAGGGCCGCGTAGATGCCGTCCACATGGTCGTAGGCGGCCAGCAGGTTGATGGCGGTTTTGGGGCCCACGCCCTTGACGCCGGGGATGTTGTCGGAGCTGTCGCCGGTGAGGGCCTTGAGATCCACCACCTCCTCCGGGGTGACGCCGAGCTTGGCGATCACGCCCTCGCGGCGGATCTCGCTGGGGCCGCTGTTTTTGGCGTAGGGGCCGCCGCCCATGTAGAGCACGGCGATGTCGCGCTCGTCGTCGACCAACTGGAACAGGTCGCGGTCGCCCGAGAGGATCCGCACCCGCCAGCCGGCGTTGGCGGCCCGGTTGGCCAGGGTGCCGAGCACGTCGTCGGCCTCGAAGCCAGGCGCCATCGCCAGGGGGATGTCGAGGCTCTCGGCCAGGATCTGCTGCAGGTTGGCCAGGTCGGCGAAAAAGTGCTCCGGCGCCTCATCCCGGTGGGCCTTGTAGGCCTCGTCCGCCTCGTGGCGGAAGGTGGGTTCGGCCGTGTCGAAGGCCACCACCAGGCCATTGGGCTTGAGCCCCTTGCAGTTGTCGAGCAGGGCCTTGAGGAAGCCGTAGGTGACGCTGGTGGGCACCCCGGCCTTGGTGCTCAGGCCGCCGTCGCCCCCCTTGGAGAAGGCATAAAAGCTGCGGAAGGCCAGGGAGTGGCCGTCGATCAGCAGCAGCAGGGGCTTGGTGCTGGGGGCCACAGGTGCGGGGGGCCGGAGCGGCGCGGGCGTGGGGGCCAGCCTGCCAGAGCTCAGGCTTGCAGTCGGGTCATCGCGATTCGCACCACGGCCTCCGCAGTGCCCAGGGCAGTGCTGCTGTCATTGGCATCGAAGAGATCAGCCGGGGCCTCATCGCCTTGGGGGTAGCGGCTGGC
Source organism: Cyanobium sp. Tous-M-B4 (assembly GCF_024345395.1). Lineage (NCBI taxonomy): Bacteria > Bacillati > Cyanobacteriota > Cyanophyceae > Synechococcales > Prochlorococcaceae > Cyanobium > Cyanobium sp. Tous-M-B4. Next base: position 369,988 of record NZ_JAGQBA010000003.1, on the reverse strand, counting down.
ACTGTTCATGCGCGTGAGCGCCTTGAGATGCAGCTCAGCCAGGTCTGGGAGATCCAGGCCCTGCTGTTGCAACAGTTCCACCAGTTTTTCGAGGGAGTGGCTGTATGGCGGAGTGATCCCGGTTGCCAGAACCAGGGCCTTGAGCGCCTTTTCGGCGGCCTGACCCGCCAGGTAGCAGGCCTGGGCATGGAACCCCTGGCCGGCCGTGAAGCGCGCTGCCTCCAGATCGTTTTGGGCCTGGCGGATCCAGGCCTCAACCCTGGGAGTCACGGCTGATCCAGGCGCAGGGCGTCGCGGCCGATGGCCCGCCAGTAGGGATCGTCGCCCCCTTTCAGCTGCTGCCAGCGCTCCTGGCTTAGGGCCAGCACGTCGTCACCTAGGCGGGCGTCCAGCAGCGCATCGGCCAAGGCATCTGCGGCCACCTGGGTGGGGGCGATGGCCAGCAGGTCTACGTCGGAATAGGCGTCCCAGTCACCGCGAGCCAGCGAGCCGAACAGCCACACTTCGCCGCCGGGATGGTTGGCAGCAACAACTGCGGCGCCTGCGCGCAACACCGTTAGGCGGGCACTTAGGCGCTGTTCGCGAATAGCGGCCAGGCTTGGCATCGTTTCATGCTACGGGGATGTTGCAGGAGGCCATCGTCAGCGGCAGCGCCGCCTTCAGCTCCTGCGGCCGTTACCGCTGGTGGCTGGAGCGGCTGTGGCAGCCGGCGGCGCCAAGGCTGATCTTCATCGGCCTCAATCCCTCTCGGGCCGATGGCCAGCGCGACGATCCCACCCTGCGGCGGTTGGTGGGCTTTGCCCAGCGCTGGGGCTTCGGCAGCCTCGAGGTGCTCAACCTGTTTGCCCGCGTCAGCCCGTCGCCGGCGGTGCTGCGCCGCGCCGCCGATCCGGTGGGCTTGGAGGCTGATTTCTGGCTGCAGCACCGGCTGGCGGCCCAGCCTGAGGCCACCCTCTGGCTGGGCTGGGGCAACCAGGGGGCCTGCCGGGGGCGCGATCAGGAGGTGCTGGCCTTGTTGCAGGGGCCTGGTCTCTGGGCCCTGGGCCTCACCGCCGCCGGCCAGCCCCGCCATCCCCTCTATGTGGCCAGTGATGTTGCGCTGCAGCCACTCACCTGGCACAACCAACAGACCCTGGGGCATCCTGTGGGCACGTCCGTTTCGCTGCCTGGCGCGCCCCCATGTCCCGCATCCCCCGCCGCTACGCCGTTCACCTGCATATGAGCGGCGGCCAGACCGAAACCGTCCATTTCCCCACCCTGGAGGCGTTTCAGCAGTGGTATGGCGGGGTTCTCACCGCCTCCGCCCCAGACGCCTTCGTGAATGTGCCGATCGGCGACATGGAGGGCGAGTATCTGGTGGTGCGACCCAACGGCGTGATTGGCATCCACGTGGAGCCCAAGTTCAACGCCCTCGATGAATGACGCCTGAGCGGCTGGGCCTGCTTTGGGGGGTCACGGTTTTTGCCGGGGCCACTGCTCAGGCCCTGGCCTGGCTCACCGGCTTGCCTGGGGTGGTGCTGTTGCTCAGCGCCGGCCTGGTGATCGGCCGCTCCGGCTTTGGCCTTGTAGAACCCCTCGACCTGGGCGCCGGCCTGGGCACTGTGGTGGGGCTGCTGGTGAGCCTGGTGCTGTTCGACGGTGGCATCAATCTGCGCCTGCCAGGTGATGCCACCAAGCAGGCGGTGCTGCGCATCGTGTTGGTGCGCCTGGTGCTCGGCCTCGCCGCTGGCCTGCTGGCCGCCCACTGGTTGGCGGGACTGAATTGGTCGCTGGCGGCGGTGTTCAGCGCCATCGTGCTGGCCACTGGCCCCACCGTGGTAACCCCGCTGGTGCGGCAGATCCGCCTGGCTCCGCCTCTGGGTGAGGTGTTGGAGGGGGAGGGCCTGATCTTGGAGCCGATTGGTGCCGTGCTGGCGCTACTGCTTTTGGAGCTGGCCCTGGGCGACCTCCATGGCTGGCGGGAGCTGGCCCTGGGGCTACTGCAACGGCTCGGTGGCGGTGTGGCGATCGGTGCGCTCTGCGGCTGGCTGCTGGCCGAAGCCCTGTGCCGTATCCCCGCCCAGCCGGCCGGGGCCCTGCGGCTCCAGCTCACCTTGGGCACCTTGTTTTTAATGTTCAGCGGCTGTGAGTTGCTGCTGCCCGAATCGGGGCTGCCCGCCGCCGTGGCTGCCGGGGTGGTGGTGGGTCGCCGGCCCGATACCGATGCCGCCGAGCTCGATGAGTTGATTCGTCAGTTGGCCCAGCTGGCGATCACGATGCTTTTTCCCCTGCTGGCCGCAGATGTGAGCTGGGCCGAACTCAGCCCCTTGGGCTGGGGTGGGGTGGCCTGCGTGCTGAGTTTGATGCTGCTGGTGCGCCCAGTGGCCATCGGCCTGGCCACCTGGGGCCTCGCCTTCAGCCTGCCCCAGCGGGCCCTGATGAGTTGGCTGGCGCCCCGCGGCATCGTTACCGCGGCAGTGGCCAGTCTCTTTGCGATTCGCCTTGAGCAGGCTGGAGTGGTGGGGGCCGGCCGTCTGCAGGGGTTGGTGTTTCTGACGATCCTGCTCACCGTGGGGTTGCAGGGCCTAAGCGCCGGACCCCTGGCCCGCTGGCTTGGCCTCTCAGAGGCAGCGGGCGATGCGGGAGCGGTCGTCGCCGCATCGGTGCAGCAGCAGCCAGGTGGCCAGTAGGTCTGGGCCCTGGAGGCTGCCGAGCAGCGCTGCACGCAGGCTCTTCATGATCACGCCCTTCTTGACGCCGGCGGCAGTTGCGGCCTCGCCAAGCAGCGCCTGGGCCTGATCTGGCTCCAGGGCGCCTGGCGGCAACTGCTCCAGTAGGGCTGCCAGGGCTGGGCGCGCACCCTCGAGTTCGAGCTGGGCGCTGGCAGCTTCGTTGAGGGCTGGGGTTGTGAAGAACGGCCGGGCCTGGTCGACACCGTCGGCCAACAAGGTCAGGGAGGGGCCGAGCAGCTCGCATAGCTGTAGCTGCCAGGCGGGATCTGCGCTGATGCCGCTGGAATCAGCCGGCCAGCCCGCGGCGGTCCAGAGGGGCAGCAGCTCCTGCCGCAGGGCCTCGGGGCCCAGCTCGTGCAGCACCTGGCCGTTTAGCCAGTTGAGCTTGTCCCAGTCGAAGCGAGCGCCGGCGCGGTTGACCCGCTCGAAGGAAAACGCTGCCGCGGCCTCAGCCAGGCTGAAGCGCTCGCCCATCCCCTCCGGCGGCGACCAGCCCAGCAGGGTCATGTAGTTGGCCAGGGCTTCAGCGGTGTAGCCCATCTGCCGAAAGTCGCTCACCGAGGTGACGCCGTCGCGTTTGGAGAGCTTCTTGCCCTCCTGGTTGAGGATCAGGGGGGTGTGGGCAAACACCGGTGGCTCGGCGCCAAGGGCCTGATAAAGCAGCAGCTGTTTGGCCGTGTTGGCGATGTGGTCTTCACCGCGGATCACATGGCTGATCGCCATGGCGGCATCGTCCACCACCACCACCAGGTTGTAGAGGGGGTCGCCGATCTGGTCGGCGGCGGCGCGGCGGGCGATCACCATGTCGCCACCTAGATCGGCGCCGGTCCAGCGCATTTCCCCCCGCACCAGGTCGCTCCACTTGATCGTGGCCTCGTCGTCGATGCGGAAGCGGATGGTGGCTTGGCGCCCCTCGGCGATGAAGGCCTGTTGCTGCTCGGCGTTTAGGTCGCGGTGGCGGTTGTCGTAGCGGGGGGCCTGCTTGCTGGCAGCCTGCTGCTCCCGCATGGCGGTAAGTTCCGCCTCGCTGGCGTAGCAGCGGTAGGCGTGGCCGGATGCAAGCAGTTGCTCGATGGCGGCCCGGTGCTCGCTGATGCGAGCGCTCTGAATCACGGGTTCGCCGTCCCATTGCAGCCCCAGCCACTGCAGCCCTTCGAGGATGTTGGTGGTGTATTCGGGCTTGCTGCGCTCTTTGTCGGTGTCCTCAATCCGCAGCAAAAACTGCCCGCCCAGGCGGCGGGCGTAAAGCCAGTTAAAAACTGCAGTGCGAGCGGTGCCTATGTGCAGCGTGCCCGTTGGGCTCGGAGCAAGACGAACCCGCACCGGCCGATCTGACAGGGACATACCCGACTGGGTCGTTTCTGAAGAGGGTTGCCCTGCTACGGACTGCGCAGCATCCACAGGGACAACTCCTAATTGAAATGGAACGGGACTGACGGGATTCGAACCCGCAACTTCCGCCGTGACAGGGCGGTGCTCTAACCGGTTGAACTACAGTCCCAAGCAGCTTTTTGAGCTAACTGTGTCGCCGTGGCGACTCTGGAAGTATCCGTGATGGCCGGTCCGCTCGTCAACCAATTGGTTTAGGGCAGACCGGCATTGCGGACCGGCATTAAAGCCGCATGAATCTCAGGGCCTAAACCCTGCTGGCTCAATCAAACGAACCTGATTGCCTCGGGCTGTGAATTCACGACCTTGGTCGCTCTGCACAACCACCCTGCCACCGGATTTCACCCGGATCACCCGAGCTCGAACCCAGCCCAAAGCGGCTGATTCGAGCACCTTGACCACATCCCCGGGTTGTAAATCCAACTCCATGCTCAAACCAGCAAACTGCAAATTGGGGCATCGAACGCGCCGTGGAGGACTTGAACCCCCGACATCAGGTTTTGGAGACCTGCGTTCTACCAACTGAACTAACGGCGCATGGCCGATGCCCCGTAAATAGGAGGCCGCGGCTAATCAGCCAGCTGTCTAGAGGAATCCCAAGACGGCAGGCTGAAGTTGCGTTGGCAACCTCAGCGGTCGAAGCGTTGCTTGACGCGCGTGGCTTTACCCACCCGGTCGCGCAAGTAAAAGAGCTTCGCCCGACGCACCTTACCGCGGCGCTCCACATGCACGGAGGCAACTTGAGGACTGTGAAGCATGAAGACCCGCTCCACGCCAATGCCCTGGAAGATCCGGCGCACCGTGATGGTCTCGTTGAGGCCGCCATGGCGCTTAGCGATCACCACGCCCTCATAGGGCTGCACACGCTCCTTGTTGCCTTCGCGGATGCGCACACCCACCTTGACGGTATCGCCGACGTAAATGTCGGGCAGCTCGTCTTTCAATTGCTCTGCCTCAAAGGCCCGGATCAGCTCTTGGGCGCTGAGTTTGCCGGTTTTGGCCTTCGTGGCGGCCGGTTTTTCTTGCACCGCGGTGGCCGCAGGAGCTGCAGTGCTCACGGTGGCGTCAGCCACCTGATCAACCGCTTGATTTTCTGTCGACTCCGTTGCCATCTCAGCTCCGCTACGCCTAGCCAAAGATGCAGTGTACCGGCTCGAGGTGCCCCGATTGCTATTCCGCCTTTGCCACAGCGGTGCAGTCCCATTGGTAGCTTTCAGTTCTGCCCTACATCGCTGCCGGATAGCTGCCGGTGGGTCACTGCATGAATCTGTTTGCCGACCTACTGGCCAGCACCAAGGGCGCGGCGGTTGCCTCCCCCACCGTTGAAACCGGTCCACGCATTCAGAAGGGACGGCGCGGCGTTGAAATCAAGTCGGCCCGCGAGATCGACACCATGCGCAAGGCCAGCCGGATTGTGGCCACGGTGCTGCGCGAAATTCTGGAGCTGGCGGCTCCCGGCATGACCACCGGCGACCTCGATCGCCATGCCGAGAAGCGCATCCGCGAGATGGGTGCTACCCCCAGCTTCAAGGGGTATCACGGTTTCCCGGCCAGCATCTGTGCCTCAATCAACAACGAAGTGGTCCACGGCATTCCGAACAGCAAAAGGGTTATTCAGGCCGGCGATCTGGTGAAGATCGACACAGGTGCCTACTTCGACGGTTATCACGGCGACAGCTGCGTCAGCCTTTGTGTAGGCGGAGGCGCCACCGAGGAGGCCCAAACCCTCTGCCGGGTGGCCCAGGAATCGCTGATGCAAGGGCTGCGCCAGATCAAGGCGGGCAACACCCTGCTCGACATCGCCGGCGCCGTCCAAGACCACGTCGAGGCCCATGGTTTTGCGGTGGTGGAGGATTACACGGGCCATGGCGTCGGCCGCAATCTGCACGAGGAGCCCTCGGTGTTCAACTTCCGCACCCGAGATCTGCCCAACATGAAACTGCGCCCGGGCATGACCCTGGCGGTGGAGCCGATCCTCAATGCCGGCAGCAAGGCCTGCCGCACCCTCAAGGATCGCTGGACCGTGGTGACCGTTGATGGCAGCTGGTCGGCCCAGTGGGAGCACACCATCGCCGTAACAAGTGACGGTTGCGAAATCCTCACCGACCGCGATTTTTAGGACTGGCCTGGGCTCGGCCGCGTCAGCAGCTTGAAGTAGCCCCAACGCGCCAGGGTGCTTAGCGGCATCAACACGTAGGTGAGGGGGTTTGGGGTCACGATGATCAGGCTGAGCCCTAACCGGGCCTGGGCAACTACCTGATTGGCCACAAATCCCGGCCCCATCACCCCGATTGGGTTGAGGCTGGAGCGGAAGGGCCCCAGCACCAGCCGGCGGATGCGCAGGGGGCCGTTGGCACCAGCGAGATCCAGGGCACGCAGGCTTACCAAACTGCCTAATAGCCGTTTGCTCAATTCGTAGAGAGGGCTGAGGGCGGGCTGGATCTCCGCCTCCGAGGTGTTGATCCACACCTCAGGCTTGGGCCGCTCTGGGCGGGGGCTTTGTTGCACCACCTCGGCAAACAGCTCCATCAGTCGCCAGCTGCTCAGGGCATTCACCTCCAGGGCAAGCGCCGTGGCTGAGCGGCTGCGGAGCTGTAGCTGGTTGATGCCGTGGTTCAGCACCAGGATGTCTACCCGCTCCAGTAGCCCACGCAGCTCCTGCTCCTGGCCGCATTGCCAGCAGACCTGCTCTAGGGGAATCGCTGTGCCAGCAGGATCCACCAGCAGCAGGGGTTCGCTACTGCTGGTGAGGGCTACCAGCGAGGCGCCCTGCTGGGCTAGCTCCTGGAGCAGGGCCCGGCCCAGGCTGCCGCTCGCACCGGTAACCGCGATCCGGCATCCATCAAAATTGGTCATCTGGCTGGCATAAACTGATCCTGACGCGTCAGCATGGTTGGAATTGTTGACGGCAACGCCGCCTTAATGCCCACTGGCATGATCCCTGAGTCTGTTGCCCCCTTAGTGCCCCTATTTGCTCCCTACTGCGGTGGGCTAGGGCGGCTCATGTCTTTGGAGGGTGCCTTGGCGATACTGCTGGCGGGCGATTGGACCGGTAAGCGCCTGCTGCAGGGGGGGCGTAGCCACATGTTGCGGCTGAGCTGGAGTGGTGAAACAGCACCCCAGGAAGTTCTCCACTGCGATTTGATTTTTCCTGATTTACCAGAGGTGCAATACAGCTTTGAGTTGCCCTGTTACCAGCTGGTGCAGTGGTTCATGGATCGGGAAGGGGAGCAGTTGCCGGCGAGTTTTTGGCAATGGCTGCTGCTGGGTCAGCCGCCCCTTGCTACCGAAGCAGTGGGCAGCGCCGCCTAAATTTCGCTTCAAGACATCCCCCAGCGAGGTTGACCTATGGCCCCCACCTTGCTGATCGGCTCCTGCGAATCCTTCAGTGGTAAATCGGCGGTGGTGCTTGGTCTGGCCCGCCAACTGGCTCGCCAAGGGGTGCCGGTGCGTTTTGGCAAGCCCCTAGCCACCAGCCTCGATAGCCCGGCGGATGCTGCTAGCCAGGCGCCTCTGCTGGATGCCGATGTGCGTTTCATCGGCGCCACCCTGGGGCTTCCGGAAGCCAATCTGATTCCCTCGCTGCACGTGCTCGATCCGCTCACGGCAGAGCGGCGGCTGCTGCAGGGTGACTTGGATCCCGGCTCGGGCTTTGAGCAGCTGCGTCAGCAGCTGGCCGCCGCCAGCGACGGGCTAACCCTGCTGGAAGCCGCCGGCAGCTTGCATGAGGGACTGCTTTACGGTCTCAGCCTGGCCCAGCTAGCCCGGGGCTTGGAGGCATCGGTGTTGCTGGTGCATCCCTGGATCGATAGCTGCAGCATCGACCCGCTCCTGGCGGCTCAGGCCGAGTTGGGTGAGCATCTGGCGGGGGTGGTGCTCAATGCCGTTAAGCCGGGGCTTGTGGCCCAGCTTTGCGCTGAGGTTGTCCCTGCCTTAGAGCGCCTTGGTTTGCCGGTGCATGGCGTCATGCCCCAAAGCCCGCTGCTGCGCAGTGTCACGGTGGAGGAGCTGGCCCTCCGGCTCGGTGCCCAGGTGCTGTGCTGCCCGGAACGGCTCGATCTCCTGGTGGAAACCCTCTCGATTGGCGCCATGAACGTCAACTCGGCAATGGAGTTTTTCCGGCGCCGCCGCAACATGGCTGTGGTGACTGGCGCTGATCGCACCGATATTCAGCTGGCAGCCCTGGAGGCCTCAACCCAGTGCCTGATTCTCACGGGCGCTGGAGACCCCCTGCCCCAGCTGCTCAACCGGGCCGAGGAGCTTGAAGTGCCCCTGCTCAAGGTGGAGCACGACACCCTCACTACAGTGGAAGTGATTGAGCAGGCCTTTGGTCATGTGCGTCTGCACGAGGTGGTGAAGGCAAGCTTTGCCTTCCGGCTGGTGGAAGAGCATTGCAATTTCGAGCGCCTGTTTGCTCGGTTGCAGTTGCCCGCGTTAATGAAATAACGCTGCTAGTTTCAAAGGACTGGCAGGTGGCTACTGGTGTCCCGGTCCCTTGATCTTCCGTCGATTGATCGTATCGACACCCTGGCCCAGGAACTGGCGATGCTCCAGGACCGCAGCAAGCGTCGGATTGCAATTTTGGGCAGCCGCCACGTTCCCGTGGTTTCGATCCATCTGGTCGAATTAGTGGCGCGCTCCCTGGCCCAGGAGGGACACAATCTGATCACTTCCGGTTCTCAGGGCGTTAACGCGGCGGTTATTCGCAGCGTGCTGGAGATTGATCCGGCCAGGCTCACCGTGCTTTTGCCCCAGAGCCTTGATCGCCAGCCCGGAGAGTCTCGCGATCAATTGGAGCGAGTGCTGCATCTGGTGGAGAAGCCAGAACACGATGAGCTGCCCCTGCCGATGGCAAGCAGCCTCTGCAACCAAGACATCATCAGTCGTTGCGATCAGCTGATTTGTTACGCCTTCCACGACAGCGAAACCTTGCTAGCCAGCTGCCGGGTCGCGGAGGACATGGGCAAGGTTGTGAGCGTGATGTTCTTCGATTAAATCTGTTCGCTTAGCTGCCCAGCAGCGCTTTTAGGCCTTCGACGTAGAGCAAGCCGCTGCAGGTGAGGGCGCCAGCCCAGCACAGGCCGCGCAGCGCTGGCACGTTGCCCACATACATGCCGATGTAGGCCAGGCGCAACAGGGGATGGATCCAGGCCGCGGCGATCGCTACCGGGCTGCTGACACCAGCCACCAGGCACAGCAGGGCAGCTGGCGCGTGCAGGGTGAAGGCTTCAAAGCAGTTTTGATGCGCCCAAGCTGCCCGTTTCCCCCAGGCCGGCAGGCGATCAAACATTGCCCTGGGGGCGGCCAGGTCGGCCATCTGGAAATTGGCTTGGGATCGGGCGGCGCCCAGGGGCACGGTGCTGAACACCACCACGCCAGCTGCCAGCAGCAATGACCAGACGAAAGGGGCGAGGGTGGAGGTCATGAACTGCAGGCGCAATCGGTGCTTGGTCAGGCTGACAGGCCGCCCCTACGATCCGTGAACGCTTCCGACCTCCAAACTGCGCCCCATGGCCGACACCTATTCCTTCGATGTGGTGAGCGATTTCGATCGCCAGGAGCTCGTCAACACCATCGATCAGGTGCGCCGCGACGTGGGCACCCGCTACGACCTCAAGGATTCCAACACCGAAATCGAGATGGAGGAGACGAGCCTCACCATCACCACCGCCAGCGACATGACCCTCCAGGCCGTGGAGGACGTGTTGCGCCAGAAGGCAACCAAGCGCAACCTCTCGCTGAAGATTTTTGACTTTCAGAGCCCAGAGCCCGTGGGGGGCAACCGGGTCAAGCAGGTGGTGAAACTGCGCAAAGGGTTGAGCTCTGAGCTGGCCAAGCAGCTCAGCAAAACCGTGCGCGACGAGCTCAAGAAGGTGACCGTTTCGATCCAGGGCGAGAGCCTGCGGATCACCGGCAAAAACAAAGACGACCTGCAGCAGGCGATCAACCTGCTCAAGGCCCAGGACGTGGAAGTGCCTTTGCAGTTTGAAAACTACCGCTGAGCCGGTGCAGCCGGTCTGCTCCGCCCCTGGCTGGCGGTTCTGGATTGATCGGGGTGGCACCTTCACAGACGTGGTGGGCTGCAACCCCGTCGGCGAGCTGGTGGTGCGCAAGGTGCTGTCTGTGCAGCCGGAGTGCCCGGGCGACCCGGCCGTGCGGGCGATCGGTGCCGTGCTGGGCCTGGACCCTGGCCACCAACTGCCGCTGGGATTGGTACGGGAGGTGAGGCTCGGCACCACCGTTGCCACCAATGCCTTGCTCGAGCAGCGCGGCGCCGGGGTGGTGCTGCTCATCAACCGCGGCTTTGCCGACCTGCTCAGCATCGGCGACCTGCACCGCCCCGACCTCTTTGCCCTGGCCATTCAGCGTCCCAATCCCCTGCGGGTGCGGGTCCTGGAGGTGGAGGGGCGGCTGGATGCGCAGGGGTTCGAGCTTGCACCGCTCCAGTGGCGAGAGGATTTGCAGCAGCAGCTGCTGCAAGCGCAGGCCGACGGCTACAGCAGTTGCGCGGTGGCCCTGCTGCACAGCACCCGCAATTCCAGCCAGGAGCTGCAGCTGGAGCAGTGGCTCGCACCCCTGGGCTTCGAGGCCGTGGTGCTCTCCCACCGGCTCAGTAGCCAGCCCCGGCTGGTGCCCCGCGGCCAGACCGCCCTGGTGGAGGCGGCGGTGGCGCCGGTGCTGGGCCGCTACCTGCGCCAGGTGCAGCTGGCCTTGGGACCAGCAACCCGGCTGCGGGTGATGCGATCCAGTGGGGCTCTGGCAGCGCCTGAGCTGCTGCTGGCCAAAGACACGATCCTCTCGGGGCCGGCCGGAGGCATGGTGGGCGCCGTGGCCGTGGGCAGGAGGGCCCTTGCTGCCGCTGGGCTGCCGCCTCAGCCGATTGTTGGTTTCGACATGGGTGGCACCTCCACCGATGTGTTCCATTTCGATGACCGCTGCCTCTCAAACGCTGGCGGTGATCTGGCCTGGGAGCGCAGCCCTGCCACCGAGATCGCTGGGTTGGAATTGCAAGCTCCGATGTTGCCGATTCACACCGTGGCTGCTGGCGGCGGGTCGGTGTTGCGCTTTGACGGCAGGCGGCTGCAGGTTGGGCCCGTTTCTGCAGGAGCTGATCCCGGTCCGGCGGCTTACCGCCGCGGCGGGCCGCTCACCATCACCGATGCCAACGTGCTGCTCGGCCGTCTGCCGCTTGCCGCCCTGCCAGCGGTGTTTGGCCCCAAGGGCGACCAAGCCGCTGATGGGGAAGCGGTGCGGCGAGGGTTTGCGGAGCTGGCGCTTGAGATGGCCTCGGTGGCACCTGGGATTAGTCCGGAGCGGCTGGCGGCAGGGGCCCTGCAGATCGCCATTGAAACGATGGCAGAAGCCCTGCGCCGCATCTCGATCCAACGCGGCCACGACCTGCGCCAGGCCCTGTTGGTGAGCTACGGCGGGGCTGGCGGTCAGCATGCCTGCCGCCTGGCCGAGGTGCTGGCTGTGACGCGGGTGTTGCTCCACCCCTTGGCGGGGGTGCTTTCCGCCTATGGCCTCGGCATGGCCGAGCAGAGGCTGCTGCTGGAGTGCTCGCCGCGGTTGCCGCTGCGCTCCGACAACCTGCCCCAGCTGCGTCAGCGCTGCGCCGAGCTGGAGCAGCAGGGGCTCGCCGACCTGCGCCGGCTGGGGGATTTGGCCGAGGGGGCAACAGGCCGGATTGGGGTGCAGCTGGAGCTGCGGGCCGCCGGCAGTGAGCGGGGTCTGGAGGTGGCGTGGTTGCCAGACGAGCAAGGGGTGGAAGACCTGCAGCGTGCTTTTAGCGCCGCCCATCTGCAGCGCTTCGGCTATCGCCCGGTGGGCGAAGATTGGATCGTGGAGCGCCTGCTGGTGGAGCTGGCTCCCCCGGCGGTGGTTGGAGGGCAGGCTGTTGCTGGAGGCCAGGCGGTGGCTGGAGGGCAGGCGGAGACTGGAGCTGTTGCTGCAGCCCCGCTTGCCCCAACCACTCCCCTGTGGCTGGGCGAGGCGGCTGGCTGGCAGCCGGTGCCGCTGTGGCAGCGCTCCCAGCTGCAGCCCCAGCAACGGCTCGCGGGTCCAGCCCTGGTTGTCGATGCGACCACCACCACCGTGCTGGAGCCCGGCTGGCAAGCCCTGGTGCTAGCCGATGGAGCCCTGCTGTTGGAGCGGGAAGGCGCGGCGGCGGCCAGCAGCGGGGTTGGCCAGGCTGGTGACCAGGCTGTTCAACATGTGGAGCAGGGGCCCGATCCCACCCTGCTTGAGCTCTACAACCACCGCTTTGCGGCCATCGCCGAACAGATGGGTGGGCGGCTGCAGCAGAGCGCCCGCTCGGTGAACATCCGCGAGCGGCTCGATTTCTCCTGCGCCCTCTTCGATGCTGCGGGTCAGCTGGTAGCCAATGCCCCCCATATCCCGGTGCACCTTGGTTCGATGGGCGACAGCGTGGTCAGCCTGCTTGCGGCCATCGCCCGGGGCGAGCGCGCCCCATTGGCTTCTGGCGATGTGGTGCTGTCAAACAATCCCTACAACGGTGGCACCCACCTTCCAGACATCACCGCCATTACGCCGGTTTTTGTCCCTGGCTTGGGCGACTCCCAGGCTGGGGCCCCTTTGTTTTTTGTGGCCTGCCGCGGCCACCACGCCGATGTGGGCGGCATCACCCCTGGCTCGATGCCGGCCTTCAGTCGCAGCATCGACGATGAGGGCCTGCTACTCGACAACGTGCCCTTTTTGAGAAATGGCAACTTTGATGAGTCGCTGTGGCGGCAGCGACTAGCCGCAGGTAGCCATCCAGTGCGCAACCCCGACCAGTTGCTTGCCGATCTGCAGGCCCAGGCGGCGGCTAATCGGCTGGGTGTTCAGGAGCTGGGGCGCTTGATTGAGCGCCATGGCCTCGAAGAGGTGCGGGCCTACATGGCCCACGGGCAGGCCCACGCTGCAGAGGCGGTTGGTCGGGCGCTTGCGCACCTAAGCGACGGGTCCGCCCGGGTGGAGCTCGACCACGGCGCCTTCATCCAGGTAGCTGTTCGCATCGACGCTGAGGCTCGCCGGGTTCAGGTTGATTTCAGCGGCACCTCGCCCCAGCACAGCGGCAATCTCAACGCCCCTTTAGCCGTAACCAAGGCGGTGGTGCTCTACGTGTTTCGCTGCTTGGTGGGTGAACAGATCCCCCTCAATGCCGGTTGCTTTGAGCCGATCGAGCTGATCGTGCCTCCGGGCTCCCTGCTGCATCCCAATCCACCGGCGGCGGTGGTTGCCGGCAATGTGGAAATCTCCCAAGCGGTAGCCAACGCTCTGTTTGCGGCGCTGGGGGTGCAAGCCGCCGCCCAGGGCACGATGAACAACCTCAGCTTTGGCAATGGCCAATGCCAGTACTACGAAACGATCGGTGGAGGCAGCGGTGCTGGCATCCGCCCCGGTGGTGCCGGCTTTGACGGGGCGGCCGCTGTGCAGAGCCACATGACCAACTCCCGTATCACCGACCCGGAAATTTTGGAAACGCGCTTTCCGGTGCGGCTGGAGCGCTTTGGGATCCGGGCCGGATCGGGCGGGGATGGGCGGTTTCGTGGCGGCGATGGGGCGGTGCGGCAGTTACGTTTTTTGGCCCCGATGACCGTTGCCTTGATCTCTGGTGCGCGGCGGGTGGCTCCCGCGGGGTTGGCCGGCGGGCTGCCGGGCGCCTGCGGCCGCAACACCTGGATCGGTGTTGATGGCTCGAGCCGGCAGCTCGACGGCTGCTGCGAGCTGGAGCTCCAGCCCGGTGAAGCCCTGCGCATTGAGACCCCCGGCGGTGGCGGCTACGGCGCCCCCAGCAGGCCATGAGCGCTGTTGTCGTTAAGTGGCCGAATCGGTTGAAATGGTCGAGGCTAGCGCTGGTGGCGGTGCTGGCTTCGCCAGCCCAGGCAGAGGTGCTGCAGGAGCGCAGCCAGCGCTTCCACCCCCAGTGGTCTGCCGCCGGCATGGTGGCCAGCCAGGAGCGCTGGGCATCCCAAGCAGGCGCTGAGATCCTGGCCAGCGGCGGCAATGCGGTGGATGCGGCGGTGGCCACGGCCTTTGCCCTGGCGGTCACCCTGCCCCAGGCGGGCAACCTGGGCGGCGGTGGTTTTTTGTTGCTGTGGCTACCCGGGCCATCACCGGCTGCGGGCCGGGGCTGCCCCACCCCCCCGGAGCTGCGCCTTGGCCGCGGCACGGCGGTGGCCGTGAACTTTCGCGAGACGGCGCCCCTAGCAGCCACCGCTGAGATGTTCCTCGGCCCCGAAGGCGAGGTGGATCGTGAGCGGGCCACCCGCAGCCTGTTGAGTGTGGCCGTGCCTGGCAGCCCAGCCGGTCTGTTGCTGAGCCAGCGCTGCTATGGCCGGCTCTCTCGGGCCGCGGTGATGGCGCCGGCGATCCGCCTTGCCAGCCGCGGTTTTCCTGTGGGCAAGGAACTGGCCGATTCCCTGCGCCAGGCCACATCCCTGCTGCAGTCAGACCCCACCTCCAGCCAGCTGTTTCTCAAGCGCCCCCTGCGACCTGCCCAGCTGTGGCGCCAGCCCCTGCTTGCCGCCAGCCTGCGGCGCATCGCCGCCCAGGGCGAGCCGGGCTTCTACGAGGGTCCGATCGCTGACGCATTGGTGACCTTGATGCGCCAACGGGGCGGTCTGATTCGCCATGCCGACCTCAAGGGCTACCGGGCCCAGCTGGTGCGCCCCCTGCAGGTGAGATTCCGCAACCATCCCGTGCTCACCATGCCGCCCCCCAGTGGTGGTGGGGTCACCCTGGTGCAGTTGCTCCAGGTGCTCGAGCCCATGCCCCTGGCCGAGCTGGGTCTCAACAGTGCCGCCAGCCTGCACCGGATGGTGGAGGCGATGAACCTCGCCTATCGCGATCGCAACCACTGGCTAGGCGATCCCGACCAGGTGGCGATGCCGTTGGAGCGCTTGCTTAGTGCGGCCCATGCGCAGCGGTTGAGGGCCCAGATTCAGCTTCAGCGCCATCGCCCCGCTAGCGAGCTAGCGGACCAGGGCTTCCAGGGTGGCGGCACCAACACCACCCACCTTTCAGTGGCCGACCCTCAGGGCGGGCTGGTGGCCCTCACCACCACCCTCAACTTCGCCTACGGCAGTGGCATCAGCGTTCCTGGTGCCGGTTTCCTGCTCAACAACGAGATGGACGACTTCACCGCCAAGCCCGGCGTGGCCAATGCCTACGGCCTAGTGCAGGGCAGCGCTAACGCCATCGCCCCGGGCAAGCGACCCCTGAGCTCGATGACGCCCACCTTGGTGTTTCGCCCCGATGGCAGGCCCTGGCTGGCTACCGGCAGCCCTGGCGGCAGCCGCATCATCACAACGGTGTTGCAAGTGCTGCTCAACCGCCTGGTGCACGGCTTGAACTTGGCCTCAGCCGTGGCCAGCCCCCGCATCCACTCCCAGCTCTGGCCCGATCAGATCAGCGTGGAGCAGGGACTCAGCCCTGACACCGTGGGGTTACTGGAGGCGAAAGGCCACCGAGTAGTTGTTACGGCCGCTATGGGATCGGCAAACAGCGTTGAGGTGTTGCCGGAGGGCGGCAGCTTGGGGGTGGCTGATCCCCGCCGCCTCGATGCGGCGGCCATTGGCGAGCTGCCGCTCAACTGGCCGGCTGGCTTGGTGGGGCCGTGAGCAGGTTGATGGCGGAAAACGCCATGCCAATGCCAAACAACATGCCGATGGCCCAGATGCTGTCGGAGGGCCACTCGGCAATCAGCATGCCGCCGAGTACGGCGGTGACTATGCCGTCAATCAGCACTAAGCCGCGGGCCGCTCCCTGGCCGGTGGCCGCGGCGGCTAGCTCCATTACGCCCTCAAAAGCAAGCAGAAAGCCGACAAACAGCGTCAAGCTCACCTCACTGGCAACTGGGAATGCCAGCACCCATATGCCGCCGCCCAGATAAAGCAGGCCTGAGAACAGGCGGAAGATTTTTCCTTTGATATCGGCTTCGCCAGTGAGACGCAGTATTTGGGACACTCCGGCAATCACCGATACGGCCCCAACGGCGATGGTGAGCAAGGTGGCCGAGACAAATGGCAGCACCACTGACAGCCCGGCAGCAGCAAACAGCAGGGCTGCGGTGACCCAGCGCAGGGCGGGAGAAGCGGGAACTGTCACCGATATAAAAGCAGTTAGTCAGCAACTTTAATCGCCGCGCAACAAGGGCTGGCTGTCAGGAAATGCTCATTGCTATGTAGCAAAGCATCACAGCTTTAGGCGTTGCTGGATGGCTCTCTCCAGCGTGGAGATCAATCGTGATTGGTATGGGCACCATGCTTGAGCTGCTACCGCCGCTCAACGACCACAACCTCCCTTGGATGGACACCATCCATCCGATCGTTGTGCACTTTGTGATCGCCATGGGGCTGATTACCTTTGTATTTGATCTCATCGGAGTTGTAACTCGCCGGCCAGCTCTGTTTGAGGTCAGCTTTTGGAATCTTCTTTTTGCCACAGCCGCTATCTTTGTGGCAATTATGTTTGGCCAGATTGAAGCGGGGTTGGCCAATCCCTATGGCGCCTCCCGCGACATTCTCAATCTGCACAGCACGATCGGTTGGTCGTTGGCTGGGGTGTTGTCGCTGATGTCGGGCTGGCGTTATGTAATACGCAGTAAGGACCCCCAGCAGTTGCCATTGGCATTTCTTGGCGCTGGTGGGCTGCTCAGTGCCCTGATCGTTTTGCAGGTCACCCTTGGTAATCAGTTGATCTGGGTGTACGGCCTGCACACAGTGCCGGTGGTGCAAGCCATGCGCTCAGGGCTGGTGTGATGGCTGCCTTCATTCCGGCGGGCTCACCGATTGAGCAGTTGGCAGCTGATCTTGGGCCCAACGGGCTTCCCTATGCCCTGCCAATTCATCCAAACCTGGTGCATTTCACGATCGGTCTGTTCGTTATTGCCATCGCCTTCGATATTGCCGGCGCCCTATATCCGGTGGAGAAGCGGGTGTTTCGCTTTCTAGCCCTGCCCGTAACCCGCGGGGGCTTCCACGATGTGGGTTGGTACAACCTGCTGGCCTGCTCCATCGTTACCTTCTTCACGGTGGCTGCCGGCTTCTACGAAATGCTGCTGGCAGTGCCCCTGCCCGGAGTCACCAGCAGCATCGGACTGCAGAGCATGGAGACGATGCTTGTGCATGGCGTCGGTGGGGTTGTGATCCTGCTGGTGATCGTCGCCATGACGGTGTGGCGCGGCTATCAGCGCTTTGTCTGGCGCCGTGACATGGGGCGTCAGGTGCAGTGGCTCTACCTGCTGGTGGGCCTGGGGTTATTTCTTGTGATCGGGCTGCACGGCACCCTCGGCGCCGAGCTTGCAGCTGAATTCGGTGTTCACATCACCGCCGACCAACTTCTTGCCGCTGGCGCTGATCTCACCGAGGCCCTGCCGTGAGTAACTCCTCTGACCGCTCCCGCCCACCAATCAGCAGCGCCGGCTTGGCCGGCTTGCTGGCTTGGATTGGGCTGTTGGTGGCCTTGAGCTGGTGGATGGCCCAGCAGGCATATCGCTGGTTGCCTGTGCAGGCCTCGACCGCAGCACCACTGGTGGATGGGCTGTTCAGCTTTGAAACGGGCATCGGTACGTTTGTGTTTGGGGGGGTGGTGTCGGTGATGGCTTGGGTGCTGATTAAGCACCGCGCCGAGAAATACGACGAGAGCGATGCGGAGCCGATTGAGGGAAATACCCGGCTCGAGGTGATCTGGACGGTCATTCCCTTACTGCTGGTGATGGCTATCGCGGTTTACGCCATGCGCGTCAACACCAAACTCGGAGTTCTTGGGCCGATGGAGCACATCCATTTGGCTAATCCGGTGGAAGACCAGGGGGGCTACGCCGCCGATCGCTTGCCGGCCGAGCAGGTGGAGGTGATTGCCCGCCAGTGGTCTTGGGAATTTAGCTATCCAAGCGTCAATGTTTCCACCACCGAGCTGCATCTGCCGGTTGATCAGCCCGTCAGCTTCCGTTTGGTGTCAGACGACGTAATTCATGGCTTTTACATTCCAGCTTTCCGCCTCAAGCAGGACGTAATCCCTGGCCGGGCGATCAACTTCAATCTCACGCCAACGCGGCAGGGGCGCTACCGCCTGCGCGATTCCCAGTTCAGTGGCACCTGGTTTGCCGCCAACCAGGCCGATGTGGTGGTCGAGAGCCCCGAGGCTTACCAGGCTTGGCTGAAGAACGCCGCTAGCCAGCCGTTGCAGCCTGGTTTAAGTGATGCAGTAATCGAATACGGCGAGCGCAAACAGCTCAAAAACCCAGGCTGGGCCACCGTGCCACCAGCCCCACCGCCCCAGGTGAACGTTCCCGGATCCAACTCCCTGCCGCACGACGCCTGAGCCCGATGACCTCCGCTACCTTCCCGCCCAGTCCTCCCGAAAACACCTCCTGGAGCCGTTACTTCGGCTTCAATACAGATGCCAAGGTGATTGGCATTCAGTACATCGTTACGGCCTTTTTCTTCTTTCTGATCGGTGGCCTGCTGGCCATGATAATTCGAGGAGAGCTGATTACACCCCCGGCTGATCTGGTGGATCGCACGGTGTACAACGGCATCTACACGATGCACGGAACAATCATGCTGTTCCTGTTCATCTTTCCGGTGCTGAATGGCCTCAACAACCTGCTGATCCCCACGATGATCGGCGCTCCAGATATGGCCTTTCCGCGGCTAAATGCGGTGGCCTTCTGGCTGGTGCCTATTTTCGGCGCCCTGTTGATCGGCAGCTTTTTCGTTCCTGGTGGGCCGGCCTATTCCGGCTGGTGGTCCTATCCACCGGTTAGCACCCAGAACCCGCTGGGCCACTTTATTAATGGCCAAGGCCTGTGGATCACAGCCGTGGCCCTTTCGGGGGTGTCCTCGATCATGGGAGCGATCAATTTCGTGACCACGATTCTGCGGATGCGCGCTCCTGGCATGGGCTTTTTCAGGATGCCCGTGTATTGCTGGACGGCTCTTGCAGCCCAAAGTCTGCAGTTGATCGGCCTGCCGGCCCTTACTGGTGGGGCGGTGATGTTGCTGATGGACCTCAGCTTTGGCACCAGCTTTTATCAGCCAGAGGGAGGTGGCGACCCAGTGCTTTATCAGCACTTTTTCTGGTTTTATTCTCACCCGGCCGTGTATGTGATCATTCTGCCGGTGTTTGGCATCTTCTCCGAGCTGTTTCCTGTCTATTCACGCAAGCCACTGTTTGGCTATGTCTACGTCTGCCTGGCCTCCTTCATCATCGTGGCACTGGGTTTAGTTGTGTGGGTGCACCACATGTTTCCCAGTGGGGTGGCGCAGTGGATGCGCAACTTCTTTATGTTTTCCACCATGCTGATTGCTGTGCCCACGGGGGTGAAGGTGTTTGCCTGGCTGGGCACCATTTGGCGCGGCAAACTGCGACTCACCACCCCGATGCTTTTTTGCCTGGGTGGTCTGTTCAACTTTGTATTTGCCGGCATCACCGGGATCATGCTTGCCACGGTGCCGGTCGATATTCACGTGTCGAACACCTATTTCGTGGTAGGCCACTTCCACTACGTGATCTATGGAGCAGCGGTGATGGGAATCTTTGCAGCTATCTATCACTGGTTTCCCAAATTTATTGGCCGCATGCCCTACGAGGGCCTTGGCAAGCTCCATTTCCTGCTCACCTTCATCGGTGCCAACCTCAATTTTCTGCCCATGCACCCCCTCGGTTTGATGGGTATGCCCCGGCGGGTTTCTAGCTACGACCCGGAATTTGCCTTCTGGAATGTGCTGGCCAGCCTGGGTGCCTTCCTGCTGGGAGTGTCGATTATTCCCTTCCTCCTCAACATGGTGAGTGCCTGGGTGCGGGGCCCGAAAGCCCCCCATAACCCCTGGAATGCCATTGGTCTTGAGTGGTTGTTGCCATCCCCGCCACCTGAAGACAACTTTGGTGAGCACGTGCCGACCGTGATTTCACGCCCCTATGGTTACGGCACTGGAGAGCCACTGGTTGAGCACCAGGCAGAGATTGAAAATCAGCTCACCCTTGAGGAGGCCAGGGCATGACTGCTACACCTCATTTGAACACTGAGCACCCGAAGCACAACCTCACTGGCTTCATCATCTTTCTCTGTTCTGAGAGTGTCATCTTTTTGGCATTCTTTAGTGGTTTTGCACTACTGAAAACCGCTGCGCTCAATTGGCTGCCCCCCGGTGTAGAAGGCCTCGAGTGGCGCACGCCCCTGCTCAACACGGTGGTATTGATTTCTAGTTCGGGCACGATCTGGCTGGCAGAGCGCTGCATGAGCAAGGGGAATCTGGTGGGCTTTCGGGCCTTCTGGTTACTCACCATGGCCCTTGGCGCCTATTTCCTCTACGGCCAAGCCGTTGAGTGGGGTGGTCTGCAGTTTGGCTTCACCAGTGGCGTATTCGGCGGCACCTTTTATCTACTTACCGGCTTCCACGGCTTGCATGTGGCCACGGGGGTGTTTTTGATGGGATTGATGCTGGTGAAATCTTTCATCCCCCAGAACTATGCGGGTGGAGAGCAGGGCGTTCAGGCCACCTCCCTGTTCTGGCATTTTGTGGATGTGATTTGGATCATCCTCTTCGTTCTCCTTTACGTCTGGCAGCGCAGCTGAGGAACCATCCATGATCATCGACGACAACCATTACGACGTAATTGTCATTGGCAGTGGGGCTGCCGGCGGCACCCTCGCCAATTCGCTTGCCTCATCAGGATTGGCAGTGCTGGTGCTGGAGCGGGGGGAACAGATGCCCCTTGCTGATCAGAACGTCGCCGATGTGGATTTGTTCCGCAAGGATCGCTACCACCCCAAGGAGCAATGGTTTGGCACCGACGGGGATCCCTTTTCTCCTCAGATGATCTACGCCCTAGGCGGCAACACCAAGATCTGGGGTGGGGTGCTCGAGCGGCTGAGGGAGCAGGAGTTCGCTGGCCTGCACTTACAGGGGGGGCAGGCTCCAGCCTGGGGCCTTAGCTACGGAGATTTCGAACCCTGGTACGACCAAGCTGAGGCCCTATATCGGGTGCATGGTCAGCGGGGCGTGGATCCCACCGAACCGCGAGCGGGCGCCGACTACGCCATGGCCCCCAAGCCCGTGGAGCCGTTCTTTGAGGAGTTGCGGCTGGCCTTGGTTCGCCAGGGGCTGAATCCCTATTCCCTGCCGCTGAGCTGGTCCCAGTCCAGCGCCGATCCCAGTGGTGATGCGGAGTTGTTTGGGGTGGACCCGGCCCGGGCATCCGCCACGGTGGTGGTGCGCACCGGAGCTGAGGTGCAACGTCTGCACGTCAACCCCAGCGGAACGGAGGTTCGGGGTGTGGAAGCGCGGCTGGATGGCCAGAGCTGGCTGTTTTTTGGTCATCAGGTGGTGCTAGCGGCAGGCGCCATCAACAGCGCCGCGATCCTGCTGCGTTCAGCGACCGACCGCCATCCGCGTGGCTTAGCAAACGGCTCCGACCAGGTGGGCCGCAACCTGATGAAGCTCCAGCTCACTTCGATTCTGCAGTTGGCCACTGAGGCCAACAGTGGCCGATATGGGCGTAGCTACGGCATTAACGACTACCTCTGGGGCGACAAGAATGTCTCCTTCCCCCTGGGTTCGATCCAGAACGGTGGCGGTGTTTTGCAGGATGCCCTGTTTGCCGAGTCGCCGCCGGTGCTGTCCCTGGTGACCAAGCTGCTGCCCAACTTCGGCCTTGAGCAGCTGGCCTCCCGTTCGATCAGCTGGTGGGCGATGAGTCCTGTGCTGCCCGACCCCCACAACCGCATCAGCCTGCTGGGTGATCGCATTCAGGTCACCTATCAGGCCAACAACCGCGAGGCCCATGATCGCCTCGTGTATCGCTGGATCGACACCCTTAAGGCGGTGGAGGCTGATCCGGATTGCCATGTGGTGAGGGAAGCCCCCACCCATCCCCGCGGTGAGGCGCCCCTATCGGCCATGGGCTACAGCTGCGGCACCTGCCGCATGGGAGTCAATCCGGCCACGTCGGTGGTGGATCTCGATGGCCGTAGCCATGAGGTGGCCAATCTCACCATCGTTGATGCCAGTACTTTCCCTGCCTGCCCGGCCATGGGCTTTGGTCTCACCGTGATCGCCAATGCCCTGCGCATTGCCGATGGTTTGGGGGCAGCACTGCGATGACCACAACTCCCGCTTTGACCAGCGACCCAGAAGTCGAGCGGATCAGCGAGCGCGATAAGGGTATGCAGCCCTGGAGCCTCTGGGGCAGCTACCTCCCCGATCGTCAATGGGGCACCGTCCGCGAGGATTATTCCGGCGATGGCGATGCCTGGCGCTCCTTTCCTCACGATCAGGCCAGGTCCCGCGTCTATCGCTGGGGCGAAGACGGTTTATTGGGGATCTGCGACGAAGAGTGCCGGCTCTGCTTCTCCCTGGCGATGTGGAATGGTGTGGATCCGGTCCTCAAGGAGCGGCCATTCGGCCTGGGTAATCCTGAAGGCAACCACGGTGAAGATCTCAAGGATTACTACTTCCACCTCGCCAACACCCCCACCCATAGCTTCATGCGGGGGCTCTACAAGTATCCGCAGGCTGAATTTCCATATCAGCACCTGGTGGATGAGAACGGGCGGCGCAGCCGCAGCGAGCCCGAATACGAGCTGGTCGATACGGGCATCTTTAATGACAGCCGCTACTTCGATGTTGTTGTTGAATACGCCAAGGCTGCAGCTACTGATCTGCTGATCCGCATTCGGGTCACCAACCGTGGGCCGGATCCAGCACCGCTTGCCCTATTACCCACTCTGTGGATGCGCAATACCTGGGGTTGGGGCTATCCCGATGAGTATCGGCAACCGATGACTCTTGAGGATGATCGTGTTGTCACCTCCGACTTGGCCAACCTCGGTGTCTATGAGCTGCTCTGCCGCGAGCAGGGCGAGTGGTTGTTTACCGATAATGAAACCAACCACCAGCATCTTTACGGCCAGCCTAATTCCACTCAATTTCAGAAGGATGGATTTCACCGTTATCTGATAGACGGGGAGATAGGCGCTATCAATCCTGCCCATACCGGCACTAAGGCAGCACGGCTGGTGCAGCGCACCCTCGCCCCGGATGAGGAGTGGTGCGTTGAGCTTCGCCTGCGGCAGAGGCCGCAGGCTGATACTTTGCTCTCGCAGGAGCCTGAATTTGGCGACTCATTTGATGCGCTCTTTAGCGCTCGAGAACAGGAGTGCCATCGCTTCTTTGAGGCTGTCCTGCCCGGGATCAATGGGGAGGATCGCCTGATCCACACCTCGGCTTTGGCCGGTTTGCTTTGGTGCAAGAAGTATTACGGCTGGAGTGTGTTGCGCTGGCTTGAGGGGGACCCTACCCAGCCAGCACCACCAGCAAACCGCTGGCATACCGAGACGGCCCAGTGGCAGCGGCTGCACGCCCACAACATCATCTCGATGCCGGATGCCTGGGAGTACCCCTATTTTTGCCAGTGGGACTTGATGTTCCATGCGGTTGCGTTTGCCATCGTGGATCCGGAGATGGCCAAGCAGCAGGCCATGTTGCTGCGCAGCCCCCACTTCACTGCCCCTAGTGCCCAGACCCCTGCCTACGAATGGGCTCTATCTGATCCCAATCCGCCGATCGGTGCCTGGGCTGCCATGCGCATCTATCAGATCGATCACAAATACAGCGGCAAGGCAGATCAGCCTTTCCTAAGGTCTGCCCTGCGCAAACTTCTACTCGAATACGGCTGGTGGGCTAACCGCAACGATCGCTCCGGCGACAATGTGTTTGAGGGTGGTTTCCTTGGTCTAGACAATATTGCGGTATTTGATCGCCGCTTTCCTCTCGAAGATGGCAGCCGCATCGAGCAGTGTGATGGCACGGCCTGGATGGCATCGCTGAGCCTCAACCTGCTGAACATTTCAGTGGAACTGAGCTGTGAGGAGCCAGAGTATGCCGATACCTGTGAGCGCTTTGTTTATGATTTTACCCAGCTTGCCCTCACCTTGAATGCACCATCAGATCGGGGATTCCTTAATTGGGACGATGACGACGGCTTCTATTACGACGTGATCAAGCGGCCTGATGGCACTACCGATTTCCTGCGCACTCGATCCCTTTCTGGCCTAGTTCCCCTGCTAGCGGTGGCCAGTTTTGATCGTGAAACAGTCGAGCGCCTCCCAGTGCTTGATGTGCTCAATAGTATGGCTTGGTTTGTGCACGAGCGCACCACATCTACCTGGCTAGAGCATCACCTTGGCCAGTGGCATAATGATCGTATTCTGTATACTCTGGTGCCTGAAGATCGGTTGCGTCGGATCTGTGAGCGGCTGTTCGACGAAGAGGAGTTTCTCTCGCCTTATGGCATTCGTTCTCTCTCTAAGGTCTATGGCGATCATCCTTATACCTTCACTGAGGGTGCTGACAGTCAGACCCTGGCCTACAGCCCCGCCGATAGCCCGGTGGCGATGTTCGGGGGTAACTCCAACTGGCGGGGCCCGGTGTGGATGCCGATTAATTTCTTGCTAATTGAGTCGCTGCAGAAGTTTGCCCATTACTACGGCGATAGCTTCAAGGTCGAGTTTCCCTCCCGCTCGGGCAACTGGTTAAATCTCTGGGAGGTGTCCCTGCAGCTTGAGAAGCGGCTAGTTGGGATCTTTAGGCGGGATGGATCTGGACGCCGTGCCTTCAATGGTGATGTAGAGCTTTTCCAGAGCGACCCCCACTGGCGCGATTTGCTCCTGTTCAACGAATATTTTCATGGCGATAATGGCCGAGGTGTTGGCGCATCGCACCAGACCGGCTGGAGTGCCATGGTTGCCAAAATGATCAACCAACTGAATCGTTATCCCTCTGGTTAACGCAAGGGACTGCCTGCTTCTTTTCTCGACTGCTCACTCTATTCAGCCATGGCCCATCCTTCTAATCGCACCGAGCTTCCTGGTCCTTCCCTGGCAATTTCGCCCATGCCCGCTGCTGCCCAGCTAAATGTGGCAGATGGGGCTCACTTCGATGTGGTGATTATCGGTAGTGGCGCCGGTGGTGGCACCCTGGCGCGTCACCTGGGTTCCAGTGGCTTGAACATTCTGGTGCTGGAGAGAGGCGACTGGCTGCCTCAGGAACCCCAGAACTGGGATGCCGCGGAAGTGTTCCAGAAGGGGCGTTACATCTCCAAAGACATCTGGCACGACAAGCACGGCAAACCTTTTCAGCCTGGTAGCCACTACTTCGTTGGTGGGGCAACGAAGATGTATGGAGCAGCTCACTTTCGCCTGCGCCAGCAGGATTTTGAGCAGCTGCAGCACTTTGATGGCATCTCGCCAGCCTGGCCCCTGCGCTACAGCGATTTCGAGCCCTACTACCAGAGGGCAGAAGAGCTATTTCATGTGCACGGTCAGCGAGGGGAAGACCCTACCGAGCCGCCTTGCAGTGGCCCCTATCCCCATCCACCGGTGGCCCATGAGCCGCGAATTCAGAAGCTAGTAGATGATTTGCGATTGGCCGGATTGCATCCCTTCCATGCCCCTACCGGGGTGATGCTGGATGAGGCCAACATGGCCTTTAGCCGTTGCCGCAGGTGCAATTGCTGCGATGGCTTTCCTTGTCTGGTGCATGCCAAATCCGATGCGGACGTGCTCGGCATGCGGCCGGCCCTGGCTGCTCCGAATGTGTCACTGCTGACTAGAGCCCACGTTCTGCAGTTGCTTACGGATGCTTCCGGGCGGACTGTGCAAGCGGTGAAGTTGGAGCGCGATGGTGAGCCCATGACCGTGCGCGGTGATGTGGTGGTGGTGAGCTGTGGGGCTGCAAACAGCGCCAGGTTGCTGTTGATGTCTGCCAATGACAAGCACCCGCGTGGGCTGGCCAACAGCTCCGATCAGGTGGGCCGCAACTACATGTTCCACAACAGCAAGGCGATGGTGGCCCTGGCCCACGAGCCCAACACCACCGTGTTCCAGAAGACGCTTTCGATCAACGATTGGTATCTGGGGGATGCCGATTTTGATTATCCGATGGGCAACATCCAGATGACGGGTAAGACCAACGGCACGATCATGAAGGGCTATGCGCCGCTCGAAACCTTCTTGATGCCCGGTTGGTCTATGGACAAAATCGCTGAGCACGCGATTGATTTCTGGATCTCTTCAGAAGATCTGCCCGACCCCAACAACCGGGTGACCATCGATGGCGAGGGCCAGATTCATCTGGACTACACGCCCAACAACCCAACCGCCGCCCAGCGGCTCTACGGCCGGCTCACCGGGATGCTGGACCAGCTCTATCTCAAGAAGCATTTGGTGGAGCGCCAGATTTATGTCAAGAACGCGATGGGTATTGCCGCCGTGGCGCACCAGGCCGGCACCTGTCGCTTCGGCGACGATCCGGCCACCTCGGTGCTCGACCTCAACTGCAAGGCCCACGACCTCGACAACCTTTACGTAGTCGATACCAGCTTCATGCCGACTATCGGCGCGGTGAATCCTTCCCTTACGGCAATCGCCAATGCCCTGCGGGTTGGCGATCATCTGCGCGAGCGTCTGGGTAAGTGAACCCAGGCTCAACTGAGCAGCGTTTTGAGTAGATCGGCGATCAGCAGGTTGTCGAGGGAGAACAGGCCGCCTCCGCAGCTGGCCAGCACCGCACACATCACCACATACATGGCGGCCTTCTCCCAGCTGGGGGGGTCCCCCACGCCCATCGGGCCGGCGTAATCACCGGGCGGAATCTGGTAGGGATCGGGGCCGATGAAGGGAAAGCCCGCCTTCAGCTCCACAACCACCGCGTAGGCCATCGACACCAGGATCGCCAGGGCCGCCAGGGGGGTGAGCAGCCCCGGGATCAGAGCGATACCGGCGCCCCACATCGAGAAGGCCGACAGAAAGCAGAGCCATTCGGGCGTTTGCATCGCCGTGGCCCAGGTTTTGAGATTGCGCAGCTTGGGCCAGCCGTGGCGGATGAAGCAGATCCCCAGGAACACCCGCATCACCAGGAGGGATGCCTGGGCCAGGGTGGAGGGTGCCGCCGGCACGAGCAGCTCCACCACGGTGATGTCCATCTGGTCTGGGCTGTATTTGGTGCGCTCAAGGTACCCGGATCTGTTTAATCCTGCACCAGTTGCAGTTGGTAGCCATCGGGGTCGGCCAGTTGCAGCGCCCGCTCACTGCCCACTAGAGGCGCCTGGACACCCAGCTCGATCACGCCGCCATGGAGCGGTTGGCCGCCGTAGGTCTGCGCGGCTGTGGCGATGCGATCCAGATCGGCAACCCGCAGCCGGATTTGCCAGTGGGCCAGATCCTGGGCCCCCTGATCCGCGGGCCTTGCTCTGCCGCTGTTGGGGGGCTGGTAGTTGAGGCATTCCACGCCGGCGCCTGTAGGGCAGCGGTGGCCGGTGATGCGCACCCGGGTGTCTTGGAGGCCATCGAGCCCATCCTGGGTAGGACCGCTGTTGACCCCATCGCCCCCCAGCTTCAACCCCAGCAGCCCGTCGTAAAAGCGGCAGCTGGGCGTGGTATCGGCCACGGAGATGGCGCTGTGGTCGATCCCCAGGAAGGGGGCACTGGCCGGCGCGGCTGCATGCCAGCGGGCCTCTCCCTTATCGGGGGGAAACTGCAGCAGCTCCAGGTTGTGGCCCTCCGGATCGCGGAACTTAAAGGCCTGGATGCCGGCGGCGGCGCTGTTCCATGCCGGCAGGGTCTGGGGGGCGGTGGACACCCCCACAAGGGAGCCGTTAGCAATCGCCTGGCGCGCCGGAGCGCTGGCGGCGTTCAGATCGTTCACCACGATGCAGATGTGTTGAAACCAGAGGTCGCAGCTGCGGGAATCGGCCGGGATCGGACGCCCAGGCCGCAGGCCCTCGCCCAGGCTCAGCACCTCGGTGAGCTCCAGGGTTTCGTCGCCTAGGTGCAGTCGCACCAGCTTCAGCCGGGAGCCGGGCAGGCCCACCAATTGGGCGTAGGGGCCGGCTTCCACCAGCAGGCTTTCGCCCCGCCTGAAGCCCAGAGTGGTTACGAAGAAATCGGCAGTCGTTTCAGCGTTGGCTGTGGTGAAGCCGATGCTGCTGATTTGGGGAGCTTGGTGAGCCATGGGGCGCAGGAGCTGTCGATCGTTAGGAGCCCAGGCCCTTGACACCAGCTGCGGCGATGCTGCTGTCGATCTCGGGTGTCATGCCAGACACGCCGATCGCCCCCAGGCAGCTGTCCTCCTGCAGCAGCGGCAGGCCACCGGCCATGGCGGCCGCTGGTTGTCCGAATAGCCCTGCCAGTTGCAGCAGCGCCGGCCGCTCTCCGTTGATGCTGGCCTCCAGGGCCGCGGTGGGCTTGCCGTTGAGGGCCGCCATGCGGGCCTTGGCGATGGCAGCCTCGGCGCTGGCTGGGCTGGATCCATCGCGGCGCTCGAGCAACAGCAGGTGGCCGCCAGCGTCGACGACGGCGATCGACACGCGCGCCTGGTGCTGGTCGGCCGCTAGGTGGCTGGCCGCCGCAATCGAGCGGCAGTCGGCAAGCTCTAGGTGGGGTTGGTGGCGCATCAGCTCCAGATGATTTTCGCTAGCCAAAGGTGTCCTTGGAGTTCAACGCCGGCAGCGGCGGCCTCCAGGTCGGCGTCCGAGAGTTTCAGGGTGGCTTCGGCCTGGTGCTGGACCAGCTCCACGCCGCTGAAGCCGTAGCCCATGGTCGCCCCCAGCTCAGCGATGGCGTTGAGGTTGGGGCAAGAGCTGAAGCGATCGAGCAGGCCTGGATCCCCCTTGACGGTTTTCAGAAAGGCTTCGAGTTGGTCGCGGGCCATGGTGGAGACGGCAATCAGGGCGCCTGGGCGCCGCGGGTGTTGGTGAACAGGGCGTAGATCGCCTTGGAGGCACAGAGAAATAGGCGGCTGTGGTGCCGATCGCCGAAGCAGAGGTTGGAAACTCGCTGGGGCACCAACACCTTGCCCAGTAGGGTGCCATCGGCGGCGACGCAGTGCACGCCATCGGCGGCACCGCACCAGAGGTTGCCCTGCTCGTCGACCCGGAAGCCGTCGGCCCAGCCTGGAGTGACCTTGTGGAAGATCTCCCCACCTGAGAGGCTGTGGCCGTCGGCAGCCACGTCGAACACCCGGATGTATTGGCGGGGGTCCGCTACACCAGGGGCGCCCGATTCAGCCACGTAAAGCTTGCGCTCATCCGGCGAGAAGGCCAGGCCGTTGGGACCGTCGAAGTCGCTGGCCATTGTCTCCACCGCCCCGGTTTTTGGGTCGAGGCGGTAGAGCGCCACGGGTTGCTCAGACTGCTGCCGGCCGCCCTCGTAGTCGTTTAGTAGCCCGTAGAGGGGATCGCTGAACCAGATCGAACCGTCGCTCTTCACCACAACGTCGTTGGGGGCGTTGAGACGCTTGCCATGGGCCTCGGTGGCCAGGGTGGTGACCGTGCCATCGGGCTCGAGGCGGGTGAGGCAGCGACTGGCGTGGTGGCAGGTGATCAGGCGGCCCTGGCGATCACGGGTTTGGCCGTTGCCGTAATCGGAGGGTTCACGGAACACGCTCACCCCGTGCTCGGGACTCCAGCGCATCGTGCGGTTGTTGGGGATGTCGTTGAACAGCAGGCAGTTGTGGTCGCCAAACCACACCGGACCTTCCACCCAGCGGAATCCCTCGGCCAGTAATTCCAGCTCGGCATTGAACAACACCAGCTCGTCAAAGCGACGGTCGAAGCTGACCGTGCACTCGGAGGGCTGGTTCACGAGAAGAACCCCGGCCGCACGCCGCGCCAGAGTTCGTCGTTGCGCTGGATGATCAGCTGCAGGCAGGGCTCTGCTCCTACCTGGGCAGAGAGATGGCCCTTGGCTCCTGAAGCAGTTGCTAGGCACTGCTGATCGCCGCCAAAGGAAAACTCACCAGGGCCGAAGATCTGTTTCTGGCCATCCATGCTCTCCACCGACCAGCTGCCGCGCAGCACGTAGATCCATTTGGGAATGTGGTTTTCGTGCCAGTCCGCTGTCCAACCCACCGGCAGTTGGGTAAGGAAGGAATTTCCATCCTTGAATAGGTCCAGATTCCACTGGGGGGAGTCGTTTGGACCCAACACTCCCAGGGTCCAGGGGGCCATGCTGCAGAGCGTCTGGCGGCTAACTCCCCCGTCGTCGGTCCAGAGGTGCCAATAAGGGAGGACGGCGGGGCTATTGGTGTCAGTCATGGCTTTTGCTCCCACGGTGGTGGCTCAATCTTTAATCGCGATAGCGGAGATCTCCAGCTGGATGCCAAGCACCAAGGCGGAGACTTCCACCACCGCGCGCGACGGGTAGGACTGGGGATCAGTGAAGTATTCCTGCCACACGGCATCGACGGTATCGAGGCTGTTGATGTCGGTGAGATAGACCACGGCGCTCACCACATCTTTGGCGCTGAACCCCGCCTCCTCCAACACTGCCATCATGTTTTCCATCACCTGCCTGGCCTCCAGGGTGATGTCGCCATCTCCGACCTTCTCGCTAGTGGTCGGATCCACCGGCAGCTGACCGGTGATGAACAACATGTTCCCAGCCTGGAAGCCCTGGCTGTAGGAGGCCACGGGGGTGGGGAATCGATCGCTGTGAATCGCCCGTCTCACCAGCTGGGGCATGGCCAATGGTTGAAATTTTCCTCAACCTAATGATGTTGGCGCCCTTGTCATCCCCCAGCCCAGCCAATACCAGTGGGCACGGGGTGTTGCAGATCGCAGCGAGATTGGCCCCATCTGCTTACCCTGCTCCCAGTTGGCTTTCTTCCCGTCCCCATGACCACAAGTTCCCCATCCGTTTCAGCGCCCAGCACCAATCCCCTCGCCGGAAAAGCCCTGTCCAGCTTTCTGCAGGGCAAGGTGGCAATTGTTACTGGTGGTAACAGTGGTATCGGTAAGGCGATTGTTGAAAACTTGGCTGAACTTGGAGCCAAGGTGGTGATCGACTATCGCTCTCACCCTGAGGCTACCGAAGAGCTGGAGCGGGAGATTGGTAGCTATGGCGGCAGCAGCTACGGTGTTCATGCCGATGTGTCGAATCTCGATGATCTGCAGCGTCTGGTGCAGGCTGCTGTGGACAAATATGGTCGCCTCGATGTGATGGTGAACAATGCAGGTGTTGAGACTCGCACCTCAATCCTCAACACCACCCCCGATGATTTTGACAAGGTGTTAGATGTAAATTTGCGGGGTGTATTCTTTGCCTGTCAGTATGCCGCTAAACAGATGATCGCCCAGGGTGGCGGTGGCCGGATCATCAACATCTCCTCGGTGCATGAGGACTGGCCGATGCCTGAGAACACTCCCTACTGCTGCGCCAAGGGAGGGGTGCGCATGCTCACCCGCACCGCTGGACTGGAGCTGGCCTCCCATGGCATCACGATGGTGAATGTGGGCCCAGGCGCCGTGGCTACACCGATCAACGACTCCACCATGAACAACCCGGAGTTGCTGGCCAAGCTCAACGCCGCCATTCCCCTGGGCCGCATGGCCCAACCCGAGGAGATTGCCAGGGTGGTGGGCTTCCTGGCCAGCGATGCCGCTAGCTACATCACGGCCACAACTATTTTTGCTGACGGCGGCATCATGCAGAGCAGCCCCGGGCTCTAGGCACTTCGGGGCTGCGAGTGCTGCCATGCGCATCACCTCGGAGGAGATCATTCGTCTGCGCGGGCGCCACCGCGGTTATTGGCTGACATTGGCCACTGAAGTGGCCCTGCTGTTGCTGCTGCCGGTGGCCCAGACCCAGATCTGGCTGTTGGCGGTTCTGCTGATCCTGCTGGCGTTGGTGTTGATGTTGTTCGTCAGCCGCTATTCGCCCCTCCGCAAAACTCGCCCGCTGATTTATGGCCTGGGCGGGTTGGCGATCGCTCTTGAATTGATCTGGCACCTGGCACTCAGCCTCTGGCCAGCGGTGGGGCGGGCGCTCACCATTCCCCATGTGATCGTCTGGCTGGTCTTTCTGTCGCTTGCTGTGCTCCGCAAGGTGAAGACCCTCACCCGGGAGCCCTTTGTCACCGTCTCGGTGGTGATGGGTGCCGCTTCTGGCTACCTGCTGGTTGGTATGGCAGGTGGGTTGCTGCTCACCGCCCTCTGGGTGCTTGATCCCTCCGCCTTCGACCTGACGGCCCTGCCGGCAGTGGGATCCACGGCGGCGCTGCCCAATGTGTCGGTGGCGCCTGCGCTGATGGCCGCCTCCTTCACCATGCTCACCACCATCGGCACCACGGTGCTCCAAACCAGCCATGTGGGCGGCCAGGTGGTGACCACGGTGATCACCGTGGTGGGCCAGCTCTATGTGGCCATTCTGATCGCCTTGATTCTTGGCCGTTTTCGCTGGCGCACATGATCAATCGACATCTGCTTTTTTATCGACACCGCTTCTACCGGCACCTCTTTTTGGTTGCTACTGGTGTGGTCGCCTCCATGGCGGTGCCGTTCCCGATTCATCGGATCGGGGCCCTCGGTACGGTCGCTTTGATGGTTCTGCTGTCGGTTGAGCTTGGCGGGCCAATTGGTGCCCATCAGAGCCGAAGCCGCTGGTTTGACAGCGTCTACCGCAGGCTTGGCGTGCTGACCCTGCTGTTCCAGCTGCTCTGGATGAGCAGTCCCCGCGATTTCGCCTTTATGGGGTTTGCCGTTCTCCTGGCCACAACGGCCTTTATTTTTTGGAGCCTGAAGCGACTCCTGATCTGCCTGGCTCAGGAAACCCAGATCCGCATGGCCGTGCTCGGCGGAGCGGTGGCTGGGTATCTACTACTGGGAATCAGCGGTGGTTTGCTGTTCGGAGCCCTGGAGACCCTGGCTCCCGGCAGCTTCATCAACCAGGCCGATGGAGGACGGGAACTGCTGCTGGCTGGCATGGGAACTGATTCAGTGGCACTGCGGATCTGGGACCTTGATTTCACCCGTATCCACTACTTCGCCTTCGTCAGTCTCACCACCGTGGGCTACGGCGACATAATCCCCGCCCTGCCACCTTCCCAGATGGCCAGTGTGGCCTTGAGCATCTCTGGGCCGCTGTATCTAGCCATCGTGATGGGCTTGCTGATCAGTCGTTACACCCTGCAGGCAGAGCAGCAGGTCAAGGAGCGCTCAGCGGCTTCTCCAGGCCCACCTCCACATTCAGGTGCTGATTTGGGCGACCGGTGATCAGCATCGAGGCCCGCTGGCGAGTGGCAATCGCCCACAACCACTTGATGAGCAGAGTCAGCCGATTTTCAATGGCGGGCATGAACATCAAGTGGGCAAGGCCCCAGAGGATCCAGCCCGGCAGGCCGCTTACCTTGAGGCCGCGCAGGTCGGCGACGGCGTGCAGCGGACCAAGCACCGCCATGGTGCCGAAATCGGTGAACTGGAAGGCTTTGTGGGCGCGGCCTTCAATTTTGGCCACTATGTCGGCCGCCACCCAGCCGCCCATTTGCACTGCGGGCCCGGCCATGCCCGCCAGGGGTTTGCCATCGCTGGTGTGGCTGTAGGAGCAGAGGTCGCCGATGACGCGGATCTCTGGATGGCCTGGAATCGAGAAGTCGGGCTCCACCACCACCCGTCCGCCCCGGTCGACGCTGCAACCGCTGGCATCGGCCAGCACCTGGCCCAGATGGGAGGCCTTCACGCCGGCGGTCCAGCAGATGGTGGCGGCTTCCAGGGTGCGGGTACCTTCGCTGGTGTTAACAACCACTTTCTCCGCTTCAATTGTCTGAACCCGTCCACCTAGCAGTAGCTCTACCCCTGCGGACTGCAGATAGCTGCCGGCGGCGGCCGAGAGGCTGGGGTCCATGGCTCGCAGCACTCGATCGCCAGGATCGACCAGGGTCACCTTGCATTGCTTTGGATCGAGTTGTTTGAAGTCGCGGCCGAGGGCATGGGCCATCAGCTCCATCAGGGAGCCGGAGAGTTCGCAGCCCGAGGGGCCGCCCCCCACCACCACCGCTGACTGCAGAAAGGCCCGCCGCGCCGGATCGGGGGTCTGTTCTGCTTCTTCCAGGGCCAGCAGCACGCGCCGGCGGATCTCATCGGCGTGCTCGAGAATCTTCATCGGTGGCGCCGCTTCGCGCCATTCGTCGTGGCCGAAGTAACTGCTGCCGGAGCCCGCCGCCAGGATTAGGTGGTCATAGCCGTAGCGGCGCTCGTTAAACACGATCTGCCGAGCCGCGGTGTCAATTTCCCCCACTTCACCCAGCAGCACCTGCACATTGGGGGCCTGCCCCACCAGCTGACGCAGCGGTGAGGCCACATCGCCCTCCGCAACCAGCCCTGTCGCTACCTGATAAAGCAGGGGTTGGAACAGGCTGAAGTTGCGTTTATCGATCAGGGTGACGCGCACCGGCTTGCCAATCAGGGCATGGCAGGCCTTGAGTCCGGCGAAGCCCCCGCCAACCACCACCACGTGGGGCAGGCTTTTGAGACTGCTATCTGGTGGATCTAGCTCAAGGAAGAAGCGTTCGCGGGCCATTGCTGCCTTAACACTCGCCTCAACGTATCGAGCCCGCCATGGTTTGGCCTGCTAGTAGTGGCTCTGGTTGCTGAGTCGGTCATGTCTGTTGCGTCTATCCAGGCCTTTGTGGCCCGCGTTGCTGGTGATGCCGCCCTCCGCGACAAGCTGCATGCCGCTGCCGGGGTAGACGACATCGTGGCCATGGCGGCGGAGCATGGACATGCCATCGATAAGACAGTGCTGCTGCGTGAGCACGCCAAGGCCTTGGGCAGCGCCAAGGACCACGAGCTAGCGGCAATCAACAGCTGGGGCGATGCCCTAATGCATTGCTTTGGAGCTACCGAGAACGACTGAGCTGCAGCTGCTGAGTTCGCCCCTGCTCAGTTCGCCCCTAGATAGGAAGCCTGGAGGCTGTCGTCGGCCAGGAGTTGTTCGGCGCTGCCGCCGGCGCTGATGCTGCCCGCCTCCAAAACCAGGCCCCGATCGGCAATGGTCAGGGCTGCCTGGGCGTTTTGCTCTACGAGCAAAATGGTGAGCCCATCTCGGTGCAGCTGGGCCAGGGCGGCCATCACCTCGGCTACGAGCCGGGGCGCTAATCCCAGACTCGGCTCATCCAGCATCAACAGGGTGGGCCTGGCCATCAGGGAGCGGCTGATGGCCAGCATCTGCTGCTCGCCGCCGGAAAGGGAGCCGGCCAGCTGATTGCGGCGCTCGGCCAGGCGGGGAAATAGGGCGTAGCAGCGCTCCAGATCTCTGGCGATTGCGGCTTTGTCCCGGCGCAACCAGGCGCCTAGGGCCAGGTTGTCGGCTACCGACTGGCGGCTGAGCACCCGGCGACCTTCCGGGCAGTGGCTGATCTCCAGCTTCACGGTGCGCTCGGTGCGCAGGCGATTGATCAAGCCGCCATGCCAGAGGATCTCGCCGCCGGCGGGGTGAATCAGGCCGGAGATAGCCCGCAGGGTGGTGCTTTTACCGGCGCCATTGGCTCCCAGCAGGGTCACCAGCTCGCCGGCTTGCACCGTCAAATTGATGCCATGCAGGGCCGTGATGCTGCCGTAGCGCACCACCAGGTTGCGAAGCTCCAGCAGGGGCGCTTGGGGGCCGTTCATGCGCCACCGCCCAGATAGGCCTCGATCACGGCCGGATCGCGCCGCACCTGCTCGGGGCTGCCCAGGGCGATGCGTTGGCCGAAGTTGAGCACTGCCAGCCGGTCGCACAGGCCCAACATCAAGGGCACATGGTGCTCAATGATCAGCACCGTCAGCTTGAACTGGTCCCGGATGCGCCGGATCAGCTCCCGCAGCTCATCTTTTTCTGCGGGGTTCATGCCAGCGGCCGGCTCATCGAGCAGTAGCAGCTGGGGACGGCTGGCCAGGGCCCGGGCCATCTCCAGGCGGCGCCGGTCTCCGTAGGAAAGGCTGGCCGCGTTTTGGTGGGCAGCAGCTTCGAGCTGGAATAAGGCAAGCAGCTTTAGAGCCTGTTGATGCAGCTGGGCTTCGCGGCGGCGAAAGGACTGGGTTTGCAGCAGGGCCGCTAGGGGCGGCTGACGGCCGTGCTGATGCAGGCCCACGAGCACATTTTCCAGGCAGCTCATGCTGCTGAACAAGCGCAGATTTTGGAAGGTGCGCGCGATGCCGAGACGGGCAATGCGGTGGTTGCTGAGGCCAGCAAGGCTTGCCCCCCGCCAGCTCACGCTGCCGCTGCTGGCGGGGGTGAGGCCAGAGATCACGTTGAACAGGGTGGTCTTGCCGGCACCATTGGGGCCCAGTAGGCCAAAAATCTCGCCCTGCTGCACCTCTAAATCGACACCCTGCAAGGCCTGCAGGCCACCGAAGCGCACCCCCACATTCTCAACCTGAAGCAGGCTCATGGCCTTTCCCCCTGCGCTGCTGGGGTGGGTGGGCGCCGCATTATTCGCTTGAGTGTCTTAAACAGCTCAGGGGTGATCACTCCTTGGGGAAAGAACAGGGGACCGACCAGAATCACAGCGCCAAAGACAATCAAGCGCAGGTCGCCGACCGGACGCAGCAGTTCTGGTAGGGCGGTGAGCAGCAGGCCACCAAACACCGGCCC
Source organism: Cyanobium sp. Tous-M-B4 (assembly GCF_024345395.1). Classification (NCBI taxonomy): domain Bacteria; kingdom Bacillati; phylum Cyanobacteriota; class Cyanophyceae; order Synechococcales; family Prochlorococcaceae; genus Cyanobium; species Cyanobium sp. Tous-M-B4. Next base: position 333,472 of record NZ_JAGQBA010000003.1, on the reverse strand, counting down.
CAGCCAGGTGCGCGAGCCGCCGAACACCACGAACGCCAGGGTGGTGATGCTGGCGTCGAAGTTGCCCAGTTTGGCGTTCCAGGAGTTGAGGAAGTGGGCTGCCACAACGCCGGTGATCCCCGCAACCAGGGCGCTCAGCACAAAGGCAAGCAGCTTGCTGTCGGCGGTGTTGATGCCCTGGCTGGCGGCGGCCAGTTCGTCGTCGCGGATGGCGGCCATGGCCCGGCCAGGCCTGGTCTTTTCGAGCCGGTCGCATAGCCAGCAGATCAGCGCCAGCAGCGCCAGGGTGAAGGCGGCGTAGCCAGCGGCGCTATCAAAGGGCTGGGGGATGCCGAAGATGCCCAGGGCTCCGCCGGTGAACTCCAGGTTGAGGGTGACAACCCGCAGGATCTCGACCAGGGCGATCGTGGCGATGGCTAAGTAGATGCCCCGCAGCTGCAGCACCACCCGGCCCAGGCCCAGGGCCAGCACGCCGGTGAGCAGGGCTGCTAGCGCCATCTCCAGCAAAACTGAAGTGATCGGGTAGGTGCTGCCGCTGCCGGCTAGGGCGGGCACCCGGGTAGAGAGCAGGGCTGCCACAGTGCCGCCAATGGCGAAGAAGCCCGGGGTGGCCAGGGAGAGCTGGCCGCAGCGCAGGGGCAGGTACACCGATAGGCCCAGCAGGGCCCCCAGCAGCATTTGCTCGAGCAGGCCGGCATCCATGCTGATCACACCTTGTTGGGCTGGGGGCGGCCCAGCAGACCCTGGGGCCTGATCAACAGCACCAGGAACAGGAAGCCAAAGGAGACCGCATCTTTGTAGCCCGATAGCTCGGCCGGCACGCAGGCCTCGGCCAGGCCGATGATCAAGCCGCCCAGCACGGCGCCAGGCACGCTGCCGAGCCCGCCTAGCACCAGCACCCCCAGCCCCTTGAGCCCGTAGCCAATGCCGAAGTAAGGCCCGGCGATGCTGACGCTCAACCCCACCAGGCCGCCGGCCACACCGGCCAGGAAGCCGCTGATGCCGAAGGCGATCTGGATCATGCGGCCGCTGTTGATGCCAAGCAGCTGGGCGGTCACCGGGTCTTCGGAAACGGCCTGCAGCGCCTTGCCGCTGCGGCTGCCGTCTATCCAGATCGAAAGGGCTGCCAGCAGCAGGCCGGCGATGGCCAGCAGGATCACCTGCACGGTGCGCACCTTGGCACCGGCGATGCTCAGCGCCGCCGGCAGGGAGCCAAGGGTGCCCACCGGAATCGAATAGCTCTCGGCTCCCACCAGCAGCTGGATCAGGTTCACCAAAATCACCCCGGCCCCCAGGCTGGTGATCAGGGCCAGCAGGGGATCGGAGCCTCGATCGCGCAGGGGGCTAAAGGCGATGCGCTCCACCACCAAGGCCACGGCGGCGGCGGCCATGCCCGCCACTGGTAGGGCCAGCCAGAAGGGCAGGGCAAAGGGGAGCTGCAGGCCGGCCAACAAACCATTGGCACCCACCGCGCCACCAATCAGCAGATAGGTGAAGTAAGCACCCAGGGTGAAGATCGCCCCGTGGGCGAAGTTGATCACCCCCAGCACTGAAAACACCAAGGTGTAGCCAAGGGCAAACAGGGCGTAAACAGCTCCTACCGAGAGCCCGTTGAACAGCAGTTGCAGCAGGCCTTCCATGCCGCTCCCCTAGGGCAGCAGGCTAAAGCGACCGCTTTTGCCCCCAGCATTCATGCGCACCTGGGCGACGAAGAAGTTTTTCTGGATCACCTCGCCCTCGGGGGTGAAGCGGATTTCACCAAGGGGTGTTTGGTAGGTGCCGCCGAGGATTTCATCCATCAAGGCCCGGCGCGCCTGGCTGACGCTGAGGCTCTTGAGCGGTTGGCTGCGATCGAGGCGAGCGAGCGCTTCGCCGATCACCTGCATGGCGGTGTAGGCCTGGGCGGTGAGCTGGGGTGGGATCGGGCTGACCTTGGGATTGCGGGCCTGGGCTGCAGCGAAGGCGGCAGTAAAACGCTGGTTGGCGGGCGTGGCCAGCTCCGGGCTGTAGGCCTGGGCGATCAAGATGCCGTCGCAATACTTCTGGCAGATCGGGTAGATGTTTGGCGTGTTCATGCCATTGCCCACCACGATCGCGCCGCGGTAGCCGAGCTCTCGCAACTGGCGGATCAGGTTGCCGCCATCCATGGCCTGCAGTGACAGCACCACCAGATCTGGCTTCTGATTGAGAGCGGCGGTGATCTGGCTCTGGAAGTCCTGGTCGTTGAGCTGGGTGCGTTGCACCGTGACTGGCTTGAGACCTTTGGCTGTGAGGGCCTGCTGGAAGATCACCGTCTCGGCGGTGCTGTACGCGTCGTCTTGGGCGTAAAACACCGCTGCCCGGCGGATGCTGGGGTTGAGTTGCAGGGCCTTGGCAATCGAGAGCGGCGCGATCACCGAGCTCTGGGCTGATACCCGGCTAATGAAATGACCGATCTCCGGAATGCCGGTGGCGGTATTAGATGGAGCCACCACGGGCACGCCCCGACGCTGGGCGATTGGATCTGCCGAAAAGGCTTGCTGGGAGAGGGTGGGGCCGATCAGGGCAAGCATGCCCCGGTTGATCTGCAAGGTGAAGGCAGCGTTGGCACTGGGCTCGGCGCTGCCCCCGTCTTCGATGCTCAGGGCGAGCGGTTTGCCATTAACTCCGCCGGCGCCATTGAGGGCTGCCAGGGCGAGCTCGATGCCGATTTTTTGGTCCTGGCCGTAAACGTTGGCATTGCCGGTGAGGGCCAAAACGGCCCCAACGGGAACGCCCTTGCTGAGATTCACCGGACCTTGATCGTCTGAGCCCTGGCAGGCGCTGAGTGCCGCTGCAGCAGAGATCAGGGCGGCCAGGCTGGAGGCAAGACGACGCTTCATGGGGGCTGGGCTCAGGCCACCGCTGCGAAGCACTCGCGGAAGGCGGCGATAGTGGCGTCGATGTCCGCGTCTGAGTGGGCCAGGGAGGTGAAGCCCGCCTCGAAGGCGCTTGGGGCCAGATAAACGCCGCGCTCAAGCATGGCGCGATGCAGTTTGCCGAAGCGAACCGTGTCAGCCGCCTTGGCATCCTCGAAGTTGCGCACCGGGCCATCGCAGAGGAAGAAGCCAAACATGGCGCTGATCGAGCCGCCGCAGATTGGTAGACCGGCGCTGCCGGCAGCATCAAGGATGCCGGCGACCAACCGCTTGGTGATCACCTCTAGCCGCTCGTAGGTGCCGGGCTGCTGGAGCAGCTGCAGGGTCTTGATGCCGGCAGTCATCGCCAGGGGATTGCCGCTGAGGGTACCGGCTTGATACATGGGACCGGCTGGAGCCACCATCGCCATGATGTCGGTTCGGCCGCCGTAGGCCCCCACGGGCAGGCCGCCACCAATCACCTTGCCCATGGTGGTGAGGTCGGGGGTGACGCCGAATTTGGCCTGGGCGCCGCCGTAGCTGATGCGGAAGCCGGTCATCACCTCGTCGAATACGAGCAGGGCGCCGTTCTCCTTGGTGAGCTCGCGGATGCCCTCGAGGAAGCCTGGCTCGGGGGTGATGAAGCCCGCATTGCCAACCACAGGCTCAAGAATCACGCCGGCAATTTCACCTGGGTTCTCGGCGAAGAGCTGCTTGACGGCTTCCAGGTCGTTGTAGGGGGCGGTGAGGGTGCTGGCGGCGGTGCTGCGGGGCACGCCCGGAGAATCGGGCAGCCCCAGGGTGGCCACCCCGGAGCCGGCCTTCACCAAAAACATGTCGGCGTGGCCGTGATAGCAGCCCTCGAACTTGATGATCTTTTCGCGGCCGGTGAAGGCGCGCATCAGGCGCAGCACCGACATGCAGGCCTCGGTTCCGCTGTTGACGAAGCGCACCATCTCCACGGATGGCACCGCGGCGATCACCATCTCGGCGAGGGTGTTCTCCAGGGCGCAGGGGGCGCCGAAGCTGGTGCCCTTGTCGAGGGCCTCGTGCAGGGCTGCGATCACCTCGGGGTGGGCATGGCCGCAGATGGCCGGCCCCCAGCTGCCGATGTAGTCGATGTAACGGTTGCCATCTACGTCCCAGGCGTAGGAGCCCTTGACCCGATCGAAGACGATCGGCTGGCCACCGACCGACTTAAACGCCCGCACCGGTGAGCTGACGCCCCCTGGCATCAAGCTCTGGGCAGCATTGAAGAGCTCCTGGGAGCGGCTGGTGTTGAGGGCAGAACCCGAGGCCGGAGCGGAGGTGGCAGCCGAGGTCAAAGCGGAACCCGCAGAGGGACAAAACCGTTAACCATCCTGACCCAAAACCTGCCCGTAGTGCTTGCTCGGTAAATTGGGTCTCTTGCGATGGGTCATCTGGGCATCAATTGGCCAGAGATAGAGCGGCAGTTACGTCAGTTCCTGCCACCCCGCGCCGTGGTGTCGGCGCGCCAGGAGCTGCTGGCCTACGACTGCGATGGCCTCACCCTGAGCCGGCACCAGCCGCCCCTGGTGGTGCTGCCTGAGACGACGGCCCAGGTGGCTGCCGCGGTAAAGCTCTGCCACCAGCAGGGGGTGCCGTTTGTGGCCCGGGGTAGTGGCACGGGCCTCTCCGGCGGCGCCTTAGCCGAGATCGAGTCCCTGGTGATCGCCACCAGCCGCATGCGCCAGGTGCTGGCCATAGATCTGGAAAACCAGCGCATCACGGTGCAGCCCGGTGTGATCAACAGCTGGGTGACGCGGGCGGTGGCCGGCGACGGCTTTTATTACGCCCCAGACCCTTCCAGCCAGGTGGCCTGCAGCATCGGCGGCAACGTGGCCGAAAATTCCGGTGGCGTGCACTGCCTCAAGTACGGCGTGACCAGCAACCACGTGCTGGGCCTGGAGGTGGTGCTGCCAGATGGCAGCGTTACCCGCCTTGGCAGCGAGCTCGACGAAACTCCCGAACTCGATCTGCGGGGCGCATTTATAGGCAGTGAGGGCACTTTGGGTATCGCTACGGCGATCACCCTGAGGCTGCTACGGGCGCCCCAGAGCGTGGCCGTGCTGCTGGCTGACTTCACCAGCATGGAAGCGGCCGGCGAGGCGGTGCGTCAGGTGACTGCGGCCGGCTTGCTGCCTGCTGGCATGGAAATGATGGATCGCCTCACGATCGAGGCGGTGAACGACTACTTCGGCGTTGATGAATACCCCCGCGATGCGGCGGCGCTGCTGTTGATCGAGCTGGATGGTCAGGAGGGGGAGGTCGCCGCGGCGGTGCAGCTCGCCACCCAGCTCTGCTCCCAGGCGGGTGCCCGCACCGTGCGCCAGGCCACCGACGCTCAGGAGCGCGCCCTGCTCTGGAAAGGGCGCAAATCGGCCGTATCAGCCTTGGGTCGCCGCTTTCCCAGCTACTACCTCCAGGACGGCGTAGTGCCCCGCAGTGCCCTGCCGCGGGTGCTTGCGGCGATTGAGCAGCTCAGCGCCAGCTACGGCTTGCCGGTGGCCAATGTTTTTCATGCCGGCGACGGCAATCTGCACCCCCTGATCCTTTATTCGGCCCAGGAGCCCGGCATCGAGGAGCGGGTGAAGGCCCTGGGCGCAGATATTTTGCGGCTGTGTGTGGATGAGGGGGGCAGCATCAGTGGCGAGCACGGCGTGGGTAGCGATAAGCGCTGCTACCTCGACTGGATGTACAGCCCCGAGGACCTGGCCACGATGCAGCTGGTGCGCCGGGCCTTCGATCCGCTGAATCTTGCTAATCCCGGCAAGATCTTCCCCACCCCAAGTAGTTGCGGCGAATCTGCCCGCAGGGTGGCGGTGCTGCAGTCCCAGGGCCAGGCGCTGCCCGATGACGCGGTGGTGTTTTAACCGGGCTTAGTTCCAGTCGTCGGCTTCAGGCGGCCACACCAGATTCACCACCACCGGGGCGTGGTCGCTGGGCTGCTCATTGCCGCGGGTGGCCTTGTGGATCACGCAGCTGGTGGCGCAGGCGAGCAGTTGTTCGCAGAGGTAGATGTGGTCGATACGCCAGCCCCGGTCCCGGTCCCAGGCGTCGGTGCGGTAGTCCCACCAGCTCCAGTGCCCGGCCTCTGGCTCGAACACCCGAAACACGTCTGTGAGCCGCTCGCCCAGGAGCTGCTGCAGGCCTGAGCGCTCCGCTGCGCTGGCCATGATGCCGCCGCTGAGTCGTTCCGGATCGTGGATGTCGCGGGCCTCGGGGCCGATGTTGAAGTCGCCCACCATGCAGAGGGGATCTCCCTGGCGCTCTTGCTCCTCCAGGTAGCGCCGCAGGCAGGCCAACCACGCAAGTTTGTAGGCGTACTTTTCGCTCTTGAGCGAGCTGCCGTTGGGTACGTAGAGATTCAGCACCCGGATGCCGTCGATCAGGGCGCTGATCACCCGTTTCTGCTCGCTGAGATCGGCGGCTTCTTGCTCGGAGGGTAGTAGGGCCTCAAAGCCGATCTGCACGTCCTCGAGGGGCAGCAGGCTGAGGATGGCGACGCCGTTGTAGGCCTTCTGGCCGCTGATGGCCACCTCATAGCCCAAGGCCTCAAAGGCTTCACGCGGAAACAGTTCATCGGTCACCTTGGTTTCCTGCAGGCACAGCACCTCTGGGCGTTCCTGTTGCAGCCAGGCGAGCACCTGCTCGAGGCGGGTGCGCACCGAGTTGACGTTCCAGGTGGCGACTTTCATAGGTAGGGGGTCAGCAGGGAGGCGGCCGAAACCCACCCTGGGGAACGCACCTAGGATGGGACTTGGAGAGCATCCGAGTTCATAACCAATGGCCGCTGATAGTTCGCCACTTCCGCGCCCATGCTCTGCCAAGGCACTGGGATCGAATCCCCTTGGATGCAATTCCCTGAGATGCCTCGGCGCAACGCTTGCTTTGGCCGCTGGGGTTGCTTCTGTAGTTGGAGTTGCTCCGGTAGCTGGAGTTGGAGTGGCCCGGGCCCAGGAGAAGGGCTACGGCCAAACGATCAGCAGCCCCCAGCAGGAGCGGGAGCTCGATTACGGCACCGGAACCAATCGAGGTGGAACGGTGCTCGATTCCGCCAATCCGATCGACTTGATGAACAAGCTGCGCAAAGCCACTTCCATGGACGACGCCACTCCCCCTGGCGATGCGGTGGACGCGGCCCTCAGGGATTTCCACTCTCCGCCTGCAGCGCCGGCGTCGGCTTCCCCGGCGGCAACGGTGAAGGGTCCCTGAGCGGCGCCAAACCCCAGGCGGCGGCCACCTGATCCAGGCGCGGGTCGCTTGGGCCAGGTTTACGGGCGCGGGCTAGAGCCAGCGACTCCTGGGCTCCTTTGATGTCGCCGCGCTCCTGCTGCAGCATCGCCCGTGCCAGCAGGGGGCGTTGGTCGGTGGGGAATTCTGCGGCCAATTTGAGCAGCAGGGACTCGGCCTGGCCCGGCTGATTTCGCTTCTGCAGCAGGTTGGCAAGCAGCAGGCCGATCGGCAGGGCCTCCGGCTTCAGCTGGGGTTTGCTAGCCCTTTGCAGCGCCGCTTCCAGCTGGCTCTGGGCCTGGGCTCCACGCCCCATTTCAAGTTGCAGTAGGGCCATCAGTTGCAGGCCTTCGATCTGGTCGGGCCGCAGGTTGAGCAGTTGGCGCACCTCCCGCTCAGCGCCGCTGCGGTCCTGCTGGTCGCGGCGCAGCTCGGCTAGGAGCAGCCGCAGCGACCACTGCTGCGGTTGCTGGTCCGCTAGGCGCTCCAGCAGTGCTGTGGCCTCTGCTTTGCGGTCCAGAGCTACTAGTAGCTCCAGCAGCCGCTGCTGTTCGGCCTCGCTGGCCTCGCCCTGGTTGAGCCGCTGCTGCAGGGAGGAGGCCTGACGCTCCAGGGCCGTGCGGGAGGGATCGGATCCAGCCGAACCGCCCTGCAGCTGTCCCAGCCACCAGCCAGCGGCGATGCACAGCGCTCCAGCCCCCGCAATGGCGAGCCCAGTCCAGATCCCGGAACGGTTGGGAGCGGCGGGCATTGGCAAGCGGCCTGCGGTGGGCTGCCAGTCTGCCCTTTGTCCCTTTGCCCTGGGGGCACTTAAAGTCCAGCCCATGCGCCAACACCCGATTTCTCCGGTAACCGAACCCACGCAATACCGGGCCATTGGCGTGGTGCGAGGCGTTTATGTACCTACCGATGCCGAGCAGCTCACCCGGGGGGTGATCCGCACGGCTGATGGCACCGAGCTTGAGGCCGTGGTGCTGGGCCGGTTGCTCACTTTGATGCGCCGCCACCTCAACCTCGAAGAGCCCCATCTCTGGGTGGTTTACCCCCGCTCGCGGGAGGAGGAGGGGTTGCACCTGCAGATGGTGGGCGTGTGGGAGCCCAGCACCCTGGCCGCGGGCGAGGAAGCTGAATCCCCTGCTGCCGATAGCCCTGCTTCCGAAACCCCTGCCGCCGATAACCCTCAAGACGCCCTGCCCGAGGGCGACGACTACTTCTCGGTGCGCGGTGAATTGATTTACACCCGCCCTGAAACCGGCGATCTGGTGGTGAAGGTGCGGGTGATGCCCCGCCCGGATGGCAGCCGGCCCGTGCCCTTCAAGCTGCAGCTCAAGGGTGATGTGCCCCTCGAGCATTTGCGCCACTTCGTGGCGCTCAACCTGCGCCGCCAGGCCCAGCAGCTGCAGCTGGAGAGCTTTGAAGTGATCGGTCCGGTGGCCCAGCGGGGTAACCGTGGCGGCAAGGGGCGCCGCGATGGTGCCGCAAGCAAGGGCGGGAAGGGCGGCAAGGCACGGCCGGCGGCGGCTGCTCAGGGCGGCCCGCGCCGGCCATGACCCAACCCCTGGCGGCTGGCCTGGCAGTGGGCTTGATCAGCCTGGCGGCGATTCTTGGCCCCGCCCTGGGCCTATCGCCCTGGATTGTGACCCTGATAGCTGGCCTGGGCTTGGGTGGCCTCACCTTGGATGCGGCCCGCTTCGGTGGCCGCGGCGGCCATGTGCTGGCCGAAGCCCTGCCAGGGGGCCGCGCCCGTCTGCGGCGGATTGCTATTCATGAGGCGGGTCACCTGTTGGTGGCCCGTAAAGAGGAGATGGCTGTGCGCCAGGTGCTGGTGGGTTCCCTGGCCTGCCTGCGGGCCGGCCTCAACACCAGCGGCAGCACCGAACTCGAGCCGCCGGCCCATGCCAAGTTGCCGGCCGAGGAGCTGCGGCGCTGGAGCCGGGTGCTGCAGGCGGGCATGGTGGCCGAGCAGCTGATCTACGGCCAGAGCGTCGGCGGCAACGACGACAGGGCCCTGCTGGGGCGGCTCTGGGGCCTGTCCGGCCAAGACGTTGATACCGCCCAACGGGAACAGCGCCGGGCCCGCCGCGAGGTTGAGGCCCAGTTGCGCGCCAGCGAGCAGCAATTGCAGAGCGAGGCCGATGCCCTGCTGGCCCTGGCGCCAAGGCTGGGACGCCCCCTGGCTGGGGAGGCTTGAGGCGGTGCTGGCGCTGCTGGATGCGCCAACGGGCTTAGCCGGCAACATGCTTTTGGCAGCCCTGTTGGATCTGGGGCTACCGCAGGCGGAGATCGATGGCCCCCTGGCTGCCCTCGGCCTAGCCGGGACCTACCGCTTGGAGCTGGAAGAGCGCCGCAGCGGCGGCCTCCGGGGTATGCATTTGGAGGTGGTGAGCCTGGAGCGCCAGCCGGCCCATCGGCCCTGGGGCGCGTTGCGGAGCCAGTTACAGGCGGCCCCTTGGCCCCAGCCCTTGCGGCAGCGGGTGCTGGAGGTGTTTGGCCTATTGGCGGCGGCGGAGGCGGCGGTGCACGGCCACAGCCCCGAGCAGGTGCACTTCCACGAGGTGGGCGCCCTCGATGCCCTGGTTGATGTGGTGGGGGTGTGCGCCGGGCTGCTGCACTTCGGGGTGGAGCAGTTGGTGTGCAGCCCGCCGCCGGCGGGTCATGGCCTGGTGGCTACGGCCCACGGCACCCTGCCCTTGCCGGCGCCTGCCGTATTGGAGCTGGCCCGCTTGCGGGCGATTCCCCTGGCTTCAGCCGAAGGCTTCCCCCCGGGCGAACTCACCACCCCCACGGGTCTGGCCTTAGCGGCCTGCTGGGCAACGCGCTTTGGCCATCCCCCCACCCACGTGCCTAAGCGGGTGGGCGTGGGCCTGGGCTCGCGCAGCCTGGATCGCCCCAACCTGCTGCGGCTCACCTTGGCGGATTGCGGCAGCTCCGATCCTGCCCAGCTCGAAAGCGTGCTGGTGCAGCAGGCCCAGATCGATGACGCCACGGCGGAGGATCTGGCTTTCCTGGCTGAGGAACTGCGCCAGGCCGGGGCCTTGGAGGTGTTCAGCCAGGCGATCGCCATGAAGAAAGGGCGCACCGCCCAGCTGCTTACGGCCCTTGTCGCCCCCGAGCTGGCCGAGAGCTTGCGCCGGGTGTGGTGGCAGCACAGCAGCACCCTGGGGTTGCGCGAACACCCCCAGACCCGCTGGGTGCTGCCGCGCCGCAGCCGGCAGCTGGCCACGCCCCTGGGGCCGGTGCGGCTCAAGCAGGCCCAGCTGCCCGATGGTCGTTGGCGCACTAAGCCAGAACACGACGACCTGGCAGCTCTTGCTCGCCAGCACACACTGGGGATCGATCAGGTGCGCTTGGTTGTGCAGCAGGCCCTCGAGGCCCTGCCCGACGCCAATCTGCCCAGCGAGCCCTAGCCCAGCCACCCCCAAGCATGCCGCCCTTTGCCCACGCCCTGCTTCAGCGCTGCCGCCGCGGGCTGACTCGTTTGGTCGCCTGGTGGGAGGGCTTGCCGCCCCTGCCCGGCGGCCTGAAGCTGTGGATCAGCCTGCTGAGTTTCGGTTTTCTGCTGGCGGCCCTAGTGGGCCACGGGCGCCAGCTGCTGCAGCTCAGCCTCGATCGTCAGGGCTGGCTGTGGTTGCTGCTGGGGGTGGGGGTGAGCTTGCTGAGCCTGGTGGCCAACGGCCTGGCCTTCGGCGTGGTGTTGCGCTGGTTCGGGCTGCGCCCGCGCTGGGGCGAACTGGTGCGGGCCTACCTCGATACCAACCTGCGCAAATTCCTGCCCGGCGGCATCTGGCACCTCAGCAGTCGCGTGCAGCTGTTGCGCAGCGCTGAGGCGCCCTTGGCGGCCCCGGCCCCGGGCGCTCTGGCCCTGGTGGCGGTGCTGCTGGACCCCTTGGTGGCGGCGGTGGCGGCCCTGGCGCTGGTGTCTGCGGGCGGCTGGCAACAGGGCCTGGCCTTGTTGGGGTTGTTGCCCTTGGTCTTGCTCTGGCCGCGTTTGCTCAACCCCCTGCTCAGTCGCCTGGAGCGCCGCAAGGCCTCGGCGCTGGCCATGGACATCGAGGCGGCCGCCACTGCGCCGATTCGCTCCTATCCCTGGCCGCCGCTGCTGGTGCAGTTTGGATTTGTGCTGCTGCGCTTTGGCGGCTTTGCCTGCTGCGTGCTGGCCTTCGATCTCTCCTACAGCCTCAGCTGGGGCGGCTGGCTGGCGGGCTTCGCCCTGGCCTGGACCGCTGGCCTGGTAGTGCCCGGCGCCCCCGGCGGCCTGGGGGTGTTCGAGTCGGTGCTGCTGCTGCGCCTCGGCTTCGCCATTCCCGAGGCGCCGCTGCTGGCGATCGCCATCAGCTACCGGCTGGTGGTGACCATTGCCGATCTGCTGGCGGCGCTCACGGCCCGGTTGGATGGGCACCGCCCTTAGCCCGCTATTTCTGGATATAAAATATAAAGCTACTCGGTCAATATATTTTAATACTGTAACTTTCAAGGTATTAACTTTGGGAATTGCAACGCCACCATGGCTTCTTCCGAAATCGGGCTGCGGCCATGAAAAGAGATCCATCCATCTCCCAACGTCTAATGGCCTTGTCTGCTGGCTTAGCGGCCGGCTCGGTGGCCTGTCTGCTCGCCTTCCAAATGATCGGCTCCCGGGTGGATGCCAAGGGCGTGCTGCGCGAACCGTTTGGCCTGCTGCCCATCAGCGCCCTACTCCTCCTGGGGAGCGGCATCACGCTCACAGGCGCCCGGGCAGCACGGGGACGAAAGCCCTGAAGCGGGCTTCGTGCCTCTGGGTCTGCTTGCGTGTTCCCCCCTGGGACCAGAGCGGATTGGCTAGGAAGGCCAGCGCCAGGCTGCGCGATCTAGCGCCGATTGACCCGGCAGCAGCGTGGCACCCTGTTCGCGCTCCAGCTGCAGTAGGCGGCAGCCCGATGTTTTCTGCAGGGTGGTGATCAGCGCCTCGGCGTGGGCGATCACCCAGACCTGGGTTCGCTGCGCCACCGCATCGATCAACCGCGCCAGGGGCGGCAGGAGATCGGGATGCAGGCTGTTTTCCGGCTCGTTCAGCACCAGGTAGTGCAGGGTGCCATCAGAGAGTTCCGCTGCATCAAGCGGGCGCAGCAGGCCTTGTTGGTGCAGCTGCAGGCGAAAGCTTGGCTGGCTGGTGTCCACCGCCAGGCGACACCCCGGGAAGGCATCGCCGATGGCGGCCAGCGACGGCGTGCGTGTGGAGAGGTGCGCGAGCCTGGCCGGCGCCAGGCGATCGGTGCGAAAGCTGTCGTAGAAGCGCCAGCTCAGAAGTGTGCGCCGGAGCTGAAACACCTCCGGCGCCTCGAGTGGATCGGAGACGGCCGTGAACAGGCTCTCGTGCGGTGCCACCTCCAGGGCTAGGGGGCTGCGGCGGTCACCGCAGCGTTCCACCACGGCGCCGCTGCGCTGCACCAACAGGCTGCGCGGGTGAAAGGCCCCGCCAGCCCAGATCCATTCCCGTTTGATCTCTGGATCGAGCAGGAAGGCGCTGGTCTAATCGTCCGCGCGGTAGCCCAGTTCGATCGCGTACGACAACGTCTTCCCCGCGAAACCGAGCCGCAGCCTGGCTCCCTGGCTGCCCTGCTCCGGGCCAGCCCAAAGCACCGCCAGCAATCCCCCTTCTGCGGCCAGGGTGGCTACCAGATCGCCGCGGGCGGCGGCGGCCACCAACCCCAGGGCTCGGAATAGGTTGCTCTTGCCACAGCCGTTGGCGCCGCTCACAACTGTGAGCGGGCCGAGGGGCAGCATCAGCTGCTGCAAGGAGCGGTAACCCGAGACGCCCAAATGACTCAGGGCTTCTCCGTGGACGGATGGGGCCACGCGGCAGGGCATCGAGGGTGGCATCAGCATGGAGAGATGGATTGTCGACGTCGATCCCTTCGCTGGCTGTTGTTGCAGCTGGGTCTTGGCCTGGCCTGGATCGTGCTGCTGGCCAGTCGTGCTTCGGGCCAGGTCGGGCTGACGCCGGCTCAGGTGGGGCAGATGCTCCTGCTGGCGGGCTGGCTTCCCAGCGTGGCGCTGGCGGTGTGGCAGATGCGGCACCGCAGTTGGCGCGCCCTGATCGCCAGCGACCTACTCGGCGCTGGCGTGTTGGTTTTGATGGCCTGCACCGCCTACCTGCCCCTGTTCTTTTTCCAGGTGGTGTGGTTTCTGCCTCTGGCCCTGCTGCCGCGTGGCGTGCTCAGCGAGCTGTTGGCTCGCGGGCTGAGGGCCCTATTTCAGTTCTGCCAGATCGCAGACAAATGGTGAGTATCAGGCATAGATAGAGAGATTATTGAGGCGTAAGTCAGCCATTCCTTTCGGGGCTCACTTGCACAACTGATCCCCTCCCAGCTCCACAAAGACAAACATGCGTTTCTTTTACAATCTTGTTGCTTGCTCTGCTCTGCTGCTCTCCGGCGTTGCCGTGGTGAGCGTGCCCACTCCCAGCGCTGCAGCCATCCAGTGCCCCGATACCTGGGGCGGGACCATCAAGTGCGATTACTACAAAGATGGCTACAAGGCCGGCCGCACGGATCGCAAGGCGAATCTCAGCAACGCCTACGAGCGCCACAACGGCAAATACGACAGCCGCAATGCTTCCTACTTCCAGGCTGGATACGAGGCAGGCTGGGAAGGCAAGTGAGTCGCCGCTAAGGGGTTAACACGGCCGGCTGGGGAACTTCATCGGAGATCCCCCCACCTGGGCAATCACCACAGCCCACGAATGGATGGGGCCTCAGGCTGTTCCACGGCGGGGGCAGCATTGGGTTCCGATGTAGACGCAGGAGCTGGCTGAGCCTTGGCGATGGTTGCCTTGGGTGCCCCACCAAAACGCCAGCGCAGGCCGCCGCCGTAGTTGATCTCGTTGCCATTGCTCCAGAAAGAGCCACCAACTCCCGCATAAAGGGAGAACTGGTCGGAGGTTTCCAGTTCAACGCTCAGGCCCACGTTCAGATCATTGGCCCCGCGGTTTTGACCCAGCACATCCAGCGAACCAAGGGCGGGCACATCGGCAAAAGAGGCGCTGAGCTGATGCTCCTCGCTGCTGTCACCGTTGAAGTCGTGCTCGTATCCCACTGACAGCCGGGGTATCAGACGGGTGCTGCGTGCTAGCTGCAACGGAGTTTCCAGGGTGAAGCCGATGCCATAGACCAAGGAGTCAGCCGTATGGCCATCAATCGCCAGGTTGAGCGAGTCAGCACCGGATTCGGTGATGTCACCTTGATTGTGCAGGCTGTAGGAGAGGTAGGTGTTGGGTTTGAGCCGAACAGCGTTGCGATCAGCCTTGTTGGCGCTGAGGATCCAGTCGTACTGCACCTCCAGGGCTGAGGTGAAGCCATTACCGCTCCAGGTAGCCCGGGCGTTGCGGTTCAGGCCGCCGAAATCAATCTGCCGGCTGGAGTCGTACTGAAGGTTCATGTAGCCCAGCAGGCCAGTGATCTTCCAAGCATCCCTTGGTCGGTAGATCGCCCAGACGCCACCGCTGTAGGTGCTGGAGTCGATTGTGCTGTTGGCGTATTCGTAGTTGTAAAGGTTGGCCTGGCCGTATCCGAACGCGCCACCGATGCTCCACTGGCGTGAGGCGTCGTACTGCAGGCCATAGGTGCTCTGAAAGATGTTGTAGTCCAGCGAGGCCAAATCGTTGGTGCCGTCGAGGTTGGCTTGAGTGTTAGTGGCATCGATCAGCAGCGACCAGCGCGATGCCTGTGAGACCTTTTGGGGTTTGCAATCAGTAGGCCGCTGTTCACTACTGGCGGGGATCAAGCTCCCGTCATCCAGCTTGCACGCGTCTGCCTCTGTGAACAATCGTATCGCCTTATCGCCCCTTGAAAGAGCAATTGCATTGAAGCGGAACTGCTCCATCGCCTCGAGAGCCACCGACTGCATCGAGGCATAGGGTTCAGCCGTCACTTGGTGGTGCGAGCTGATCACTGCTGAGCGGGTGGGGAGGCTGTTGACAGCGCTGAGCACCGTCACGAAGTCCGAGGGAAGACCAGCCGCTTTTGCCTGCTTGGTTGTGTAGCCCGTGGGAGTACCTGTGGCCGCTGCAATCGAGGAGCCACCGCTCACGCCGGAGTTCACAACAGAAGCAATGGCGGCGTTTCCACCATCAAACCCTTTAGCCACAGTCACCAGGTTCGGAGAAACTGGCTGCGTGGGCTGACCTGGTTGCAAGGCGGTATTGCAACCAGATGGATCGTTGGTATTGGCAAGACAAGTTCCCATCAGGGTCCTGGCACCTGGCTTGGGATCAGGATTGGGACCGGGTTTGGGATCAGGCGCGGGAGCAGGCACCGGATCAGTGATCAGCTTGGTGATGGGACCACCTTTATTCTTTGCGAAGGTGATTGCTTGCTGAGGAGTCACATCTTTGACAGGAACTATTGCGGCTGTGGTGTCGAGTGATGCCCAACCAAACTGGAGCTTCGTGGCATCAACACTCGGCGATCCGTTCAGACTCTTGAAGCAAGCATCATCTTCCCGGCAAAACTTATAGCCAGATGCGATCACCACGCTTGATGTATCAGAATTAGCTACGCTTGCCCCTGAATAAGCCGTCGGCCCCGAGATCCCTGTATAAACAAGCCCAGGGGTTGGATTGCCCGAAATCTTGACAGTGCCAGCCAAATCAGACACCTTCCCCGATCCCGTAAACCGCAATAGATCCGAGGTGGTGCCGTTAATTTCTAGAGCCAAGGTCCCAGTATTCGCCTGGGTGAATAACCCATTGTTAATGGTAAGGGTGCCAAGACTGGAACGCCCTCCGGTGAATCCCCCAGGCTCCACGGTGCCGTTATTGAACACAGAAGCATTAATAGTTCCAATACCGGAAAGTGTTCCCAAGCTTCCAACAGTCACCGGAGAATTGCTTGAGCGATTAATTCCTAGATTTCCCGCCTTTACTTCCGTGGGACCGGTATAAGTAAGGTTTCCGCTTAACGACTGCCTGGAGGCCCCATCTTTAATCAAGCTACCTGTGCCATCAATGGAACCAAGCCAAGCTGTTTCCACCCCTGCTGGTCCATTAATCGTTAACGTTGCTGTTCCCAGGCTGATGCGGCCAAAACCCGAGATTGCCGTCAAGGTCTGATTGAAGTTGTTGAGCTCCAAGGCGCTCGCGCTGCTGTTGCGTGTTGAGTTGATTAGTCTTGATGTTACTGGCAGAGCATTTTCTGTCCCTAGCCGAAGAATTGTTCCGCCAGTAATTTGGGTTACACCGCTATAGGTGCTTTTCCCGGTGAGCGTGATAACAGGACTGCTGGATGGAGTGCTGTTTGTGAATGTGATGCGGCCAATGGTGCCCGCTTTGTCGCTAAATACTCCGCTAAATATTGCGCTACTGCCAGCAGCATCTATAGCATTTTTTACTGAAGCATCAAGGGTAAAATTATTGGTAACGCTGATCGGACCGCTGCCTGAAACCGTAAGCGTGCCGCCCGTAAACTCAGGCAGTAGTTTGCTTCCTAGATTGCTTGTCAGGTTTACACCCGTACCTCCTATGGCGTTGCCACTCGACGCAATTGTTGTGCGAGTTCTAGGCTGGGACTCGTAGGCATACAGCTGGCCTTGGTAAGATGTTGCGGTAACGCATTTTACGCGAGTGTCATTAATAATTTTAGTTTGCAAGAAGGAGCAGTGCTCCGCAACGATTTCTGACGAGAGAACCCCGGGGCCATAGTTCCAAATAAACCAAGGTCCCTCGTCTATATTCGGGCGATCATCTCGACCTACTGACAGGCCTGCCGCAAGACTGATCTCTCTTGCCAGGTTGAAATCTTTAAACCACGACGAATTTTGGACACGTCCTTCCCAGATCTTGTTAATTGGGCCGAGATCAGAAGATAGGGTGTAGGTATATCCGCCGGAGTAGACAGTCGTGGGCTGAGTGACTGGAAACGCCTGGGCCGCCGCCCTTAGCGGGCTTCCGACTGCTGCAGTAATAATTATAGATAAGCATTTGCCGCGGGAGAGCATTTTGGCGCCGCCTTTGATGAGAATATTTGATGTATTTTACAGAAAATGCGAGCCTTTGTCAAGTAGATGTGCTGCCCCGCGTCAATGTCATTTATGCGCAAGTCTTGTTGGACCAATTCTGTTTGCCTGCTTTTGTCAAGGGTTTCTGATAAAGAAGGTCTCTCAGCGTTCTTCTTGGGCCTTCACCGCGCTATCGCTGCAGCTCGGCTTCCGTCATAAAGCAATACTTTCATGCTGACACGCTGGGTCTGGAGGGTTTGTCGCCCTGATCGGCAATCGGCGCAGCAGTTCCCCATACTCTCTATGCCCCAGTAATGGCATGCCCTTTACCTGCTTCTGGCTATACCGGCTGTAGTTCAGATCATGGTTTGATCTGGCTGTGGTTGTCGAGCATGAGCCGGGCGTATTGGCTCGCCACACCTCCCAACAGCTGTTGCCATTGCGCCGCGGTGCGCGGCAGGGGCTCGATCACGCTGAACGTTGCCACTGGCAGCAGTGCCTGGCTTTGGCCCACGCGTGGGCTCAGACCCAGGGTGATCGCCACCAGGTTTTTGTTGGCGTGCGCGTCGAGCAGGAGGTAGGTGGTCCAGCGCTGGTCGTATTGCGCCGGCAAGCTGCCATTGAAGATCTCCATTAGCTGCGGCGCCGTGAAGGTGGTGCCGTTCTGGCGGTATTGCAGGTCGTAGGCCTGGGCCGGCAGCATCAGGCCGCCGCAGATCAGGCCAGCGGCGGCAAGGTGGTTCAGCAGCGTCATGGCTATCGCAATGGAGTCTTTGCTGGAGCTGTTCAGCTAGCCCTTGGGGATCAACACCTCACTGGAAGGTGGTGTTGCTCACTGGCTTGAACTGGAAGCCCGCCTCAGCGGGCACCATTTTGTAGTTGATCTGGCGGGTGCCGCCTGTGGGCTTGGCATTCCTGTCGCCCGCGCGATAGATCGGGAAGCGCCGCACCAGCGTGGTTTCCACCACATTGAATTGATCGTGGCCCATGTAGCCCTGGGCCAACTTGCCGCTTAGGTCCGGCATGGTGATTGGCAGCAGGGTGTGGCCCTTGCTGGCACTCCAGGCCAGCACCGAGCCATAGCTGCCGCTGCCGGCGCTCGTGACAAACAGCACCAGCTCGGGCCGGCCATCGCTGTTGAGGTCTTCCACCTCACTGCCGCTGAGGGAGCCGAGTAACTCCTGCTTCACCGCTGGGTAGGCATGGCCGTTTTCTTGTGCCTTCACCACCAGCTGCCGCACTGACCCCTGCCCAGTCGTCTTTACCTGAAAGCTCACGCCCTGCAGGCTGAGGGTGGTGGCGGGCGTGGCCGCGAGCGCGGCGCTGCTCAGGCCCCCAAGCAGCACCAGGGGCAAAACACGAAATGCTGGGGCCATGGCCGGTTGAGCAGACCCCTTCAGCATCGCGGGCAGGAGCCGGTGGTGCATCCCCCATTCGGGCGATTTGCCACAACCCTGCAGCTGGGTGGGCTATGCCGGCTCCCAACTCACCAGCCCTAGCCGAATACCGATCACGGCGGCATGGGTGCGATCGCGGGCCTGCAGTTTGCCGAGAATGTTGGTGACGTGCGTTTTGATCGTCTCGGCAGAGACAAACAGGGCCTCGGCCATTTCCTTGTTCGTGTAGCCACGGGTGACCAGTTGCAGCACCTCTTCCTCCCGCTGCGAGAGAGCCTCTTGTGGCGGTGGGCCTTCCCCCCGACTGGTGGCGCGTAAGGCCTCAACGCCGAGCGGATCGGCGTAGAACACTCTGAGTTGGCCTTCACTCTTGCACCGTCTCCACCAGCTCCAGCTCTTCAGATTTTCCCGCTACGGGTCAGCAACACCGGGTAAGGATCTAAGGTCACCCCCTGCAGGCTGGCGGTGCCGATCTGCTCAAACATGAGGCCGTAGCCATTCAGCATCACCGGTAGGTCGCCGGGAACGATGACCCGACCCACTGGGCAATGTTTGATCAGCCGGAAACCAAGGTCGATGTCGGGACCCACGAACTCGTAGTAAGGATCTTCCGGGGTGTCCAATTCCTCGATGCGGAGCGCGCGATTCCGGGACAACAGAGTCGCTGCCCAGGCAGCGGAGTGAATACCGAAGCCGTAACCCCTGGTGTACTCCTCGTTCAGCTCTGCGACCAAGTTGGTGAACAGCTCAAGGCTGTCGGCGAAATCCAGGGGGGTCTGCGGTGAGCAGGCAAAGAGAACTTCGTCTCCAATCACTTTGTGGACGCTGAGACGTGGCATCGGGCCACGGCCACGAAAGCCAGATCGCGCTGAGCGCACGGCATTGAGCTTCCGCATCACGGTGCGGATGGTGTGGCTGTAAAAGTGCTGCATGGCCGGCACCCACCCCGGTTCCATCCCGACCGAGGGATGGCGGGATTTGAAGGCGGTGCTGCCCACGACGTCCACGGAGAGCAGCAGGATGATGTCGGCGTCGTGAAGCAGCGGCACGGCGTGCTGGTGGTGTCAGCACCATTGGTAGGCGGTTTGCCGCAGCTGCGCTACAGATCGCGTCATTTGCCCGTGGGCTTAATGGGGCACGACCGTTTCGAACTCGTCGAAACGACTCTCCTGCGCAGCATCCTGATCTATTAGGGGACAGTACCGCCCACCTCACTGAGGGCAGCTTTCAGGTCAACTACAAGCTTCTCGCTGGCGTAGCCAGTACTGGTTGATGTCCTTGGCCGAACCTCTGGCTTATGGGGCGGGTCTTGCTGGCGGTGACGTCGCGGATGGTTGAGGGGAGTTGCTGCCGCTGGCGGCTCCGATCCCTGTTAGTCCGACCAACCCTTCCAGCAGACGCCAGCTCAGCGTGCTCACCCGCTGCAGCTCCTCGAGGGTGCTGATCAGGGCCGGCCTGCTGCCAGCGAAGAGGCGTTGCGCCTCAGTGGCTGTTTGGGCCGCGCTGGAGCCCGTGCGTTCCACCTGCTGGAGTGTGTGGCGTAGCTGTGGTGCGGTGGAGGCCGCTGCGCGATCCAAGGTGGAGGCCAGTCGGCCGGCATCCTGCAGCGTGCGGCGCATGTCTCCCATCACGCGAGGGATGTCTTCGGCGGTGAGGGCGGTGGTGTTGCGCAAGGTGGCCTGCAGCAGCAGTTGGGTCTGCGCTAGCTGATTGATCACGCTGCTGATCGCGATGGGCTCTTCGTAGGGCAGGCTGCGCTTGCCGGCTTTGGCCCGCTTGGATGGGCCTTGGGGATCGGGGCTGATCACCACGAATTGATCGCCCACGAAGCCTTCTTGGCCTTGGCTGGTCACACTTCGGGGCCCGATCAGATCGGCGTAGCGCTCCGCTACCTGAAGTTCCACCCTCACGCTGGCGTCGGGTTGGAGTGCCAGCGCTTTCACCTTGCCCTGGCCCCCTTGCCGTTATCGGAGGTGCGGCAGCAGTTCAACGTGGGCCGGCCGCTCCAGCCCAGCCCCGTGGATCACCTGTTCTGGGACTGCTGGCGGGTTTCGCGCGGCGATTCCCCGCAGTAACGGCGGTAATCGGCGGCCGTGGCTCCGCAGGCCAGCAAGCCGGTGCCCACCATCAGCTCGGCGGTGGAGTGCTGGCGCTGCTCGGGATCGAGCAACAGCTGGCGCAGTCGCCGCAGGCGCAGCCGCTTTAGTTCCGCCATGGGCGAATGGCCCCGATCATCCAGGAAGGCGTATTGCAGCGTTCGGGTCGACACGCCCATCGCCGTGCTGATTCGGCGGATGTCGATGGCCTCGTGCAGGTGGAGGCCCATCCATTGGCTGGCCTGCTCCACATAGGCCCGTCGCCGCACCGTGGTGATGCGCTCCCGGGGTTGGCCCTGCAGGAGGGCGGTTTGGAGCTCCCAGCTCTGGAGCGCATCCAGCAGCGCCAGGGCGGCGTGCTCCGCTCCGGCGCGGCCCATGGCCACGGCCTCGGCAAAGCCCAGGGCGGCCTTCACCAGGGCCCGGTTGTGACGTCCGGCCCCGATACGGGCGGGTGAGTTGGAGTGGAGGTGGTCGGGGGGCAGCACGATCGAGAGCCCTTCCAGCCGCAGGCTCGTGATGCCTTCCAGCCGATCGCCCGGCCGCATCAGCAGGGCTTCGCCGGGCTCAGCAGTCTCCCAGCGGCCGTTGATCTGTTCCTGGCTCCAACCCTGGAGCGGCAACCACATCACCGCCTTGTTGGCGTCCTGGATGCGTTGCAGCTCCACCTGTCCCTGGCCCTGAAGGTGCAGCACTTGCAGGGGGCCCGCCTGGCCGATGGCGACGCGGGTGCGGAAGCTGCAGGACGGTGAGCGCAGGGTGCTGCGATGGTCCCCGAGGGTGCCTTCGATCACCTGCCGCCATTGGTCGAAGTCGTGGCTGTCGAGCACCGGCGTGATAGCCGGTCCCGAAAACAGCGGTGCCAGCAGGGCGTCTTTCATCAGCAACAGCTGCCGTTGTTAGTCGCTTCACCGGAGCCGCTGCCCGTGAAGGGCAGGCTGCTGCCGCAGCCGGGGAACAGGCCGTAATGGCGGCTGAAGTCGCCGATGAACGTGAAATGGGGCGCAAATCGCGTCGCCTGCAGCATGCGGAAGCTGTTGCCGCAAACCGGAAACACCCGGCCGGTTTCGATGGCGTGGTGGCCATCGAGGTCAAAGCGGTTGGGGTGGAGGGGGATCGTGCCGCGGTAGATCACGGCCTGGCCATGGTCTTCGCAGGCATCCTCCAGTTCGGCGATGTTGAACAGGCGGTAGGTGGCGGCATAGAAGCGGGCCTCGCCCACCAGGGGCGCCAGGGCCGGCTCGGTGATCCGGAGCTCGCGGTCGCTCACCAGCCGTGGGTCGGGGAAGCCAGCACCCTTGGCGAGGCGCAGGAAGTCGTTCCAGTAGAGGGCTCCGCCCAGGCATTCGCCGTAGAGCACTGGATCGCGCCGCACCGCTTCCGGCAGTCGCCGATCCACATACACATCGGAGAAGTACAGCTCCCCGCCGGGTTTGAGCAGCCCTTTCACCCCTTGCAGCACAGCCGCTTTATCGGTGGAGAGGTTGAGCACGCAATTGCTCACCACCACATCGAAACTGCCGGGCTCCAGGGGCAGGGCCTCGAGAGCTTCGATCGTGCCCTCCAGAAACGACACGTTGGCGTAGCCGAACTGCTCGGCATGAAAGTCCAGGTGCTCGCGGGCCACCGCTAGCTGCTCCGGCGTCATGTCGACGCCCACCACTGAGCCGCTCGCTCCCACCAGCTGGGCTAGGGCGTAGACGTCGCGGCCCGTGCCGCAGCCCAGATCGAGGATGCGGCAGCCCTCCAGCAGGGGCGGGCACACCAGGCCGCAGCCGTAGTAGCGCGCCAGCACATCGGGGTGGATCCGGGCCAGCAGCGGCCGCAGCCAGGCCGGCACCGCGTCGGCATCGCAGCAAGCGCTGGTTTTGAGGTCGGCCGTGCCGGTGAGCTCCTGGCCGTAATAGGCCTGAACGGCGGCTTGGGTGGGCATGGCAGCTCGCGGCCTGGGGAGATGGGTTCAGTCTGCCTTCGTCGCCACGGGGGGGGGGAGAGGCGCAGGGCTGATGCTGCCGGCGGATCACAAAACCCCGCCGCGAGGCGCTTACAAGCAAATATCCAATCAGTCCGATCATTCAGGGACAAGCCCTTGCATTTAAGAATATTTAAGGAGCTCGTGTCCTCTGGGTATGACTCTTGTCTGCTTCTGGCTTGATAGGGGCGGCTAGATCAATGCCGAGGTTGCGGACTAATCTCGCTGCACAATTGCTTGCCAAGTCGCGCAGCTAATAAGGAATTGTGACCGTTGACTGTCGACGGCTGGTGTGCGATGATGTTGAATAAGTATAAATTGGCTGCCAAAATGTCAACCTATTCGATCGGATCGATAACTATCAAGAATGAGTCCAATAAGGTTTTTGTACTGGGTACCAGCGCAAAAGATAAATTCGATTGGGAAAAAATTGAACGCTATGCGGTGGCTGGTGATCGAAAAAATGTTAAGGGTAAAGATGGAGATGATATAATTGGAATTGCGCCCACCCGTAGGGAAGTTGATTATGCGGGGAAAGTTGGTTCGATATCGGTACATGGTGGCAATGACGACGACATTATTAGTGTCGTAAACGGTACGGGTTTGCAGGTTGAGGTTTTCGCCAAGGGCGGCAAGGGGGCTGATTATTTATTTCTTCCTGAGCTTGAAAATAGTCGCAAATGGTCAATTTCAGCTCAAGGTGGCCAAACAAAGTTTTTTAGTCGAGCCTATGGAATAACGGCATTCGTCGACGATGATGTCGAAGGCTTTTTGAACAGCAAGGGTGAGATTTTAGACATATAACTCTCTGAAAGCTCGCCCTACACATAGAGCGCCTAATTATTTATCAAGCGGCTTTTAGGGCATGGGCGTTTTCATGAGCCTTCACATGTCGCCGATCCTTCGGGTGTAATCCCCCTATGGATCTCCAGGGCTTCCGCAAGGGCGGCCACCAGGCGCTGGCGGGCTTGGCGGGAAGCCCAGCCGATGTGGGGCGTCAGGATCAGGTTTGGCACCTTTTTAAGGGCCTCCAACTCGTCGCCTGGCGGCTCCTTGTCAAGCACGTCGAGCGCAGCTCCAGCCAGGCGGTCCTGCTCCAGGGCTTCAATTAAGGCCGGCAGCTCGATCAGGCCGCCCCGGCCCAGGTTCACCAGTACGGCAGGCGGCTTCAACCAGCTCAGCCGCTCGGCGTTGATCAGGCCCCGGGTCGCCGGGGTGAGCGGGGCATGCAGGCTCAGCACATCCGCCTGGCGCAGGGCGGCTTCGAGTTCGCCGGCCCTGCTGCGGCTGGTGATCAGCCGCACCTCCATCCCGAAGGCCTCCGCAACGGCTGCCACGCCTCGGCCGATGGTGCCGGCTCCCACCACGGTGAGGGTGCGGCCTGCTAGTTCATTAAATTCCGGCTCCACCAGGGAAAATACTGGGCTGCGTTGCCAGTCGCCCTGCAGCACTTGTCGCCGCCGGGTTTGCAGATCGCAGACCAGCTCGAGGATCAAGGCCCAGGTCACCTGCACCACCGAGGCCGTGCTGTATCGACCGGCATTGCGAACGGCAATACCCAGCTCGCTGCAGGACTGGCCATCGATCTGGTCTGTGCCGGTGCTGGCTGCGCAAATCAGCCGCAGCTGGGGCAGTTGCCGCAACAGCTCTCCATCCAGCCGGATCTTGTTGGTGATCGCGATCTCGGCCCCCTGCAGCCGCTCCAGGCGTAGCTCCGGCGGGGTGCTGGGCCAGCAGATCAGCTCGGCATGACGCTCCAGGGGAGCCAGGTCTACCGGGCCCAGGCTGAGGGCATCGAGAAAGACGGCCCGGGGTTTGCTCATGGCACCTCTTCGCAACTACATCTATTGTTGAGAAGCCTGGGATCATGCTGTGACCGCCCGACTCAGCCCTGGAGCCCAGCCCCAAGCTGCAACCCTTTCCACCGGTGGCGATGGCCTGCGCTCCAGCCTGCACGATCGCGGCCAGAGGCTGACGCCCCAGCGCCAGCGGGTGTTGGCCCTGTTTGAGCGCATTGGTGAAGGCAGCCACCTGGGCGCTGAAGAGGTGCACCAGCGTCTGCTGCGCAGCGAGGAGCGGGTGTCACTCGCCACGGTGTATCGCACTCTGCGGCTGTTGAGCTCCATGGGGCTGCTGCAGGAGCTGGAGCTACCAGAGGGTGGTCGCCGCTTTGAGCTGGCCAGTGACGCCCACCGCGACCATCACCATCTGGTATGTGTGCGTTGCGGCCGCACTGAGGAATTTGAAAATTCTGCAGTTCTCCAGGCTGGCGAGCGGGCCGCGGGTGGCTATGGCTTCCGCTTGCTTGAGTGCGTGCTCAACGTTCGGGGCCTCTGCCCCAGCTGTGCGGCGGCGGAGTAGCTCCCGCATACACCTCAAGACAACCATTAAGCGCAGCCTTTTGCAAAAGCGTCAGCGCAGCTGACGGCATCGGCAGTGCTCCTTAGGTTTGGGAAAGTGAATGTACCCGTGCTTGCCAGCTGACTTCGATGCCTAGCTCCGAGCCAAGCTTTTTGCTTGTTTTTGATCAGGGACTGGCCACCCTGGCCATGGCCCTGCGCAGCGTGCTTGAGGCCTTCTCGCTCGCCACAGTGGTGCTCGGTTTGTTGATCACCCTGCGCCAATCTTGGCAGGGTTGGCGTGCCAGGCGGCGCGGCCCCAGTGCTTTTCAGGCGGTAAGGCTCACCTTCGGCAGCTGGTTGGCGATGGCTCTGGAGTTTCAGCTCGGGGCAGACATCGTCGCCACCTCCACTTCTCCAACCGGTGCCCATCTGATCCAATTGGGCGTGGTGGCCGTGATCCGCACCTTGCTCAATGTGTTTTTAGCCCGTGATTTGGAGGCTGAAGCATCCCATCGATCCCTGAGCCCGGAGGGGCGCCCATGAATCTCACCAACGAACTGGCCAAGCAACGCAATCGGGATGCGGCCGAACGCACCCTGATGGCCTGGATCCGCACCTGTCTCTCGCTGATCAGTTTTGGCTTCGGCCTAGACAAGATCGTGGGAGCAATCGATCGTGCTGTCGGTGGCCAAGGTGCCCAGGTGGAGTGGGGAGTGCAGCTAGTGGCGGCGGCCTTCACGATCACGGGGATTCTCGCCATGGCCGGAGCCACGGTCCAATACCGCAAAGAGCTGCGCCGTCTCCATCTAGACGACTACGTCTACCGAGACAAGCCCCACATAGCTGCCGCTACAGCTGTGATCCTCACTTTGATCGGGGTGCTGGCCCTGGGGCTGATTGCTGCCCGCGCCGGCAGCTAGGCCCCAGCCACCTGGTTCTTTTTGATCTGCTGTTCCGCGCCTTGCTCCGATGGCTCAATCGCCGCCCCTGTTGGTTACTGCCACCCTGTTCGCGATCATGTTTGCCCTGGGGGTGGGACTGCCCCTCGATGGCTTAAGTCGCTGGCGGCAGCACCGGGGTCTGCTGTTGCGTGGTCTCATCGGCACCTGCCTGCTCGTGCCTGTGGCAGCTGCGCTGTTGCTGTTGCTGCCGCCCACCATGGCCCTCTCCCAGCCGGCTCGATTTTCTATCGCTCTGATGGCTGTTTGCCCCAGTGCTCCCCTGCTGATGCGCAAGGCAGGCAAGCAGGGAGGAGATCGGATCCTGGCGGCCCTGCTCCAAGTGGCCGCAGCCCTGGCGGCGATCATCACCATTCCTCTGCTGGCGAGCGGCTTCACCCGCATCTTTGGAGTTGAGGGTTGGCAGGTTCAGTCGCACCATGTAGCCGCGCAGGTGGCCCTGGTTCAGCTGCTCCCCCTGTTGCTGGGTTTGTTATTGAGGCGCTTAGCGCCCAAGTGGGCAAGCCGACTAGAAAGTCCTCTCGATCGCCTCGCGAACGGGCTGCTGCTGCTGCTCGTGTTGGTGGTGTTGTGGAAAACGGCGCCGCTTTTGGTTACCTATGTGGGCGCCAATCTGATTGCCCTGCCGGTGATGGCGGCTTTGGTGTTGATCAGCCTGGCTTTGGGCTATGGCCTCACTAACCGAGATCCCTGCCTAGGGGTCACCCTGGCGTTAGTAACATCAATGCGTAATCCAGGTCTTGCGTTGTTGCTGGCTGGCATTTATGCCCCGGAAGTGCCCGCCGTCAAACTTGGCATTCTGGTGTATCTATTGATAACTGTGTTGCTATCGATTCCATTTCTGAGATGGCAGCGCAGTCTTCAGGTCTGAAAAATGTTGGATTGCAATCCAGCTGGCAGATTCGCTCCTAGCATTGATTCTTTGCGTTTGCGCCAATATTTGCATTTGCGCAAATAAATTCTGGCCTGAATATTTTGGTGTGAAGAAGTGCATACGTTTCCAGCGATGTTCTGCAGCCATTCCATCCTTTAGGCAGGCGTATTCGTCTTCTTGCTTCCCATGCCAAACGGAAAACCCAACGTTCTCATCCTCTGGGGTGACGACATCGGCCAAAGCAATCTGAGTTGCTACAGCGATGGCTTGATGGGGTATCAGACCCCCAACATTGACCGCGTAGCCAAGGAGGGTGGTCGCTTCATCCATTACTACGCCGAACAGAGCTGCACCGCTGGTCGTGCGGCCTTCATCTCCGGCCAGAGCGTCTTCCGCACCGGTCTTAGCAAGGTGGGGCTGCCTGGCGCCGAAGCTGGCTTTAAAGCGGAAGATCCCACCATTGCTGAACTGCTCAAGCCCCAGGGCTATCGCACCGGCCAGTTTGGCAAAAACCACTTCGGCGATCGCGATGAGCATCTGCCGACCATGCACGGTTTTGACGAGTTTTTTGGCAACCTCTATCACCTCAATGCCGAGGAGGAGCCGGAGCTGCGCGACTATCCCACGCCTGAAGATTTCCCGAACTTCAAGGAGCGTTTCGGCCCCCGTGGTGTGTTGCATTGCTGGGCCAATGGTGATGGCAGCCAACGGATTGAAAATACCGGCCCCCTAACCCGTAAGCGGATGGAGACGGCCGATGACGAATTCATGGCTGAGGCAAAGCGTTTCATTCGCGATGCCGTTGCCTCTGGTGAGCCCTTCTTCGTCTGGTTCAACACCACCCACATGCACTTCCGTACCTATGCGCGTCCCCAGGATGTGGGCCGCAGCGGTCGCTGGCAGTCGGAGTATCACGACGTGATGATCTATCACGACGAGTGCATTGGTGAAATGCTCAACCTGCTCGACGAGTTGGGTGTCACCGACGACACCATCGTGATGTATGGCACCGACAACGGCCCCCACATGAATAGCTGGCCTGATGCCGGCATGACACCCTTCCGCAGCGAGAAGAATACCAATTGGGAAGGGGCTTATCGGGTGCCGGCCCTAGTGCGCTGGCCGGGGCACATTGCTCCAGGCACCATCTTCTCCGGTATCTGTAGCCACCTCGACTGGCTGCCCACCATCCTTGCGGCGGCTGGAGAGCCTGAGATCAAGGAGAAGCTTAAGGCGGGCTATCAGGTGGGCAATAAGACCTTCAAGGTGCACCTCGATGGTTACAACATGCTCGACTATTGGACTGGCCAGGCTGAAAAGAGTCCCCGGGTTGAGTTCTTCTATTTCTCCGACGACGGCGACCTCACCGGTCTGCGTTACGACAACTGGAAGTTTGTGTTCATGGAGCAGCGCTCCCAGGGCACTTGCCAGATCTGGGCCGAACCATTTACGGCTCTGCGGGTACCCAAGATCTTCAACCTGCTCACCGACCCCTATGAGCGCGCTGATGTGACCTCAAACACCTATTGGGACTGGATGTTTGATCACATTTTCCTTCTGGTACCAGCCCAGACCTACGTGGCCCAGTTCCTCGCCACCTTCGCTGAATACCCACCCCGCCAAAAGGCTGCCAGCTTCTCGCTGCAGCAGGTGATGGAGAAGATGGTGAATACTGTCGGCGGACCCTGATCCTGCCGCCATGTCAGCCGGCACCGCCCGATCCCCCGGTCGTCCCCCATTCCCTGGAATGGTGTGGATACCGGCGGGCGGCTTCCGGATGGGGTCAGACCACCACTACCCCGAGGAGGCTCCGGCCCATGACGTCGAGGTTGCTGGATTCTGGATCGATCGCACTCCCGTTACTAACGCCCAGTTTCGGAGCTTTGTGAAAGCGACCGGTTACCGCACGCTGGCGGAGCAGCCAGCAAACCCCGCTCTCTATCCCGGCGCCAATCACGAACGATTAGCGCCGGCATCAATTGTTTTTGTGCCGCCCCCGGGGCCGCTAGGGCCTGGAAGCCACTACCGCTGGTGGCAATATCTTGCCGGAGCAAACTGGCGTCATCCGGAGGGGCCGGGAAGTTCGATTAAGCGCCGCGAGCAGCATCCGGTGGTCCATGTTGCCTGGGAGGACGTTTTGGCCTACGCCAGCTGGTGCGGCAAACAGTTGCCTACGGAGGAGGAATGGGAGCGGGCTGCTTGGGGCGGCCTGTGCAATGTCGAGTTTGCCTGGGGTGAAGAGCTCTATCCCGGTGGGGTGCCCCTAGCTAATACCTTTCAGGGTGATTTCCCCCACCACAACAGCCGCTTAGATGGCTACGAGCGCACCTCCCCCGTAGGCGCTTTTCCTGCCAACGGCTATGGGCTAGTCGACATGATCGGCAATGTGTGGGAGTGGACCGATAGCTGGTATGGCCACCACCAGCAGAGCACGGGAGGCTGTTGCGCCGCAGCCGCCGAAGTCAAAGCGCGTGAAGCGAGCATCGATCGCCACTCCCAGCACGGCGAGCAACCACGCAAAGTGGTTAAGGGCGGTTCTTATTTATGTGCACCTAGCTATTGCCGTCGTTACCGACCAGCAGCTCGAATGGCCCAGGGGCTTGATACCTCCACGGGCCATATGGGTTTTCGCTGTGTGGTGAGGCCTTCAGAGCTGGCGACGTTCTAAAGCTTCTGCCAGGCGGGTAGCGGCAGCAGCAAGTTGAACCTGGGGATCGGGAGCTGAGATCGGTCGTTCGCCACGCTTCATGGCTTCAAGGCCGCGCACGATCAGGAACACCACGAAGGCGATCACGATGAAATTGATCAGCGCCACGAGCACAGCTCCTGCTGGCAAAGCGCTGATAGCCGACACATTGGCAGCTTTCAGCGTAGGAGCAAGCAGTGAGGTCATCACTAGGCTGACTACCGCATCCACTACTTTGCCAAAAGCTCCGCCGATAACCACTGCAACAGCGAGATCGACAACATTACCTTTGCCGACAAATGCCTTGAAGTCTGAAAGAAAAGTGGTGCGACGTTTCATTTTAGTTAGAAGAAGAATTTGAGGCCAATTTCAAAGCCGTTCCGATAGCTGCTGTAGCCACTATCGGGGGTATTGCCAGTATTATAATTGATCCCCGAATAGCGCCAGGAAATGTTTAGGTCAGTGCTATTGCCAACTGCATAGCCAAGGCCGATCTGGGCGTTTCCGGAAAGATCTTCTGATCCACTTAGCCCAAAGCCACCGATGTCGGCGCGGGCAAATGCCCGTAAGCGGGGAGACATAAAAATCGTAGCTTGGGTTCCCAAAAGAGGTTGAACCCAGGTGCGTCCAAAAGAACCTTCTCGTTCAAAACTGACCCGTCCTCCACTGCCTTGAATCTGGGCTGCCACATCCAACTGGGCATCGATTACCCGTATGCCGGCGTAGGGGATCAGGCTGAATTGCCCCGGCTTGCCCACTGCAGCTTCTCGATCCCCAAAGCGATAGCGCAGGGCAAGATCGTAAATACCCTGGCTAGCGGTGACATCGGCACTCCCCGTGAAAATCCCACGCTGGCCTGTTTTTGATCCGTATTGCCCAAGTTTGACGTAATCCAGATCTACTAAAACACCTAGTCGATCCTTTTCGATGCTACCGCGCAGGGTGGTTGCCCACTTCAGCTTAGAAAGAACTTCACCGAGATTCAGATCGGTGTCCGTACTGAAGTTTCTTGTTCCATTTGTGACAGTTGTTGTCCCGGTGCTACGCACTGGAGCAAAGCCATATAACTCAATTGTGCCTGCCCAAGGAGTGGCAGCCGCTGGCTGGGGTGTGGAGACAGCGGGAGTCTCTTCGCTAGGGGGATTACCAGCGGCGGTATCAGACTGCTGGGCGCGCAGTTCATTTGTTAGGCCACAGCCAAGGCTGAGCCCTAACAAGATGGGTATGGCTCTGGCCTGCTGCCTGGCTTGATTGCCAAGAAGTTGCTTCATCATCTCGGCTAATACATGGAAGTTGGAACGATGGCTTACATTTTGCCATCAATTTTTTTATCAAAAAAGTTGGATCTGCCGCTGCTATGGCGACAGATCCATGGGTTGTTAGCCAGTCAAACCGATCCGTATGCCACTTGGCAGGCGGCATTGAGTAGCTCGGCCTCTTCGGCATTGCTGGGCTCTTGACCGTTGATTGTGCCTTGGTTGCAGTTAGCAGTCAGCTGGTAGTTGTTGCCATCTGCCTGCATCACAAAACTCACTGCATTAGTGCCGGATGGTTGGACCGTTCCGAATAGCAACTGATAGTTAGTATTCGGGACAACAATATAAGTTGTATTGCTGCTTACGGCATTATTAACGGACTCGTTAATAATTGCTGCGGTGGCGAGAGTTGCCACTCCCCAAGCCGCTGCCCTCGCGCCCCACCATCCCCAAGTTGGGGTCGACCAGCCGCCATACCAGCCGTAGTTCCAAGGGCGTGCCACACCCCATCCGGGCCTCGCCCAACCTGGGCGTACATTGACATTGTTGATATTGACGCTTCGGTTCCAGTTGCGATTCACATCGCGATTTATATTCCGATTCACATTTCGATTGACGTTGCGATTCACATCGCGATTTACATTTCGATTGCCGTCACGGTTGGCGATACGGTCACCGCCTTGGCCGGCGCCTGGTAATTGACGCGTGCCGCCTGCCGAACGGTTAGTCGCTGCTGGCCGGTTTAGGGAAGGTCCTCCGGCCCCTCCGGCTCCCGCACCAACCTTGGCATTGTTGCTCCAGCCACCGGTGGGTCGGCTTGAGCCGCGGTTGAGGCCCGCACCGGCATTGCTGAAGCCGCTGTTGCCACTGGCTCGCCTGGCACTGCCACCACCGCTACCGCCACCACCGCCTCGGGATCCGCCACCACCACCACGGGAGCCCCCACCACCGCCACCGCGGGCAAGCAGCTGGGCTGTGCCGCTATCCGGCATGGGGTTATTCGCCATGGGGCGATCAATGGCAAACGCCGTGCCGATCGGCAGGGCCAGCACTCCCGCCAGCACCAGTCCCAGACCACTCCACGGGGTTTTGAGAGCACTGTTCATTTGCCGACCCCCTTGCAGCCGTCGTCGTAGCAGGTGAGATCTATGCGGCCATCAGCGCCGAACTGCACCTTGATCAGGTCGCGGCCTGCCGTTGCGTCAGGGCGGTCTTCCTTAACACTGTTGAGGTAATTGGGGTTGATCACGCACAGGTCGCGCCCGTTGAAGCAGATCGTGTTCGTAGAGAAGCGAGCTGCTGCGGAGTCGAGGTTTTTCCAGGTTTTGGTGCTGTCAACCCAAATGCTCATCCGCACTGGGCTATCGGTTACTCGAATCGTTTCGACGTTTTTGCCCATGATGTGGCGGTAGAGGGTTGCATTGCCCTCGTTTACAGCCTCCACTACGCAGGCCTGCGGTTCACCGCCTTTGATGCTGCACTTGGTGTCTAGCTTGTAGAGGGTTTCTGTTTGGGCTAGGGCTGGAGCTGCCGCCAGCAGGCTCGCGGCAGCGGCCAGCAGGCCGATGCGGCTGCAGATGGGGTTGCGGTTCAACATGAAGGGAAAATCCCCAACGTCGGTGGGAAGCAATTCCAGGATGCCTATGGCTGAGGATTTTGGCTGCAAGTTGTAGCCCATAGCTACAAAGGCCGATTTTGCGTGCGTTAGAGATGCAACTGGTGAAAAAGTAGACAAAAAGCGCAATTGAAACCGCGCTTGGCCCGGACGCCTGCCCTCTTGCAATTGCTAGTTGTTATTGAGAATCGCTTGCAAAAGGCGTCATTCTTGTTTAGGTTGCGA
Organism: Cyanobium sp. Tous-M-B4; assembly: GCF_024345395.1. Classification (NCBI taxonomy): domain Bacteria; kingdom Bacillati; phylum Cyanobacteriota; class Cyanophyceae; order Synechococcales; family Prochlorococcaceae; genus Cyanobium; species Cyanobium sp. Tous-M-B4. The sequence continues at coordinate 300,948 of NZ_JAGQBA010000003.1, read as the reverse complement.
CTCATTCGCAACAAGCCTTCTGCCGCGGCCATGAGTTTTCGCTTCCTGCCCGCCGATTCCCTTGCCGCCGTGCGTATGCCGGTTGGGCAAACCGTGCTGCTAAACCCCGCCCTGCTCCCAGCTGGTAGCTGCATTGAGGTGCTGGACGGGGTGGCTCGCGTTTATTGCCCCTGCGAGGAAATCGAGGGGATGACCTTGGCTTTCCTGCAAGCGGGGGATCAGCTATGCACCGAGCGCCTCTGCAGTGAGGGTGTCTGCGTGGAGGCGCTCACGCCTTTGAGTTTCCGCAGTGACGCCACGCTCCGGCAGGGTGATGGCTTTGATGCCGTCAATGAATGGACCTTGCAGCTACTGCGCATCCGTCACTTAGGTAGCGCTGACCAGCGGCTACATGCATTGTTTGGTCTGCTGGTGCGCCGACTCGGTCGTCGCTGCGGTAGCTGGTGTGATCTGCCGTTTCGTCTCACCCATGAACGGATCGGTGAATTGATCGGCACCACCAGGGTTACCACCACGCGGCTGATTTCACGGATTCGCCAGGCCCAGCTGCTCGAGGCCCCCGTCGGCGAGGCCGGCATGCGCCTAGCGCCGGAACTAATTGATTCCGCCCCTTTGGCTGCCGCCTGATTGAAGGGTGCCTGATGGGGGCCTGATCGGTAGCGCTTAGTCGCGCTGCTCCAGGGTGGGCACTAGGGCAAATGCAGCTAGCAAGCCAAACGCCATGATCATGACGGCTGGTGCCATTGCGGCACCCACCCGTTCGTCACTGGCGTATTGGAATACACGCACCGCCAGGGTGTCGAAATCGAAGGGCCGCAGGGCCAGGGTGATTGGCAGTTCTTTCACCACATCTACAAACACCAGCAGTGATCCCACCAGCAGAGGCCCTCGCAGTAGGGGCAGGTGAATCCGCCGCAACACAGCCAGCCAGTCGCAGCCCAGGCTGGT